>JAWKQO010000003.1:300000-600000 GCA_041390105.1 Gemmatimonadota bacterium
CTCGGCAGGGATGCCAACTCCGTTGTCCGCCACGGAGATCTCCCAACCGTCCTCCTGCTCGCGCGCCTGCACACGCACATGAGGCGGTCGCTTGCTGTGGAACTTGATGGCATTTCCGATCAGGTTCTGCATCACCAGTCCCAGCTGGGTCGCGTCACCCTCGATGACCGGTAGCGGTCCCACCTCGACGACCGCGCCCGCCTCCCGGATGGCGGTGTCGAGGTCGTTGAGGATGTTGGCCAGCATGCGGCCGCCGTCGACCGGCTGGCGCTTGGCTCCCTGCCGGCCCAAGCGGGCGTAGGAAAGCAGGTCCTGCACGAGCAGCCGCATGCGGTCCGCGGCATCCGTCAAGTAATGCAGGAACTCGTCCCCGTCTCCATCCAGTCGGCCTCGATAGCGTTCGTCGAGGAGGCGTGCATAGCTGCTCACCGTGCGCAGCGGCTCCTGCAGGTCGTGCGAGGCAGCGAAGGCGAACTGCTCCAGAGCGCTGTTGCTCCGCTCCAGGTGCTCGGCGTACTGCTGAAGGGCCGCCTGAGCTTCGCGTTGCTGCGTCACGTCGCGGGCCAGCGCGTGGATGCGTCCCGCCCCATCCGGTCGTGCGGACCAGGAGAGCCACACGTAGTGCCCGTCCTTGTGCAGGTGCCGGTTCTCGAAGCGCAGGGTCATCTCCCCGTTGGCCAAGCGACGCAGCTGCTCGACCGTGGGGTTGATGTCGGCGGGATGGATGAACTTGAGAAAAGGCCGCCGGAGCAACGTCTCCTCGGAGAAGCCCAAAGTTTCGGTGAAGGCAGGATTGACGCGCAGGTAGCGTCCCTCGAAGCCGCCGATGCAGAGCATGTCCAGGGACATCGTGAAGAAGCTGTTCAGCTCCTCCTGGGTGCGCCTGAGCGCCTCCGTCGCCTCCCGGATGGAGGTCACGTCGTGGAAGGTCGTCAGCACCGTCACGGCACCCGTGGCGGCGTCCTGGATGAGCTCCGCGTTGAGTGCGATCCACACCCGGGAACGGTCCGCGCGTGCGAGGCCCAGGAGTACCTCCCGCACCGGCCGACCGGTCTCGAGAACCCGCTCGACCGGACCCCCACCGTTCGTGAAGGGACGGCCGTCGTGCTGCACGGTCCGCCAATCGGGGTCCGAGAAGGCGCGCCCCACCAGACCTGCGGGGTCGACCCCCAGGATCCGCCCGGCCGCCGCATTGCAGGCCGCGATCCTGCCGCGGTCGTCGTGCACCGCCACGCCTTCGGCCATGACCCCCATGAGGGTCCCGTACAACGCGTCCGTCGCCTCGGCGTCGCCCAACGAGGTGGAGGGCGCGGAAGTGGCGGGGCCGGCGCGCACCGGCACCACGTCGGCGGCAGCGCGTGGCGTCACACCGACTCTCCAGCCGGCGCAGCCGGCGCGTCCGCGGGAAGCGTGAACCAGAAGCGAGTGCCGTGCTCCTCGGCGGGCGCGATCCCGATGCGTCCACCATGGCGCTCCACGATGCGTCGGCACAACGCCAGCCCGAGCCCCGTTCCAGCATACTGCTCCCGCCCATGCAAGCGCTGGAAGATCTGGAACACGCGCTCGTAGGCTTCGGGCGGAATGCCGATGCCGTTGTCCTCTACCTCGAAGCGCCAGTGCTCGTCCTCGCGCGTCGCGCAGGTGCGGATCCGAGGCGCAACCCCCTCCCTCCTGAACTTCACCGCATTGGCAACCAGGTTCTGGAAGAGGGTGAACAGCTGCGACTCCGTTCCCGGCACCGTCGGGAGCTCGCCGATCTCGAGCTCTGCGCCGGCCTCCTCCAAGGAGAGGCGCAGCGCAGCACGGGCCGCCTGCGCCACCGCCAGCGTATCGACTGCCTGCAGGACCCGCTCTCCCTGCCCCAGACGTGAGTAGTCGAGAAGCCCCTTCACCATCGCCTGCATGCGGTGGGCGCCTTCCACGGCGAAGGCCAGCAGCTCGAGGCCGGCCTCGTCCAATCGCTCTCCGTAGCGGTCCGCGATGATCTGCGTGTACGACGACACCATGCGCAGTGGCTCGGAAAGGTCGTGGGAAGCGATATGTGCGAACTGCTCCAGGTCGCGATTGGAGCGCTGCAGCGCTTCAACCTGCCGGCGCAGCGCGTCTTCACGGGTGCGCCGCTCCGTGATGTCGAGCGACACGCAGGTGAGGGTCGTCGGGTGCGCGAGCGGTTCATCCGGCGGACTCATGTGGTCCAGTACCCAGCGCCAGGTCCCGTCGGCGTGTTGGATCCGGTACTCCACCGAGCTCGTCTCGCCTTCGAGGGCGGACTGCGCGGCGCGCAGCGCTCTCCCACGATCCTGATCGTGGATCCTGGCTTCCCAGACACCCTGACGACCCACGACCTCCGCGGCGGGAAGCCCCAGCAGGGCGCCTACGCTGTCCGAGACGTGTCGAACCTCCCACTCGGCCCCCACGTCCTGGACGCGTACCACCAGCGCACCAGAGCGCACCGCCACGCCTGCGTCCATCGGTTCAGGCGGCCTGTCCGGTCAGCTGGGCGGCGACGCGCAGCAGCTCCTCGGGATTGAAGGGCTTGGTGAGATAGCGATCCACCTGCAGCTCCATCGCGCGCTGTGCATCGCTGATCCCCGTGCGCGCCGTGAGCATGATAATCGGGATCATCTGCGTGGTCGCGGTGGCCCGCAGGCGCTCTGCGACCACAAACCCATCCCCGCCCGGCATGCCGATGTCCAGCACGATCAGATCGGGTCGCTCGCGGCGCGCGATGGCAGTGGCCTGCACGCCGTCCGACGCGAAGCACACCTGGTATCCGTTGGCTTCGAAGCGCATCTTGAGCGCCCGCAGCACGTCATGCTCGTCGTCGACGATCAGGACCTTCATGGTTCGGTTCTCCGTTGGTTTCAGTGCGCGACGACCTGGGCGCCCTCCTCTTCAGCGCTCCAGGTGCGTCCCTCACAGATATTCCCGAGCGCGGAGAGCAACTCGGACCTGCTGTTGGGTTCCAGCCACAGCGACTCGCTTCCCTCCAGGGGCAGCTCGACCCGCTCCCTCGGAGCCAGGACGATCACGCGGCAATCGGGCTGGTGCCGACGGATGCGCCGGATGATCTGGTCCGGCGCACAGCCCGGCAGGGAGGCATCCACGACGACGGCGTCGGGCCGCACGCGACCGAGCGCGGCCATTCCGTCGAAGACGTCGGTCGCGGTCGTCACCGCCAGTGCCAGCTCCGACGTGGCCAGCACTTCCGATGTGCCGTGCCCCGCGCCCTGGACGTTCTCCAGGACCAGCACACGGGTCGGCAGATGCCGAGCGGGCGCGAACTCCAGGCGCTCGAGCGCGAAGGAGATCTCGTCATCCGGCCCGACCTCTCCGGAGGCGAACTCCACGGGCAGGGTGCGGCCCAGATGCTCGAGCACCGTGGCCTCGATGCGTTGCAGCAGGCCCTGCGAGCCGGGGCGCTCGGTCTCGCCCACGGCGAGCACCAGCGCTTCGTCGCGGGACAGGGCCACCGAATCGTCGCGCCTGCGCAAGGTGCCCGCTACGGCCGTATGCAACTCGTCCAGCAAGGTGGGCGACTTCTCCATCGCCTCGCGCCGCAGGCGGACCGCCACGTATCCGACGCGCTTGCCGTCCTGTGCCGCGGCTTGCACGTGATCGTGCAGCAGCGCCGTCAGCTCCTTGCGCGCAGAGTGGATCGGCAACGTCAGCGTGAACGTGGCCCCTTGGCCGAGCGCGCTGCTCACAGAGAGGGCACCCTCATGCAACTCGGCGATGCGGGCGGCGATCGCGAGGCCGAGGCCCGTGCCCTGGGCGCCGGGCGCATCCCGCCGGTCCACCTGGGCGAAAGGCTCGAAGATGTGGTTCTGGTCGTCCGGGCGGATGCCCACCCCCGTGTCCTCCACCGATACCGACACGGCGTCCAGGCCGCTCTCCGCTGTGACTCGGATCCGACCGCCTTCCGGGGTGAACTTGCCGGCGTTTCCGAGCAGGTTGACCATGATCTGGATGATCTGCTGCGGATCGGCCAGGACCATGGGCAGATCGGCGGGAAGATCGACGACCAGGGTCTGCCGCTTGCGCTCAGCCTGCAGGGCGAAGTCACGCGTACAGGAGTCCACGAGTGACCAGAGGTCGGTCCGCTCGCGTCGGATGGCCGTGGTGCCGCTGTCCAACCGCTGCAGGTCCAGCGTATCGTTGATCAGGGCCGCCAGACGATCGCAATTGCGGAGCGCACTCTCCAGACAGTCCTTCTGCGTGTCGTTGATGGGACCGGGTACCCCGTCCCGCACCAGGGCCACGTACTCCCGGATGATCGCGAGCGGTGTGCGTAGCTCGTGGGACGTGGTGGCGATCAGATTGGCCTTGAAGGTCTCGAGTTCGGCCAACTTGCGTTTGTAGGTGGTGCGCTCGAGGGCGTTGCTGATCGTGCGGTGCAGCACCTCCGCGGACAGGTCGCTCTTGCTCAGGTAGTCGGCGGCCCCCTGCTTGAGCGCCTGGACCGCCAGCTTCTCGCTTCCCCGACCGGTCACCAGGATCACGGGCGTGTCGCCCACCTGGGCCTGGATGGGCGTCAGGTTGTCGACTCCCATGCCGTCAGGAAGGGAGAGGTCCAGGAGAACCACGTGGAAGGGGTTCTCCTCGGCGGCTCGAACGCCCTCGCTCAGCGTGCGGGCATGGGTCAGGCGATATCGACACGACGAGTTGCTCAGGTCGTCCAGCATGAGCTCGACGAGCTTGGCATCCCCGGGATTGTCCTCGACCAGCAGGACATTGCACTGTCGCGACATCGGCGGCCCCCATGGCGGTCCCGCCAATCCAGCGGGTACGCCCTTGAGGATCGGGTCGACAGAGGGGTGAGTTGAGGCCGGATCTGCCCGAATCGGAGCCGTTCCGGGCGCCCGGCCCCGGGGTTCCGGGGCCCGGGGCCAGGGGCGCTCCGGAACCGTGCGCTCCGCCGCCGGGCACCCCGGGCGCACCGCCCCCGCTGCTTGCCGCTGCCGCCGCTGGCCGAGCATCTTGACCGCCATGCCCCGCACCCTACCGCTCGTCCTCGTCGCGCTGGCCGCCGCGCCGGCCGTCGGGGCCCAGGAGACCCCCATCGTCCACCGCCTGGACGCGACCCCGCGGACGGTCGCCTGGGGGTACTACTGGGCCGAGGCCGCCCCCGTCCTCCGGATCCAGTCAGGGGACATCGTCGACGTCTCCACCATGCTGACCTCCACTCCTGAGCGTCTGGAGGCGGCCGGAGTGCCACCCGAGGAGGTCCAGCTCAACCTTCGGGACATCACCGAGGTGGTCACCGACCGAGGGCCCGGCGGGCATATCCTCACGGGCCCCGTCTACGTGGAGGGTGCCGAGCCGGGGGATGTGCTGGAGGTGCGAATCCTTTCGGTGGATCTCCCCATCCCCTATGGCTACAACGGCTGCAGCGGCTTCATGCGGGACCTCTGCCCCGAGCAACGCACCCGCATCTTCCGTCTGGACCGGGAGCGCATGCTGGCCGAGTTCTCCCCCGGCATCCAGATCCCGCTTCGCCCCTTCTTCGGGAGCATGGGTGTGGCTCCGCCACCGGACGCCGGCCGCTGGAGCTCCGTGCCGCCCTGGGTCCATGCCGGCAACATCGACAACCGCGAGTTGGTGGCGGGCACGTCGCTCTTCATCCCCGTACACGTGCCGGGCGCTCTTTTCGAGATCGGCGACGGGCATGCGGCCCAGGGAGACGGCGAGGTGGACCAGACCGCCATCGAGACCTCCCTGCGCGGACTCATCCAGCTCATCGTGCACAAAGGCCGGAGCATCGAATGGCCCCGAGGCGAGACCCAGACGCACTGGATCGCCATGGGTGCGGACGAGGACCTCGCGGAGGCCACGCGCATCGCGATCCGCCAGGCGACGCTGCTGATGCACGACCTCTATGGGCTCGACACGGGCGAGGCGTACCGATTGGTGAGCCTGGCCTGCGATCTACGCATCACACAGCTCGTGGACCAGAAGGTCGGCGTCCACGTCATGATTCCGAAATCCATCTTCAGCGCAGGAACCTGAACATGATCTCTCGTCGCTCTTTCCTGGGCGTCTCTTCCGCGGCGCTGGCCGGAACCGCCTGCCAGGGCGCCGTCTCGCAGACCACCGAGCGCTCCTCCTCGTTGCCCCCGGCGATCGCCGCCCTCACGTCCGTCCGCGACCAGGCCCGGCCCATCACCCGCGAAGAGCGGGCGGGGCGCATCGAGCGAGCGCGCGGGCTCATGACCGACAACCGCATCGATGCCCTCATGCTCACGGGCGGGACGTCGTTGATGTACTTCTCCGGCATCCAGTGGGGGCTGTCCGAGCGGCTCCTGGCTCTGATCGTCCCGCGCACGGGTAGTCCCTTCGTCGTCTGTCCGTCGTTCGAAGAGGACCGCGCCCGCGAGCAGCTGGCCGACGGGCCTTTCGACGATGCCAGTGACGTCATGACCTGGCACGAGGACCAAAGTCCCTACGCCCTGATCGCCCAGGGCCTGCGCGCACGGGGGATCGCCGCGGGCCGGGTCGGCATCGAGGAGACTGTGCGCTTCGTGTTCTCGGACGGCGTGGCCCAAGCAGCGCCCGCGCTGGAGATCACCAGCGGCACCCCGGTGACTGCTGGCTGCCGGATCGTGAAGGACGCGCACGAGCTGGAGCTGATGACCCTGGCCAACCACGCGACGTTGCGCGCGTACGAGGCCGCCTACAAGTCGCTGGAGGAGGGGATGACCCAGGGCGACTTCGGCCGCCTGGTGTCGCAGGCGCACGAGCAGCAGGGCTTCAGCGGCGGGGCGAGCGTGCAGACCGGCGAGTTCTCTGCTCTGCCCCATGGGTCGCGCACCCCCCAGGTCATCCGCGAAGGCACGATCCTGCTGATCGACGGCGGTTGCGGGGTGGAGGGCTACCGCTCGGACATGAGTCGCACCTTCGTGCTGGGGGAGCCCACCCAGAAGATGAAGGATGTCTTCGAGATCGAGTTCGCCGCCCAGTCGGCGGCACTCGCAGCGGCCCAGGTCGGCGTCCCCTGCGAGCAGGTGGACGCGGCAGCCCGCAAGGTGATCTCGGATGCCGGCTACGGGCCGGACTACACCTACTTCACCCACCGCGTGGGCCATGGCATCGGCATGGACGGCCACGAGTGGCCCTACCTCGTGCGCGGCAACACGCTGCCACTCGCGCCCGGGATGACCTTCAGCGATGAGCCCGGCATCTACATCACCGGGGAGTTCGGCGTGCGGCTGGAGGACTGCATGTACATCACCGAGGAAGGCGCCAAGCTCTTCACGCCCCAGTCGCCGTCGTTGACCGATCCCTTCGGGAGCGTGGCATGAACCGCGGGCGGGGAGTCGCCGCGGTCTTGTGCCTTCTGAGCGCCTGCACCGCCGAACAGGGCACCCTCCAGGACCCGGACTTCCCGCCCAGCTTCGAGTCGGTGCAACCGGAGCTGTTCTCGGCCACGGGGGCGCAACCCAACGCGTTCATCGACTTCGACAACGATGGAGACCTCGACCTGTTCGTGGGATTCCGCAACCGGCCGGACCGTCTGTATCGCAACGACGGCGGAACCTTCACCGACGTGGCCGAGCAGGTCGGCCTGGCCAGCCCGGAAGACACCCGGGTGGCGGCCTGGGGTGACTACGACGCGGACGGCAACCTGGATGTCTACATCGGGTTCCCCGCGGGCAGCGTTCCCGACCGTATCTACCGCAACGACGGGGACGGAGCGCACTTCACGGACGTGACTGCGTCGCTGGGCATCCATGTGGAAGGCACCACGCGACAGACGTCCTGGATCGACGTCGACCGCGACGGGGACGTAGACCTGTTCGTGGCGCTGCGCGACGGACCGAATCGTCTCTACCGGAACGACGCCGGTACCTTCGTGGACATCACCGAGGCGAGCGGGATCGGAGATCCCCGCCGCACCGTTGGCGTGGCCTGGTTCGATTTCGACCAGGACGGTGATCTGGACGCGTTCGTGGCGAATCAGAACGGGGACGCGGACGGCTTCTACCGCAACGACGGAGGCCATTTCGCGGACGTGGCTGCCGCCATGGGCATGGACGGCGGCATGCGGACCGAGGAGATCGGCGGCGTGGGCCCCGACGTGACCGACTACGACAACGACGGGGACCTCGATCTGTTCGTGGCCAACTACGGCCCGGACGCGCTGTGGCGCAACAACGGGGACGGCAGCTTCACGGAAGTGGCCCAAGGCACCGAGATGGCCGCGGACCACCACTCCACCACCTCCGCCTGGGGCGACTACGACAACGACGGTTGGCCGGACCTGTTCGTGGCGGCCTTCTTGAGCGCCGAGCCGGAGGCTCCCGACCACCTGTTCCGCAACGTCGGAGGCAGCTTCAGCGACGTGACGCCGGCGCTCGTGCTGCGAAAGGGTGCCAGCCACGGCGTTCGCTGGGCGGACTACGACCAGGACGGCGATCTCGACCTGGCGTTGGCCAACAACGACCCGGAGGTAGGGACCCACCCGCTGCTCAAGAACACGCTTCCCACGGAGCGCGCCGGGCGTTCCATCCAGGTCCGGGTGCTGGATGCACGCGGGCACCACACGCGCGCAGGCTCGGAGGTGCGCGTCTACGAGTCCGGAACAGACCGGCTCCTCGGGGCGCGTCTGGTGGACACGGGCGGTGGGTATTGCTCCCAGGGGACGGCGCCCGTGCACCTCGGTCTGCCCGCCGGCATTGTCGCCGTGGATGTCGAGGTGATTCTGCTCACGCCCCAGGGCCGTGTGAGCGAATGGGCACGAGGGGTCGACTTCCGCACCCTGCCAGGGCGAGTGCTGACGGTTCAGCGGTAGCGACACCGCCCCGACGTCGATCCAGTTGACCACCTGGGCCGAATGTCCTATTATTATTCCAAAATCAACACTATTTGGAATGACTGCGCCGCCCATGGCCTCCCGTTCCCGCTCGCCCAAGAGCACCCCTCTTTCCACCCTCGCCTCGCCCGCTCGCATCGAGCTGGTCTCGGCATTGGGAGAGGGCCCGGCGTCCGCCCGTGAGCTGGCCGATCGTCTGGGCCGCTCGGTGCAGTCGCTCTACTACCACCTCGCCCAGCTCGAGAAGGCCGGATTGGTGCGCGTCGCCGAGGAGCGCGGGGAGGGTCGGGAGCGCGAACGCGTCTTCGCGGTCGTTCCCGAGCGACTCGCGGTGCCCGCCCGCGCTACGGCTCCGAGCGAGGTGGAGGCGGCCGGCCGCGCCATTCGGGCCATGCTGCGCCTCACCGGCCGGGAGACGTCGGAGGCGCTCGCCGCCGGAGACGCGTGCACGGCCGGGTGCGAGCGCGAGCTCGTGGCGCTGCGCGGAAAGGCCCGCCTGAGCGCCCGCCAACTCGAGCGCGCCAACGCCTTGATCGAGCAGCTGGTGTCGCTGTTCCGGACTGCGAAGGCGACGCCGAGCTCCGAGCGGCTCTACGCCATCACTCTCGTGCTGACCCCGGCTCGGGACGCCAGCCCCTCCCAGAGGAGCAGAGACCCATGAGGCCCGTCCTGCTGGACTACCTGATCACGGCCTTGCTGCTCGTGGTCGCCCCGCTGTATGCGCGTTGGAGCTATCGGCGTTTCCAGGAGCGCGTGCGCAGCGGAGGTCCCGCCGCACGGCGGAGACAGTACCTGGGTGGCATGCTGCGCCAGTGGCTCCTCACCGCGTTGGTGATGGTCTGGTGGTTCGCAGCCGGTCGGACCCGGGAGTTGCTCGGACTGACCCTGCCCCTGGATCTCCGGTCGGTCCTCGGCATCGGCGTGACACTGGCCGGAATACTCTTCCTCTTTGCGCAGTGGCGCGCAGTGTCGGGGCTCGATCGAGCCACCTTGGCGGGGCTGGCCGGCCATACAGACGGCGTGGCGGATCTACTCCCGCACACGCAGCCGGAGGCCTCCACGTTTCGGTGGCTCTCCTTGACGGCCGGCGTCTGCGAGGAGGTCCTGTATCGCGGCTACCTGATCGCGGTGTTGGCCGTCTTCACCGGCCTTTGGACTGCCGCGCTGCTCGCAGGCGTGGCGTTCGGGCTGGCGCATGCCTACCAGGGTCGCGCCGGCGTTCTGAAGACAGGCATCATCGGCCTGGGGGCCGCCCTTCTGTTCGTCGCCACGGGTTCGCTGCTCTGGCCGATGGCGTTGCACACGGCCATCGACCTGCACGGTGGCGCCGTGGGTCGGAAGATCCTCGAAGCCGTTGCGGCCGAGGGGGCAGCCGCCTCTGCTGCCTCCGCGGCCTCGGAGTCGCAGGTCGCCGGATAAGCGCCGCCGGACGCCGGCTCTTCGTCCGAGGGCACGCCACCACCCCTCGGACCCCTCAGAAACAAGCCGTCGCCGCCCTACCCAATCCGTCCCATCCAGCCATGGACATATCGGCCGCGGCGGGCTCAGGTTACCAGCACAAGTCGGCCAAATCACACATCCTCGCGCACCTGGTGCCGCGTGAGCTTGTCGGACGTCGCCCTTGGGCGCGGCGTCCCACTCACGGCCGCTCCACCTGGGGGCGGCGCCAGCACGAGGAGGCACGATGCTTCGACGGTCACTCCTTCTGGCACTTCTGGCTGCGATGACACTGACGTTCCACCGCCCACAACCGCTGCGCGCGGACCCGACCCGGTGCGCGGACTACATCTCGGGCGGTTCGAGCTGGGCCGCCTTCGGCACGCTGATCGGAGAGTCCCTCGTCAAGAAGACGATCACGGTCAGCGCCGGCGGCTCCCTCTCGAAGTTCGGGGGAAGCGTGAGCAGCACCACCGAGGTGCAGTACTACGAGGGGACGTATTCGATGCTCGGAGGAGGCTACACGAAGGTGAACTGCGGCACCTACCAGCTGATCTGACACGGACCGGAGCGCGCCCGGCCCACGCTGGGCGCGCTCCTCAACGATCGAGGAGCGCTCCATGAACGCAGCTCACCGGGTAGTCGCCCGCTTCGCGCTGATTCCCGCGCTCCTCACCGGCGCCTGTTCCCACGACCCGGAGGCTCCTCCCGAGGCCTTGGCACTGAGCGAGGACATCGAGGTCGTGGAAACGATCGCCCACCGGGTCGAGATCCTAGAGGATACCCTCGGCTTGACCTCGCCCGTCCATATCCGCTCCACGCCCGGAGGCTACCTGGTCACCGACCCCAGGGTCTCGGAACTCGTGGACATCACGCCCGATCTCCGCGTACGGGCACGGCTGACGCAGCGCGGGCAGGGGCCCGGGGAAGCGCAGAGCCCCTACCTGCTCTCGCGCTCCGGACCTTGGATCGGCGTCTACGACCTCGAGGCAGCCCGCATCCTCGTGTTCGGGGCCGAGAGCCGAGAGTACCACGGGGTCATCAACCTGCTCACTGGGGATGGCGGACTGCACGACGTGGCACTTCTCTCGGACCGCGCCGCCCTGCTTCTGATGCCGGACTCCGCTGCACTCCTGACGGAAGTCGAGGGGATGCGTGTCAGGCGCTTCGGACACCTACCGTCCGATCTGGACTCGCTGCGCTCGGCCGACGGCGCCGCACTGGAAATGCTCGACCTGCTCGGCGTGGCCGATTCCAGGGTGCTCGTGTTCGAACCCCGCAGTGGCACGGTGCTCACCTACTCGCTCGACAGCGGCGACCTCCTGGAACGGGCCTCCCTCCCCGAACGCCTGTGGCATCCCCTTGTGGAGGAGCTGGACCTGAGGACCGCGGACCTCCCCTGGGAGACGACCGCCAGCCGTAGTCTCGCCAAGGACGCCGAAGCACAAGATGAGGCCTCGGTGCTGCTGTTGACGCGGGGTCCCGACTTTTTCGGGCTCTGGGTCGACCTCGAGCAGCGGACCGTACGCAAGCTCGTCAGTCGTGATCCCACCACGGCAGCACTGCTCGCGAGCGCAAACAGCGCCACCCTCAAGGGGGACACGCTTACCGCCATCACCGACTTCGAGATCGTTCAGGTCCGCCTCGCCCTGAACTGAAATCGGCCACCTCCGGCCGCAGCTTCCCCAGGGACGCTCCGCACCAGTGGGGCAGGGCTGCCTAGACGTCCAGATTGCGCACGAACTTCGCGTTCTTCTCGATGAACTCGCGCCTGGGCTCGACGTCGTCTCCCATGAGGCGAGAGAAGATCATGTCCGCCTCGGCGGCACTCTCCATGGTGACCTGCAGGATGGTGCGGCTCTCCGGGTCCATCGTGGTCTTCCAGAGCTGCTCGGGGTTCATCTCCCCGAGACCCTTGTAGCGCTGGATGTTGACCCTCCCGTCCTTGGCGCCCTTGTCGAGCCGCTTGACCATGTCGTCCCGCTCCTGGTCGGAGTAGGCGTAGAGCTCGGACTTGCCCTTCTGCACCCGGTAGAGCGGGGGCTGCGCGATGTACACGTAGCCCTCCTCGATCAGCTCACGCATCTGACGGAAGAAGAAGGTCAGCAGAAGGGTACGAATGTGGGCACCGTCGACGTCGGCATCCGTCATGATGATCACTTTGTGGTACCGGGCGTTGCCGATGTCGAAGTCGTCCCGGATGCCGGCACCGATCGCGGTGATGATGGCGCGGATCTCGTCGTTGGACAGCACCTTGTCGATCCGGGCCCGCTCCACGTTCAGGATCTTTCCTTTCAGGGGCAGGATCGCCTGATACTGACGGTCACGACCCATCTTGGCGGAGCCACCGGCGGAATCACCCTCGACCAGGTAGATCTCGCAGAGCGAGGGATCCGTGAGTGAGCAGTCGGCCAGCTTACCCGGAAGCACACCGCCCTCCAGGGCACTCTTCTTCCGGGCCAGATCCCGCGCCTTGCGCGCGGCTTCGCGGGCGCGCGCAGCCTGCAGGGACTTGTCGATGATGGCACGGGCGGCCTTGGGATTCTCGTCCAGGAAGATCCCCAGATGCTCGTTGACGGCCGCCTCCACCGCGCCCCGTACCTCGGAGTTGCCCAGCTTGGTCTTCGTCTGCCCCTCGAATTGGGGCTCCATGACGCGGACGCTGAGCACGCAGGTCAGGCCCTCGCGCACATCGTCGCCCGAGAGGCTCTCGTCGTCCTTCTTGAAGAGCTTGTTGCGGCGGGCGTAGTCGTTGATGGTGCGGGTGAGCGCCGCCTTGAAGCCGGTCAGGTGGGATCCACCCTCGTGCGTATTGATGTTGTTGACGAAGGTGTGCGTGTTTTCGGAGTATCCGTCGTCATACTGAAGGGCCAGCTCGATCTCCGCTTCCGGCTTGGACCCCTCGAAATAGACGACCTTGTCGTGGAGCGGTGAGCGCGTCCCACGCAGGAACTCGACGAAGCTGGCCAGCCCGCCCTCGTACTGATACGTCTCCTCGAGCTTGGGCTTCTCTCGCTCGTCTTCGAGGACGATGCGCAGTCCCTTGTTCAGAAACGCGAGCTCGCGCAGACGATTGGAGAGGGTGTCGAAGTTGTAGCGCAGTTCGGTGAAGATCTGGGCGTCCGGCTTGAAGGTGACCGTGGTGCCGGTCTCCTTGGACTTGCCCACCTCCTTCAGATCGTGCTCTTTGACACCACGCCGATAGCGTTGCTTGTAGACCTTCCCGTCTCGGCGGATCTCCACCTCGAGCATCTCGGACAGGGCGTTGACCACGCTGACGCCCACGCCGTGTAGACCGCCGGAGACCTTGTAGGTGCTCTTGTCGAACTTGCCGCCCGCATGGAGCGTGGTCATGGCCAGCTCGACGCCGGGCACCTTCTCCGTCGGGTGGATGTCGACCGGAATGCCGCGCCCGTCATCCGCGACCGTCACCGAGTCGTCGGGGTGGATGGTCACCCGGACCTCGGTGCAGTATCCCGCCATGGCCTCGTCGATCGAGTTGTCGACGACTTCGTAGACCAGATGGTGCAGCCCGCGGGCGGATGTGGAGCCGATGTACATGCCGGGGCGTTTCCGCACTGCCTCCAGGCCTTTGAGCACCTGGATCTGCCCAGCGGTGTAGTCACTTCCCTTGCTCTTCTTGTCGGCCGCCATGCTCCCTTACCCGGCGTGAGGGGACGGGGACGTCGGGGTCGCGGCCTGAACGAAGACGATCTTCTCGATCGGGCCTTTTCCCTGCCCCTGGTTCAGTCGCGCGAGGATATCGCGCTTCATCATCTCGAGCTCCATCAACCAGGCGCTCGAGCGCACTTCCACGAATAGCGTTCCTTCGGAAAAGGAACGGACCGAAGAGACGGCGGCGATCTTCTCGCCGACGCGTTCGTCCCACTCGGCCACCACCTGGGCCCGAGCCATGCCGGCTTGCAACCGAGGGCTCTTCAGCACGTTGCCCAGCAGCTCCGACAGCGGGGCGGGCGTCTTGGCGCTCATGTCGAGATCACCCCGTCGTCGATGGTCCAACGAGCCAGAGCGTCGCCTTTGACCCGCACATCTCCCTCCTTGGGCGCCGTCAGCACCACCTGGCCGACCCAGTCGTCTTCGAACAAGCGCATCACGCGCTCGGAGCGCGACTCGTCCAGCTCGGCGAAGACATCGTCCAGGAGGACCATGGGGCGCTGGCCCCGACTCTCTCGGATGGTCTCCGCCTCGATCAGGCGAAGGGCCAAGGCCGCGGTGCGTCGCTGGCCACCCGACCCGTAGTCCCGCGCGGCGGCTTTACCGCCTTCGCGCTCCAGGTGGATGGACAGGTCGTCCCGGTGGGGGCCGGTCCCGGTGTTGCCCATCCGTCGATCCCGTTCCCACCCTGCTTCCAAGCTCGCCCGATAGGCGTCCGACCAGGTTTCGCCATCCTCACGCGAGAGCTGAGGATCGTAGTCGATCCAGGCGTCCTCACCGCCGGACACCGCCGTGTACAAGGCGCTGAACCGCTCCCGCCAGTGACCTACCCAGGCCGACCGGCCCTCCATCAACTCGCTCCCTGCGGCAACCAGGGGGTCGTCCCATACGCGTACCGCGCTCGCGGGGGCTCCGGTGCGGAGCGCCGCGTTGCGCTGAGCGAGCGCGTGACGGAAGCGCTGGGCGGCCGCGAGGTAGCCCGGGTTGTTGAGCGAGAGGACCACATCCATGTGCCGCCGCCGCTCCACCGGGCCACCGCTGACCAAGGCGGCGTCCGCGGGAGAAAAGATGACCGCCGCCAGGTGACCGAGGCCGTCCGCAAGCCGTTCGACCTCGGACCCGTCCACGGTGACCTTCTTGCGCTTCTGACTTCGCTCGAAGGCAGCCGCCAGTTGCACCGACCTGTCCGTGGCCTCCTCCTGTACGTCCGCCACGATGCGAAAGTGGTCCGCACCGAAGCGCACGAGTTGCGCGTCCTGCGCCCCCCGGAAGGAACGCAGGGTCTCCAGGTAGTAGATCGCTTCGAGCAGGTTCGACTTCCCCTGCGCGTTCCGCCCGATCACCGCCACCCCTTCCGGAGGAAACTCGAGCCGTTGGGCGGCCAGATTGCGGAAGTTTTGGAGCGACAGACGGGTCAGGCGCACGGACGCTCGCGCGCAGGCTCCGGGGACCGATGCGGCATGGGGAAATCTAACACAGGAGGGGCCGCTCTCCAACCTGGAGACGGCCTCGGAAGATCTAGTGAAACAACAACTTAGAGAAAGGGGCCCGGAAGACCTTTCCGCGGGCCCCCGCCGGCTGGGTCAGCGTCCCTTGAAGTCGGGTTTCCGCTTCTCGAGGAACGCGCCCATGCCTTCCTTCATGTCTTCTGTCGACGCCAGGAGGCCAAACAGCGAGGACTCGAACTCGAGGGCGTCCTCCGGGCTGGCATCGAGGGCATGGAACACCGACTCCAAGGCCATCCGCACCGCCACGGGCCCATTCTTGGTGATGGAACGGAGGAAGGAGCGGGCACCCTCGTGCAGCTCCTCGGGCGGGAAGACCTTGTTGACCAGCCCGATCTCCATGGCCCGGGCGGCGCCGACCATCTCTCCGGTGAGCGTCATCTCGAGTGCGCGGCCCAGCCCCACCAGGCGGGCCAGTCGCAAGGTGCCTCCGTAGCCGGGGATGATCCCCAGTCCCACTTCCGGAAGCCCGAAGCGGGCCTTTTCCGACGCCACGCGCAGGTGGCAGGCCAACGCCAGCTCACACCCGCCGCCGAGTGCGTACCCCGGGATCACTGCAACCACGGGCTTGGGAAACCGCTCGATCCGCCGGAACACCTGCTGGCCCTGCCGGCTCACCTCGACACCGGTCAACGGCCCCATGGTCGCGAGTACGCCGATGTCGGCTCCGGCCACGAATGCCTTGTCCCCGGCCCCGGTGAGGAGCACGCCGCGCACGTCCTCGTCGTCGTACAGGCTCGCGAACGCGGCACCGATCTCGTCGATGACCTGGGGGTTCAAGGCGTTCAGCTTCTCGGCCCGGTCGATGACGACCGTGGCGATTCCATCTTCGCGCTCGACGCGTACAAACTCGGCTTTGCTCATGGCGGCCAAGCTACCCCGACGCAGGCCACGATCGCCAGACGGCTGGACGCCCGTCGTGTCCGCACACCCGCCGACCCGTTCGCCCGTGCATGGCGATGACCCGATGGTGCTGGTAGTTTTCGCTCCCCTCGCCCGCCGCGAGTCCCGGCGGCGGCGCGTACGTCCACACCACGGGACCTCTCATCCGCACAACTGGAGCGCCTGGAGCGATGGCTCGGTCACTGAACAAGGCCCAATTGATCGGCAACGTCGGCAACGATCCCGAGATCCGGATGACACCCTCCGGCTCGAAGGTCGCCAAGCTGTCGGTGGCCACGAACCGCCAGTTCCAGGACCGCTCGGGTCAGCAGCAGGAGCGCACCGACTGGCACCGGGTCACCTTCTTCGGAAAGATGGCCGACATCGTCGAACAGTGGGTCCACAAGGGGGACCGCATCTACGTCGAGGGCCGGATCGAGTACTCCCAGACCCAGGACGACCAGGGCGGCACCCGCTATTGGACCGATATCGTGGCCAACGACATGGTCATGCTCGGTTCGGGCGGTGGGGCTGGTGGAGAAAGCGCCGGGGGCGGCGGCCGCTCGAGCTACGGCGGGGGAGGCTACGAAAGCCGCTCCGGCGGGAATGCTCCGCCGCTCAGCGAGCCGGACGACGATCTACCGTTCTAGAAGGGCGGTTTCGAAACGTCGACTCTGATTTATTCCGAGTGCCAGCCCCTAGCGCTCGGTCCCGTTGGCGGGCGCCTCGGGCTCCGACTGCCAGAGCCCGATGAGTTCGCCCTCGAAGCGAGTCGGGTCCTCCGCATACGCCTGCGCCCAGGCTTCGTAGGTCGGTAGTCCCACACGGCGCGCCAGCATCACCGTGGCACGTCGAACCATGGCGTCATAGGGCGACTCGAGCGGCCCTCCCGCTTCGACGCCCGACTCCTCGGCCAGGACGAAGATCTCGTCCGGCGATAGGGACAACAGAAGACCTGCCAGCCGGGCGGAGCAGAAATCGTAGTACTTCGCCCGGAGGACTGCCTGATCGTCCGTGAGCCTGGGGCGCTCAGCCGCTGGCTCGCTCACCCTGAGCCTCCTTGGATCCGTCGGGGGTGCTCAGAGACGACAAATGGCGGGGAAGATCGGATTCGCGCCAGCCCTGACCACGGCGAGGCGTGGTAACGACCTTCCGCAGTCGCGTCTCAGGACCGGCCAGATTCGGCCAGCCGACGGGAGATACGGCGCTGCGCCCGGGGACTGTCACGGGAGCCCACAGAGAAACGCACCGGACCCGCTCGGGCCCGGTGCGCTCCCAGTTCGATCGGTCCGGGGCGCCAGCGAAGGCCGGGCACCCCTTCCCGAACGTCGTGTCAGGTCAGATACGACGAGGCAGACGCGCTCTCAACGGCGGCGGGATGGCTCTGCTCACGCAGGTGTCTGTAGATCGATCGTCTCGTCAGGCCGTAGAGCACTACGCGGCTCAGGAAGTCGGGATCCGTAGCCTGGACCTCTTCCGCCTGCGCCGCGACTTCCTTCGGAAGCCGGACCTTGAGCTCGACCGAGCAGGTTTCCCACATGAGTCGACCTTTCCTCCTCCGTACAAAACCGCAGAACTCACTCACCGCGGACGGCGCTCGGGCACCCCAATGAGCCAGCGCTCCGACCCTGCCTGACCGCGCTCCGATGTTAGGGGATCAACGGGGGCTCCCGCAAGTCGACCGACCCTTCGCCCCAGCCTTCGGCACGGTAGCGTAAATATCAGTCCGACTTGAACTTACGCCAAATCTCACGCTGTTGAAAATCCACGTGTTCCCAGTGTGGAAGGACTGTGGATTCCGATGTGGAGGGAGCGCCGGAATCGGCGCCATGGCGGGAGATTCGGGTCTTCGTCCGACACCGGTCCGTTACCGGATCGTCAGGGAATTTTTGGCAAAAAACCGGATTTGCTCAGGGGAGCGCGGAGCGGAGGAAACCCGCCAGGGCGTCGTCCCGGAATTCCGCGAAAACCTCCTCCACGGTGGCGAGCTGAGGCTCACAGAAGACGCTGGTCGTCCGGTACGCGCGCGGGCGACCCGTGGGGGCTTCCTCCAGGAAATCGATATAGCCGCGCCAGGCCCCATCGTCGTGAAAGACGTTGAGGCCCACCCGCCACCGAGCCCCCCCATGCTCGATCCAGCGGACCGCGATGCGATTGGGGGCGCGGTCCTCTTCCGAGCGAGGGAGCCGGAAGGCGTCCTCTGCATGGGCACCGGGATTCGCGGCCAGGTCCGCCTGCCAAACCCGGAAGGAAGGCAGGGGGAGGTGGGCCCGGCAGAACGCCAGCAACCCGGCCATGGGGTCCTTGGACTCGTGCAGCCCCCGCTCGGCCGCCCAGGTGCGGGCGCGCGCGTAGAGCGGGCGGATCCCGTCGCGAGGAATGAGCTGCAGGAACGCCTGGCATTGCCGATCCAGGTAGCGATCGTAGGCCGCCCGCACCGGAGAATCCGACGGAGCCGGGGTCCGGGCCCAGGGACCCGCTGCGCCCCGAGCTCCGCCCACGTAGAAGACGGTCCGCTCACTCATTCGTCGGCTCCCAGGGAGGTGTGGGAATGGGGCATTCTCAATGGACCGTCAGGCTCGGTTCGACGGTGACCACGGGCTCGAGCATCACAGCCGACGCGGTCGTGGCGGGGTGGAATCGGAGCAGGGTGTCGCGGTGCCCGAAGATCTCCAGGCTGCGGGCCAACTCCTCGTAGCGGGCCGGCTCGAAGCGCGCCACCAGTCGGATCAGGCCCGCGCGCAGCGTCCGCATCAGCTCGCGCGTCTCGTTGACCGATCGTGGTAGCGGCACGCGGGCTTCGTAGAGCACGGTCGACGCTCGCTGCAGCATCCCGGCCCGTCGGACCGTGAGGCCCGGGAACGAGCGGTTCAGCGCCGTCTCCAGGAGCGACGCGTCTCGCGCCCGGTCCAGTCTGATGCGCAGGGTGAGATCGTCGACATCCAGCTCGAACGACGCGATCCCCTGCTCGCCCAGATCCACACGGATGCCCCTGCGCCCGTCTGGGTCGAAGTCTCGCCGCAGGTCACGGAAGCCGATCCGAAGGAACGCCGGTCGGGTGGCGGCCGAGAAGCCGAGGCCTGCCAGGACACGGAGCCCCAGTCCGAAACAGTAGGGTCCCACCCGCTGATCGGGACGGCTGATGAGGTCGGGGGCACCTTGCTGGGCGGCCAGAAGATCGAGGACGTGCGCGAGCGTTTCGCTGCGCACCCACCCCAGCACCGCCAGCTCGCGGGACAGGTCGAGCTCCCGTAGCCGCGTGCTCCCCAGGTCGAGCACTGACGTGGAGGCGGCGTAGCGGCCCTCCAGAACCAGTCCCACGCCGATGTCGTCCACGTGGGGCTGGGAGGCGCCGATCACTTGGCGATCCCAGTACAGGATCACCGACCGCGTGAGGGCGAGATCGGGCGTACCGGGCACGTCGCCCAGGGCGTCGGGTCGTCCGCGCGTCGCTTCGCTGGTGCTCAGCATTGCCGCATCCTCGGGTGCGTTCGGGCGGGCGCTCCCCGAAATGAAAACGCCCGCGCTGCTCGTCCCTCGGGGGACAGCACGCGCGGACGCACGCCGACCTTGACACCTGCCGGGCACACAGCCTAACGTTCGCCACGACAATCAGGCGACGTCGGCCGGCCCAGCCCGTGCCGATCCGAGGGAGTCCCCAGCGGCCACTGGGGACTTCTTCGTTTTCGGGGGTCGAACGCTCTCTTCCGACCCCGCCCTCCCCCGCAGTGCAACCACCGGCCCGGCCAGGCCGGTGTGCTCCCAGCGGCGAAGGGACGCACAGGATAACCAACTGTTTCCCTGGCGAGCAAGAAGCGCGGGTTCGGCCTGCTTGCTGCCTGACCAGCCCGGGCACACCTTGCCCGTTTCGCACGTTCCAGCCGGCTTTGAACCAAGCAGGGATCATGCCCAGCGACGGGTCCGACCCGCTCCGGCCCCGACGCGCCCGCTCCATTGGTTTCCTCGACCGAGACGGCGAGCGCTGGGCCTGTTTCCTCGTCACCTGGCGGGCGGGTGCCCACCGCTGGAAAGGGCATCTGCTCTTCCGCGACTCGGAAGGCGGACGAGACGTCGAGACCGCCGAGTTGTTCTTGGGAGACTCCGAGAACGAGATCGATCGAAGGGCCCGCAGCTTGGGTCGTCCGCTGCTCTCGGCTTTGCTCGATTCCGCGCTGGAGGTCGAGGCCCGTCAGGCCGCCGAGTCACCGCCCTCGCTGCGGTGGATGCGGAGCCTGCTCAGCCGGAACGCGTCGGAAGCCGACGACCGTGGCGTGGTGGGGCTCCCTTCCGAGGTGCAGCTCCGCTCGCGTTATGCGTCCTACCGTATAGATCAGGTCGGGCACCTCGTGGCGCTGCTGGCGCCGGAAGACTTCGATGCGGTGGTTCAGCGCATCCTGGGAGGACTTCCGATGCGCTTCGGCATGAAGGACCGGTTGCAGTTCGCCATGGCCGTGGTAGAGCATCTGGAGAGGCTGCTGCCGCTGCCCCCGTACGAGGTCTGGCGGGACGACTATCTGGCCGCGACGGCCGAGCACGAGCGGTACTCGGCGCAGCTCCGCGAGGGCGCCGAGCTGCCCTGAGCCAGAGCGGCTTTACGCTGGGAGAGGTTCCAGAGCCCGTCGAAACTTCGGCTGGACCCCAGCGCGTAGGGGCCCCCGGACCCAAAGGAGTGCTGACCAATGAAGTGGAGTGCGACGGGGATGGTGGCGTTGTGCGGCTGGCTTGCCCTCGGACAGCCCGCAGAGGCACAGACGCTGAGCACGTGCTCCGACGCACGGCTCGGGGAGGACGCCCGCTGCGGTACCATGGCCGTCCGCGAAGACCGCTCGCGCCCGGATGGTCGCATGATCGACCTCAACATGGTCTTGCTGCCCGCCTCGGGGGCGAGTCGCGCCGAGCCGCTGTTCCTGCTCGCCGGAGGTCCCGGCCAGGCCGCGACCGACCTCGCTGGCCTGGCGCTCGGTCCGTTCGCACCACTGCGCCAGACACGCGATATCGTCTTGGTGGATCAGCGAGGGACCGGAGGCTCCAATCCGCTCGATTGCCCCAGTGGCTCCGCCGAGGACCCGCGCAAGTCGTTCGGCGCCCTGTTCCGCCCGGCTGAGCTGGCCGCCTGCGCCAAGCGGCTGTCCGCTCACGCAGACCTGACGCTGTATCGGACCGACGAGGTCGTGGCCGATCTGGATGAGGTACGAGAGGCGCTGGGGTACGAGCGGGTGGTCCTTTGGGGCGGTTCGGGGGGAACGCGCACGGCACTCGTATGGGCCAGGTCCTTTCCGGACCGCGTGGCCGCCATGGTCCTGGACGGCGTGGCGCCAACGGATTTCACGGCGCCCAGCCCCTACGCGCCCGGCGTGCAGCGCTCCTGGGAGCGCGTGGTGGAGGACTGCGCAGCCCAACCGGCCTGCGCGGCCGCGTTCCCCGACCTTCCCGGAGACCTCGATCGGGTTCTTGCACGCTTCGATGCGGGACCTGTCTCGACGACCGTGGCAGTGGACGAAAACCGCGCTGTGCCCGTGACCATGACGCGGGGCGATTTCGGATACGCGCTGCGGGGCCTGCTCTATGGGGCTCGCACCGTGGCCTACGCCCCTGCGCTGGTGCACGGGGCCGCGCAGAGCGGAGACCTGTCCACGTTCGCGCGGCTGCTCTGGCAGCGGGATGTGGCGGTCAACCAGGGCGTCCAGGTCGGAGTCCACTTCGCCATCTTCTGCGCCGAAGATGTGCCCTTCCTCACGCCCGCCGCAGACGCGGCCGCCGCGGGGACCTTCGTGGGGACCTACCTGCTGGACCAATACCGTGCGGCCTGTGACGCTTGGCCCTCCGAGCCCGTTGCGGCCGCCTACCGGGAGCCCGTGCGGGTGGACACGCCCACCCTGCTGTTTTCCGGCTACTACGACCCGACCACCCCCGCCGAGCAGGCGGACCACGTGGCGCGCTCGCTGCCCAATTCCAGGCACATCGTGGTCAGGGACCAGGCCCACGGGGCCGAGTTCGGCTGCGGGCGCCCGGCAGTGCTGGCCTTCCTGACCCGCGGATCCCTGGAGGGCCTACCCGAGGTGTGTGGGGAGGTGGGGCCGGTGACGTTCGAGACAGAACCACCGGCGTCCTAGGGGAGTCCGGCCCCATAGGGCCCGCGAGGGTTCGGGGGCGGCCCCGCGCCGAGCCCACGGAACCGAACCCCCGTCGGCCCGTCCCTTGCAACCGGCCCGGACCCGGCCTAGCTTTAGCGTTCTCTGCCCCCGCGACGGGGCGGAGCCGGAATCAACTCACCCCCGGTGGGAGCAGGGACCTTGGAAGTCGTCGTTCAAGACAACGAGAGCCTCGAGCGGGCGCTCCGGCGCTTCAAGCGCAAGGTGCAGCGCTCCGGGCTCTATTCGGAGCTCAGGAAGCGCCGCTTCTACGAGAAGCCGAGCGCCCAACGCAAGCGGAAGCGGGAAGCAGCCATTCGCCGGGAGCGTCGGCGCCAGCGCCGCTCCACCGCACCCCGCGCCTGACCTCCCGCCACTCCGGCGGCTGAACGACGGCCCGACCTCTTCGAGGTCGGGCCTTTTTTTGTTGTTCAGACCTCCAACGCCACCGGCTTCTCACCCGTCCAGTCGTAGAAGCCCTTGCCGGTCTTCCGACCGAAGCGGCCCATGGCCACGATGCGCTTGAGCAGCGGCGGTGGCGCGTAGCGCTCCTCCCGGTACTCGTCGAACATGATCTCCGAGATCCGGTAGAGGGTGTCGATGCCCACGAAGTCGCACAGCGTGAACGGGCCCATCGGGTAGCCGCAGCCCAACATCATGCCGGTGTCGATGTCTTCGATGCTGGCCACGCCCCGCTCCAATTGGCGGATGGCGTCCAGCATGTACGGCACCAGCAGCAGGTTGACCACGAACCCGCTGTTGTCCTTCGCGGTAATGGGTGTCTTACCCACCTTTTTCGCGAATGCGAACGCCGCGTCGAACGCCTCCTTGCTGGTGACGATGGTCTTCACCACCTCCACCAGCTTCATGACGGGCACCGGATTGAAGAAGTGCAGGCCCACCACGCGGTCGGGACGGCTGGTCGCAGCGGCCATGTCGGTGACCGTGAGCGAGCTGGTGTTGGACGCGAAGATGGTCTTGGGTCCACAGAGCGTGTCCAACTCCCCGAACAACTCGTTCTTGGCCGCCATGTCCTCGACGATGGCTTCGATGATCAGATCGCAATCGGCCATGTCGGACAGCTGGGTGGTGAACGCGGTGCGGCCGAGTGCGGCGTCGCGATCCTCGGCCGTCATCTTCTCCTTCTCCACCGCCTTGCCCAGCGACTTCTCGATGCGCTTGCGGCCGGCGGCCAACGCCTGGTCGTCGACCTCACGCACCACCACGTTCAACCCAGCCTTGGCGCTGATCTCCGCGATCCCGCTTCCCATCAGCCCGCAGCCGACCACACCTACCTTCTTGATCTCCAAGGCCCTGCTCCTTTCGTCGTAGTGCTGATCGGTTCGTTCGAATGGCGCCCGGTCGAGATGCTCGACCGCCGCGCTCAAAGGTCTTCGTCGAAACCCAGCTCCTTGGCCACGCCGCCGAAGTGCCGGGATACCCATTTGCGCCAGGACGGCGGGGGCGGCGCCAGATCCTCGCCCCGCTCCAACGCGTCCAATACGCCCTCCACCTCCAGCCGCACCCGCTCCAACTGGCTCAGGTAGTTCCGCCCCACCAGGTAGGAGATGCCGCTGGCGAGGCCGGCGCCTACCGCCACCCCCGCGGCGATCCCCAGCGCCAAGGGAGCGATGGCCGCAACGGCGAAGCCGGTCGCCACCGCGCCGGCTCCCCCACCCACCACGCTGGAGACGATGGCGCCGCCCAGGTTCTCTCCGTGGATGCCGGGATCGACGGCCAACTCGACGGCGACGGCATCCTCGCGCACCGGACTCAACGAGACTTCCACACGCTTGGCGGACGCGATGTAGTAGCGCTTGCCGGTGGAGCTGGCCGCCCGCGCGATCTGTGAGGCCCAGTCCTTGGCCGGCCAGTAGACCATCTGGTCGGCGCCCTTGCGCACGGGTTGCAACAGCCGGCCGCCCACCAGGAACTGATCGAGCTTGTCGGCGATCGCCTCACGAGAACCGGGCACCACGCGGGATACGCGCACCCTGGGGTTCGCGACCAGCGCACCCCAGGCGCTCTCCGGCAACACGCCTGATCGCACCTCCGCCAGTGCCTTGCGGACGTGCTCGTCCGGCAGGCCCACCTCGTTGGCGATGCGGAACAGCTCCGCCTCGGACAGGCCAGAGCCGGCCTCCGGCTCCCGCGCCGCCAACTCGGAGGCGCGGCGGATGACCTCTTCGAACTCACGACGGCTGAGGCCTTTGCCTCGACTGTCGTAGGGGACCAGGTCCCGCTTGTCCGCCATGGGCGCCGTCCGTCGCGACGTACTAGAGCGCTTCGACCACCACGGCGCCGCCCTGGCCGCCTCCGATACAGGCGGCACCGAGACCGTAGCGCCCGCCCCTCCGCTTCAGCTCGTGCAGCAGATGGATGGTGATGCGTGCACCGGACGCCGCCAGGGGATGGGTGATGGCGATGGCACCGCCGTTCACGTTGGTCTTTTCAGGGTCGAGGCCCAGATCCTTCTCCACCGCGCAATACTGCGGAGCGAAGGCCTCGTTGATCTCCACCAGATCCATGTCGTCCAACGTCAGGCCCGCACGCTCCAGCGCCTGACGCGAGGCGGGCGCCGGACCGATGCCCATGATGCGGGGATCCACGCCGACGAACGCCCACGACACCAGGCGCCCGATGGGCTGCAGCCCCTGCTGCTCGGCCCAACGCGCGTCGGCGATCACCGTGCTGGCCGAGCCGTCTCCGATCCCGGACGCATTGCCGGCGGTGACGAACCCGCCTTCACGGAAGTAGGGCTTCAGCGCGGAAAGCGCCTCCAGCGTCGTGTCGGGACGCATGTGCTCATCGTGCGCGAAGTCGACGGTGCCCTTGCGCGACCGGATGGAGACCGGCGTGATCTCCGCCGCGAAGTGCCCTCCGTCCCAGCCGGCCTTGGCGCGCTGTTGACTGCGTAGCGCCACCTGATCGGACCACTCGCGAGTGACGCCGTACTTGTCACCCAGCTCCTCGGCGGTCTGCGCCATGGTGAGCCCGCAGTTGGAGTCGAGCAGCGCAGCCCAAAGGGCGTCTTCGAAGTACTTGCCGGGATCGCCCAGACGCAGTTGTCCCCAGCGTGCGCCCCGCACGACGTGCGGCGCCTGGCTCATGGACTCGGTACCGCCCGCCAACGCCACGTCCGCCTCGCCCAGCAGGATCTCCTGCGCTGCGCTCACGATGGCCTGGAAGCCGGACCCGCACAGGCGATTCACGGTGAGGGCCGGCACCTCGTTGGGCAGGCCGCAGCCCAGCCCCACGTGCCGGGCCAGGTAGATGGCATCCGCCGACGTCTGGAGCGCGTTGCCGTACACCACGTGCCCGACCTGCCCCGGCTCGACGCCAGCAGCCGCCAGCGCCGCCTTTCCCGAGACCACGCCCAGCTGGGTGGCGCTGAAGTCCTTGAGACTCCCGCCGAAGGTGCCGAACGCAGTGCGTTTGCCGGAGAGAAAGACGATGTCCTTATCCTGACCCTGGGTCCCCATCCAACCTCCCTATCGTGAATCGACGCGCCGCCTCGGGGGGTGGGTCCGCACGAGAGGGAGGCACCGTGCCGAGGTCGACGGAAAAGGCAGCACGGGGCTTACCCCCCGCCGGGCGGTGCGTTCACTGCGGACAGCGGTGGTGGAGACGGGGTTACGCGGGCATGGATCGGGGCTCGCTGGAGGCGGCCCCGCTCAGCTTCCGGACCGCTGATAGCTCATGGGGGGCAAGCCCATCTGGCGGCGAATGAAGGCCATCTGACCTACGTGGTAGGACTCGTGCTGGGCCAGGAAGGCGATCGTGTCCACCAGGGTTCCCCCGTCGATGGGGAAGCGCTGCGTGGTCTGGCGCTGCAGGTCGGAGGCCTTGAGTCCGTCCAGCGCGTTGGCCAGGCGGGCGCTGGCGCCGCGGAACGCGGACAGGATGGCGCCGAAGGAAGGCATGTTCTTCACGTCGTCGATGGAGCGGGCCGCACCCAACGATTCGGTGAGGGGGTTGGGGGCCGAAGCACCCAAAGCCTCCAGCAGGTGATAGCGCGCATCAGCCAGGTGAGCGACCAGGAAGGCGATGCTGTTTCCGCCCCCGGGCAAGCGCCGATTGGCTTGCCCTGAGTCCAGATCGGCCACGCAGTTGGCGACGAGGTCGGTGTTCAGCGCGAAGATGTCGGCAAGCGGACGTACCCTGGCGTCCATGCGTCCTCCGTCAGACCCCGGCGGTCTGATCCAGAGTCCAGTCCAGTAGCCCGTCGGGTCCCGTCTCCGCTCTCAGCTCCCAGACGACACCGGAGCGCATGGCGTAGTCACGCTGCGCGGCATCGCGGGGACGGAAGAACAGCACCGGAGCGACGCTGGCGACGGTCGACCACCACTCCTCGGCGTTTCCATCCAGGGCCACGCTGGCCGCTTCGAAACGGAACTCCCTCAGGCCACGAAGCGCCTTGTCACGGCCGGCGGCGGTGGAAGGGAGCACCTGAACGAACAGGTCGTCGCTCTCGTGGATGGGTGTGTCACTGACGGCCACCGCACGAACGGGCGGCTCCAACGTCAGGTCGGGCAGCCGGTGGTGCAGACGATCGCCAACCACCGGGTCATTCGTGGTGAACAGGAACTGCCCGACACCCGACGAGACGAGCATGCGCAACTCGCTCACCAACGCCCGCTCCGGAGCGCTGATGCGCGGCGCCTCCTGGTCCACACGGAACACGAACTCCTCGCCGCTGGCCGCCACCAGACGCTGGACCTCCACGTCGATCAGCTCGTCGCCCGCGGAGAGGCGGCCCTTCCACTGGTGGTTGCCCGGCGCCGCGTCTCCGCCGGGCGAGGGAGACAGCAACCGGTCGAGTGCCGCGCGTGAGTCTGCCGTCATGGGCATACGATCGATGCGGCCTTTGTGGGTCTCGTACCATCCGGTCACGGCGCCCCGGCGCACCGACATCCCGAGGCAGGTGGCGCGGGTGGACAGCGCCACCGCTACGAGGTCCTCGACCGTGGCCGGCTCCATCGCGGTGACGGGCACCTCCTCCACAACCTCGTCGAAGGCGTGCTGGATCAGCTCACGGATCTTGGTGGCGGAGGCGAGTCCCAACTCGACCTTCAGACCGCTGCGGGTCTCGAGCTCCTCGAGCGCGTCGGACCACGCCGGAGAATCGACCACCACGTGGAGCGTGTCCGACGTACGCAGGACCGGCAGGGTCAGATGGCGGATGGCCCACTCGGGGGAGACCATCCGGGCGGTCTCCAGGTCGATGGACGCGGGGTCGGGGAAGACGTAGGGGATGTCGAACTGGGAGGCGAGCCCCCAGTCCAGCTCCTCACGCGTCACCAGGCCGAGGGCCAGCAGGGCTTCACCGAAAAAGCCGCCTTCCTGTCTCTGGAAGTCCAGGGCCGCCTCGACGTCCCGCTCGGTGATCCTCCCGAAGCTCTGGAGGATCTGGCCGATCATGCTGTGTCCGACGCTCGTCTGCGCCACGCGTGCTCCTTCGGGTCATGCCCGCTGTACCCGCTCTGTGATCCAGCCGCCCACCTCCTCCGTGGAGGCGGTACCGCCCAGGTCGGGCGTCCGGATCCCCTCCAGGATGGAGGCCCGGGCCGCCGCTTCGATGGCGTCCGCCATCTCCAGGCTGCCCAAGTGCTCCGCGAGGAGAGCGGCCGAGCGGATGGCCCCGAGCGGGTTGGCGATGCCCTTCCCCGCGATGTCCGGTGCCGACCCGTGCACGGGCTCGAAGAGCCCGATGCGGCCGGGATGGATGTTGGCGGAAGGGGCCAGCCCCAGACCGCCCGTGAGTTCCGCCGCCAGGTCGCTGAGGATGTCGCCGAACAGGTTGGAGGTCACGATGACCTCGTAGCGGTCCGGGCGACGCACCAGATCCATGGCCACGGCGTCCACGTACATCATGTCCCGGTCGATGCCGGTAAAGCCTTCTCCCACCTCACGGAACACGCGCCGCCACAGGGCCCCGGCCGAAGGCATGGCGTTGGCCTTGTCGACCAGCGTCACCCGACCGCGCCCCCGCGCGCGCGCGTGCTCGAATGCTGCACGCACGATCCGTTCCACCCCGTACCGGGTGTGGATGGACTCCTGGATGGCCACCTCGTTGGGCGTATCCGCTCGGAACCGGCCCCCCAGGTCCACATACAGGTCTTCGGTATTCTCGCGGAAGATTTCCAGTCGGATCGCCCGCTCCTCGAAGCCCTTGAGAGGGGTGAGCGAGGGGTGGAGCAGGAGGCTGGGTCGGAAGTTCACGTAGAGGTCCAACTTGAAGCGGAGCCCCAGCAGGATGTCCCGGGCATGGACGTTGGAGGGCACCCGTGGGTCACCCAGGGCCCCTAGCAGGATGCCATCGGAGGTCTCGGCCAACTCCCGGAACTCCTCATCCCGGATGGTTACGCCCTCCCGGAGGTAGCGCTCGGCGCCCAGGTCCCACTCCCGGAACGAGACCTCCAGGCCGAACCGCGCCGCCGCCGCCTTCAGGACCTGGACGGCCTCGGCCGTGACATCCACACCGATCCCGTCGCCCGGGATGATCGCCACTCTCTTCATGTCACTCCACGACGATGACGCCCCGCACGGGTGCCCCGTTTCCCTGGGCGTAGAAGGGGTAGAACCCTCGGGGCGCATCCCGGAACCAGACCTCGAAGGTGGCCCCGCGCTCGAGCAGCGGGGGGCTTTGGGCCTGGCCGGATTCCATCAGAAACGTCCGCGGACCCTCGGACAGCTCATCCACAAGGAAGCGGATGGTGTGGACGCGGCGATCCACGGTGGTGAACCGGACGCGCTGTCCGCTCGAGATCACCAGGCGCTCCGGCAAGACGTGCTCTTCGGCCCCCCGGCCGCCCAGCAACACCACGGGATCGCCCTCCTCGGCCCCGCCGCCCCCGGAGGGCTGGCAGGCGCCGGGCAGAAGCGCCAGCGCCAGGGCCAGGGCGGCCCGCACCCATGCCGGGCGCATGGGGCGCCGAGCCCTCGTGCGCGGCGGGACGGATGCGGAAGACACCGACGGATCGCGTGTCGGATCGGGCGCGCGGAGCGCGCGCCCGCAGGCCTCAGCCGCCAGCGAGGCCCGTCCGGGACTCCGCGCCGCAGGTCACGCAGTAGCGCCAGGCGAGCTCCATCTCCTCGCCACAGCCCCCACACGGCTTGACCTTGGTGCTCTGGCCGCAATGCGGACAGTAGTTCACCACGGTCCGCTGCGGCAGGGCCTCCGAGCACCACAGGCATTCGCCCGTGGCTGGCGAGGTGGCCGAACCACCCTCGCCGCCGGGCCGCGACTTCGATCCTGAGGGCGCCGACGATACCGTCCCCACGGCGGCGGCCTCCAGGACTGGTGCATCCTCCATCCGAGGTCCCTCTTCCATCACCGGCGCGATCTCCGCTTCCAGGAATTCCGAGGCCAGGCCGTTGCCGGCGCTGGGTCGGGGCGCAGGCTCCACAGGCGGCACCGCCTCCGGCATCGGCGTCGGCGCCGCTTCCTGGGCCACCGGTGCCGGCTCCGCCGGCGGGGCCTCCGCCTGGATCGGCGGAGCGGCCGGAGGCGCGTGCTGGGCCACCGACGGCGCCTCGGGCGCGGCCACGCTCTCCGGCAGGAGTTCGGCGTTCAGCCGCACCTCGGTCTGCGCGAACTCCCGGAACAGGCCCGTGTTGGGATTCCGGGACTCGAGCTCCCGGCGAATCTCGCCGAGGGCCGGCTGGGACTCCAGGATCAGCAGGTCCCCCGCCCCGGCCAGCAGCCGCAACAGGGCGTCCTCGTAGTCCCCGTTCATCTGCACCCCGATCGCGTCGCGATGGCTCCGATAGGGCACGAGCGACTGGTAGATCTCAGCCACCGTGAAGGGACGGCTGAGATAGTCCGGCCGCTTGCGGGCGATCTCCTCGATCAGGACGCGGTGGAAGCGCTCCACCGGCGGAGTGATGCTGGGTACGGTCATGGTCGTGTGAGGGTGCGGGGGATGGGACGCACAACTTGGGCAGACGCCGGCGGAAGCGCCACGCCCCCGGTCGACGGCCGCCTAGGTGACCTGCTAGGGCTCCTCGAGCCGGACGATGCCAGCTTCGATGGCAGCGCGCAGGAAATTCCCCGGGTCGTTGAAGGGGATGTCCACACCGAGCTGCTCGTGCCAGCGCTCGGCCAGTCGGCGCATGTATTGGGTGACGGTCTCATGGCTGAACCCGGCATGATCGCGCATCTGAGTCACGATTTCCCGCCAGGTCCCACGCAAGATCTGTCCCCCCGGGGATCGCACCTGGTGAACCACACCGTCCCGGCCCTGCCGCTCGGAAGCGAAGAGCTCCAGCTGTCGGGGGTCGGGAGGGGTCTCCGTGCGGCTGGCCTCGGATTCGATCTCGGCCAACAGCTGGTCGATGGGATCGCTGTAGGACTCGAGCTCCTCGAGCCTCCGCTCCCAGGCGGCCAAGCGGACATCTCCGGGCTCCAGGTGCCAGAGAGCCCGTTTCAGCTCGACCAACCGCCACACCGCGAGCGAGTCCCAGTGTTCCGGGGGTGGTACGCGTTCGAACTCACGGAGGGCTCCCTCCCAGTCTCCCCGGTCGTACAGGAGATGACCGAGATAGATGCGCGCCTCGTGGGCATCCGGATCGAGGCGGAGCGCGCGGCGGATCTGACGGCCCGCACCGACCTCGTCTCCAAGGCGGTGGAGCGCGTACCCGAGGGAAGCGGCGGCCTCAGCGTTCTGAGGACGGGCCGCGCAGGCCCGTGCGAAGAAGTCGCGGGACTCGGGATAGAGGCCCTCGCGGTAGAGCGCCCGGCCCATCGTCAGGAGCAGGTCGATGTCCTGCCCCATGCCGACCGAGTCGACGGAGCGGAAGTAGCGCAGCGCCGTCTCACGCTGGCCAAAGCGAAGCAGGGTCTCCCCCATTCCCACCAGCGCATCCTCGTGCGTGGGGTCCAGGACCAGGGCACGCTCGAAGGCACGCCTGGCCCAGGCGAACTCTTCACGGGCGAGGCGGGCGTAGCCGAGCCCCACGTAGAGGTCGACCGCACCCGGATAGATCGAGAGCCCTTCTTTGAGGAGCTCGAGCGCGCCCTCGTAGTCGCCCTCGTTGTAGAGGCGGTGGGCTCGCTCGTCGTAGTCTTCGGAACTCAAGAACTCGTCGGACATCTACGCGCGACTTCCGGACACCGGTCCGGGGCTGACGCCAGCTCGCGGCCCACGACGGGACCGGGGTGGGCGCAATTTAATGACCGCCTACCGCGGCGACCAGCGCGAAACGCGCCGCCCGATTGCCCACGCACCTCCGCCTCGGGACACTATCGCGAATCGGCGAACCCGACCCCACAGCGGCACACCCAGCGCGGCCCCGAGAGGAGCAGCGGGCGAGTCGGTCCGCAGCGCGGGCAGAAGGGATCCTCTCCGACATCCATCTGGCGTGACACCTCGCTCGCCTCGGGGTCGGTCGCCGCAGGCACGATCAGCTCGAAGCGCAGCGACGAGGTGGTGCATTCGAGGATGACCGCGGCCGATCCGTCATCCAGGCCCCGCGAACCGATCATGTCCAGGTTCCCCCCCATCGGAGAGCGCAGCCGCAGTCCGCGGTAGTACTCGTCGAGGATGGTGGGGTTGGACTCGAGCGGAATCGCCCCGGTCTGCGACGCCTGTCCCGCTGCCGTACGCACGTGCTTGGGTACGGGCGGCGCCTTGGCCGGTTTGGGCGCGAGGCGAGGCTTCTTGCGCTTGCGGACGGGCGCCGCTTCCTCGGTGCCGTCGAGGAGGGAGGCCGCACGCTTGCGCGCCGCGGCAGCCGCGCTCCGCGAACGTTTCTTGGATCGGGGCGCTGCCGCAGTCGGCTCGGCTTCGGCCGGAGCGGCAGGCGCTGCGGCAGCCTCAGCGGCCGCTCGCTCCTCTGCGGCCTTCTGCTCGGCGGCAGCCTTCTTCTCGGCCGCTTTCTGTTCGGCAGCAGCCTTGCGCTCCGCAGCCTTCTGCTCGGCAGCAGCCTTCTTTTCCGCTGCTTTCTGCTCGGCAGCGGCCTTCTTCTCGGCGTCTTTCTTCTCCGCGGCAGCCTTCTTCTCGGCAGCGCGTTGCTCGGCAGCCGCTTTCCTTTCGGCGGCCTTCTTGGCGGCGGCGGCTTTCTTCTCCGCCGCGCGCTGCGCGGCCTCCGCCTTCTTGGCCTTTTCGCGTGCAGCCTTCTCGGCGGCCGCCTTCTTGGCCGCCGCTTTCTTGGCCGCTGCCTGTTGGGCCGCTGCCTTCTTGGCCGCCGCCTGCTTGGCGGCCGCCTTCTGCGCTGCGGCTTTCTTGGCTGCGGCTTGCTTCGCAGCCGCCTTCTTGGCCGCGGTTTGCTTCGCAGCGGCCTTCTTGGCTGCGGCTTTCTGGGCGGCTGTGGTCGCGGCCTTCTTGGGCGCGGCCTTCTTCACCGCCTTGGCGATCTTCTTCTTGGCCGCAGCGGCTTTGGCTCGCGCGGGTCGCTTGGCCGGCGCCTTGGCGACGGCCTTGCGGGTTGTCTTGGTGGCGGTCTTCTTCCGCACCTTCTGTTTGGGTGCCGCCCGGCGGGACGGCTTCTTGGAGGCCGGAGCCTTCTTCACGGTGACCTTCTTCTTGACAACGGTTTTCTTGCGGGTCGACTTCTTCTTGGCGCTGGCCTTCTTCCGCGCGCCCGCTTTGCGGGTCACCGTGCTCTTCGTGCTGGTCCGCGACCCGGTCGCAGTGCTCGTCCTTCCGGATCGGGTCTTCTTCGCGGAGGCGCGCTTCTTGGCGCTTGCCCCCTTCTTGGTGGTCGCCCGCTTGGCAGCGGCTCGCTTCTTGGGAGTCCCGCGCTTCGAGGCGGTTCCACGGCCACTGGTCGACCGACGCGACCCAGCCTTGGAGGCCCCACGCGACTTTTCCCCCTTACTGGCCCCGCCCTTCGTCCCCGGGCTCCGGGTCGTCTTCCGCTTCGTTGCCAAGCCGCCCCCCCTTTTTCAGAGCCGCGTCCACAGAGGCCCGAGGCTCCTCGGGCCGGGGGTCGCGCCTCCCCAATCGGTGCCGGACCTCGACCCTCCCAGGCAGGAAAAAAGGCCCTGGGGACCCCGACGGCCCGACCGGCGGGGCCGAACTTATGCGCCGCCCTGGACCTTGGCCAGCCACCGACCCCGGGGTCCCGCCCGCGGGGCGGGGGCTCCCTCCGACCCACCCCACCCTCGGCCTCAGGTCGGAGTGAGTCCCCAAAAACCGAGGGGCCGCACCCCGATCGGGTACGGCCCCACCGTAGCTCCTGGCGCGGGTGCGCCCCGGATCAGTTGCTCGATCCGACCGAGCTCGGCTCCGGCGCGGACTCGCTCTTCACGGGGGCTCCGTTCACCAGGACCGGCTTGCAGAATCGCAGGCCCACCGTGTAGAGATCCCGGAGATCGGTATCCGAAAGGTCCGGATAGCGCTCACCGAGGTAGTCGACGGTTTCGTTCATCCACTGACGCTGATCTTCTTCAGCAGCGCTCAGGACGCCACAGCGGTTGATATGACTGAACAGCTCGTTGCGAGCTCTTTCAATGGTAGTTTCTGCCACACGCTCCTCCAGCAGGGACCCCGACGCCCGATCGGGTCAAATTAAGCAGTACAGTCTGAAAACCTAGCTAAAAGACGCCCCTCCATGCAAACCACCGACTCTCCAGGTTCCCCCAGCCCCGAGCCCGGGGCCTCCACAGGCGCCACCCCCGGGGGGCCCATCGACCCGGTGACGCTGGAGATCTTCCGCCATCTGTTCGCGGCGCTGGCCGAGGAGATGGGCGCGGCCCTGCGCCGGGCCTCGTTCTCCCCGAACATCAAGGAGCGCAGGGACTACTCCTGCGCTCTCTTCGATGCGGCCGGCCGGCCCGTGGCCCTGGGAGACCATATGCCGGTTCACCTGGGGGCCATGCCCATGAGCGTCGAGGCGGCCCTCGCCGAACTGGGCGCCCTGGCCCCGGGGGACGTGGCCATGGTCAACGACCCCTTCCGTGGGGGCACGCACCTCCCGGACATCACGCTGATCCAAGGGGTATTCCAGCCCGCGACCGCCCTGGGCCCGCCGGAAGCCGAGCCAGCCGCCTGTCCCGTCCCCGCTGGCTCGCTGCTGGGCTACGTCGCCTCCCGCGCCCACCACTCGGACGTCGGGGGCATGTCCCCCGGCTCGATGCCGCTGGCCCGGGAGATCGTCCAGGAAGGGCTCCGCATCCCCCCGGTCCGCCTCTACGTGCGCGGGGCGCGCAACGAGGACCTGTGGCGCACGGTGTTGGCCAATGTCCGCACGCCCGAGGAGCGCGGCGGCGACCTCGACGCCCAACTGGCGGCCCTCCATGCCGGGAGCACCCGTCTGCTGGAGATCGCCGCCGGGCGGGGGAAAGCGGCCACCGTGGCGGCGATGGACGCACTCATCGCCTACGCCGACCGCCTGGTGCGGACGGGGCTGGCCCGGATCCCGTCCGGCACCTACGAGGCCGAGGACGCCATCGAGGACGACGGCTTCGGCAACGGCCCGCTACCCATCCAGGTTCGGCTCTCGGTTCACGGAGAGCACGCTGTGGTCGACTTCTCGGGCTCGGCGCCGCAGGCCCCGGGAGGCGTCAACGCGGTGGCCGCCATCACCTCGTCGGCCACGCGCTACGTGGTGCGTTGCGTGGTGGAGGCTCTGCTGGGCGAGACCCTCCCGGCGGGCGGCGGCTCCATGCGAGATGTGCGGCTCGTGTTGCCGGAGCGCTCCATCGTCAACGCCGGTCCTCCAGCTTCGGTGGCCGCCGGCAACGTGGAGACCAGCCAGCGCATCACGGATGTGCTGCTGCGCGCCTTCACGCGGGCCCTTCCCGAGCTCATGCCCGCACTTTCGCAAGGCACCATGAACAACCTCACGGTGGGTGGTGTCGATCCGCGCACGGCGCGGGCCTTCGCCTATTACGAAACCGTCGGCGGGGGAATGGGCGCTGGACCCACGGGCCCCGGACTCTCGGGCGTGCACGTGCACATGTCCAACTCACTGAACACTCCGATCGAGGCGCTGGAACATGCCTACCCCTTCCGCGTGCGCGAGTATGCGCTGAGGCAGGGTAGTGGCGGCGCCGGCCGCCACGTGGGTGGGGACGGGCTGGTGCGCGAGCTGGAACTGCTCACCGAAGCGCAGGTGACGCTCCTGTGCGAACGACGTGTGACCGGCCCGGCCGGAGCGCACGGCGGCACATCCGGTGCTCCCGGCAAGAACGTCCTTCGCACAGCCGACGGGGATCGGGAGCTTCCGGGCAAGGTTACGTTGTGGGTCGATCCGGGCGACCGCATCCGCATCGAGTCGCCGGGCGGCGGCGGCTGGGGTGCCTCGCCCACGAACGACTGATCCCCGCTTCCTGGCGGGGATCGCAGGGCGCCCCGATGCGCGTAGAGTGCGCGCCTCCAGACAGGAAGAGCGGACCCGACCATGCAACTGCAACTCGCGCTCGTGTGCGATGACGCGCGCACGGACGAGCAGGGACGTCTGGACGTGCAGGGTGTCTTCAACGACCTGTACGCTCCCGGCTTTCCAGCGCAACACACCATGACCCTGGTCGTGGCCATCGAGTGGGAGCGGAGCGACCAGGGTCGCTTCACGTTCCGCGTGGACATGGAGGACCCGGACGGCCAGCCCGCCCTGACCGTCGAAGGTCACACAGACGTGGACGCCCGTACGGCGGACGGCCCACCGGCCCGCACCCGTCTGGTCATGCCGCTGGAGAACGTGGTGTTCCCCAAGCCGGGCGCCTACCGCTTCCGCATCCGCGTGAAGGGGCGGACCTATGACGGGCCCTCCCTGCACCTCATGGAGTCCGCACCGGTCGCTCCGTGAGCGAGCGTCCACCCGCGCGCCACCAGGCGCCCGCACTCCGGACGCACCCGCCGCGGTCCGTGCTGCTGGTGCGCCTGAGCGCCCGCGGCGACGTGGTCTTCGCCACTCCCTTGATTCGCGCCTTCAAGCGCACCTTCCCGGAGGTTCGCCTCACCTGGGTGGCCGAGCCCCACACGGCGGACCTGGTGCAGCACCATCCGCTGCTCGACGAGGTCCTCATCTGGCCGCGGCGTGAGATCAAGTCACTGGTCCGGCGGGGCCGCCTGCTGGAGGCCTGGAGGCGCATCCGCGCGTTCCGACGGGAGCTGCGCGCGAGGAACTTCGATCTGGCCATCGATCTGCAGGGCCTGCTCAAGAGCGCGTCGTTGGTATGGATGTCCGGTGCCCCGGTGCGAGTCGGCGTGGGCGCTCGCGAGTTCGCCCATCTGTTCGTGCACTACGACTTCTTCGACCCGGACCTCTCCCGCGTTTCCTCGCAGTATCTGGAGCTCGCGCGCCAGCTGGGGTTGGAGACGGACGGCTTCGCCATGGAAGTGGGCGTCTCCGACGCCGACGGTGCGTTCCAGTCGGAATGGGTGGACCGGGAGGGGCTCGCGGGGGGATACGCCGTGCTGATTCCCTTCACCACCTGGCCTCAGAAGCACTGGGTGGACGAGCGTTGGGTGGAGGTGGCACGCGGTCTGGAAGGCGCGCTGGGCCTGCCCTCCGTGCTGCTGGGCGGCCCCTCCGATCGCGAGGCCCTCCCTCCCCTGCTGGATGGGGCTCCGGCCTCGCTGCGCGATCTGGTGGGCCGCACCACGTTGGGACAGGCCTCCGCCTTGGTGCGTGGCGCTCGGCTGGCGATCGGAGTCGACACAGGCCTCACGCACATCGCTCTCGCGTTCGACGTGCCCACGGTCTGCATCTTCGGACCGTCCCTCCCCTACGAGTCCACGCCCACCGACCGGGGCGTCATCCTACGGGAGCCGCTCTTCTGCGCGCCGTGCTGGAGAAAGCCCACCTGCGGCGGGCGCTACACGTGCATGGCCATGATCACCGCACGCGAAGTGGTGGAGGCGGCGCGCGGTCGGCTGGGTTAGAAGCAAGGGATCGCCTATTCCAGCTGTTCCTCGATGCTTCTGGTCTTCTCCGTGCGCTCGCTCCCGGTGTGGAGCGTTCCCACCGGCTCCACCAGCATGAGCCAACACTCGTCCCGCGCCACCGGGCGATGGCGCACGCCCCTGGGTACCACGTGCAGATCGCCTTGGCGCAGCGTCACCGTTCCATCCTCGAACTCGATCGTGAGCTCTCCCTTGAGGATGTAGAACAGTTCGTCCTCCTCCGCATGGTCGTGCCAGACGAATTCCCCCTGGACCTTGGCGATCTTCACGTATTGATCGTTGACGCGAGCGAGCACCTTGGGCGACCAGTGCTCGTCCAGCGCGTCCAGGCGTTCGGACAGATGAACCACGGGGCCGGGCATGATGGGCTCCTCTGACAGGTCGCTGAAAGGTAGGGCGCGCGGCGCTGGGAGCGCCCCGGCCTGCAACGAGTGGGGACGCGGGCACCGAGCCTGTCAGTCGGTAGCAGGCTCTTTGGGACGCCCGCTCCGGCCAGACGCGTCGCCGCGGCGGGCGCGCAGAACGGTCACGCGTGTATCGTCGATGTCGACGAAGCGGCCACGTTCGGGCAACTCCTGCGTCACCGCATGTTCCACGGAGAGGATGTGCGCGAAGGGCACAGCGCGCCAGGCCTCGATGATGCGATCCAGCTTGCCCGACATGTATGGCGGATCGGCCAACGCGATATCGTAGGCACCGGCCTCCAGCGCTTCCACGAACGGAATCGCGTCCTTCTTGAAGATGCGCGTCGTGTCCCGCACGCCCAACGCTGCCACGTTGGCCTTGAGGGCATGCAGCGCGGCCGGCCCGTTCTCGACGAAATCCACCGAGCGCGCGCCCCGTGAGAGGGCTTCCAGCCCGAGCGCGCCCGTGCCGGCGAACAGGTCCAGCACCCGGGCGCCCTTCAGGTGGGGCTCCAACAGGGTCAGCCAGCGATCCCGAACGGACTCGGAGGTGGGACGTACGCGACCGCCCGGCGAGGTGAGTCTGCGGTTGGCGAGACGTCCGCGCACGATCCTCACGGCTGCTCCACCGCCAGCAACGCCCGCAGGAGGTCGGCGCTGCGCCGAGCCGAGCCCTTCCGCGCCTCGATGACGGCACGGCCACGTTCGACGCGCTCCGCTCGAGCGTCCGGGTCCGCCAACAGATCGGCAACGGTCTCCCGGATCCGCTCGGTCACCAGGAGCGCCCCCGCGGCAGCCAGGCCGTCCACCACGTCGGCGAAGTTGGCGTGGTACGGCCCGATGATCGAGGCGCATCCCAGCGCGACCGGCGTGATGGGATCGGAGCCACCCAGGTCCACGAAGCTCCTGCCGACGATGGCCACGTCCGCCAGCGCGTAGGCCAGCGAAAGATCGCCCATCGAGTCCAGCAGGAAGCGCGTCTCGCCCGCGGCCCGCTCGCTTCCGTCAGGGCTCGTGCTCCTGCGCACGAAGCGGGGCTCCAGGGCTGCGACCTCCTCGAAGCGCTCAGGCTTGCGGGGCGCGATGAGCACCTGCAGATCGGCCGGAAGCTCGCTCAGGAGTCGAGCTTCCTCGCCCGGCCCGGTCGAGCCTGCCACCACCAGGGGCCGGCTCCGGTCGATGCCCAGCGCGCGCGCGAGGCGTGCGGCCGCGGCTTCGTCCACCTGCGCGGGCGCCGCGTCCCACTTGGTGCTGTCCGTGACCCGCACCCGCTCGGCGGGCACGCCCAGCGCCACGAAGCGCTCGGCATACTCGGGCGTCTGCGCCCCCACGGCGGCCAGCTTCGCGAAAGTGGGGGCAACCCAGCGCCGCACCTTCCTATAGCGCTCGAAGCTGGAAGCGCTCAGTCGGCCCGAGATCACGGCCACCGGGACGCCGCGGGCCTCGCACGCCTCCATGAAGTTCGGCCAGACCTCCAGCTCGGTGAGCCCCACCGCAGCCGGCGCCACGCGGTCCAGGAACTGCGCCACCGCGCGCGTCACGTCGAACGGATAGCGTACCACCGGCAGCCGTTGGCCGTAGAGCGTCCGAGCTCGGGCCAAGCCCGTGTCGGTGGTGGCGCTGACGACCGGGCGCGTCCCGGCGCCCTCCAGCTGGGCCACGACGGGGGCCAGGGAACTCACCTCACCCACGCTCACGCCGTGCAGCAGGATGGTGGGCCGCTCGCTCGCGGGGAGGGGGGCCCCGTCGCCGAAGCGGGCGCGCCAGTCCGTGCGCCACTTGTCGGTACGCAGCATACGCGCCATCCAGACCGGGCTGGCGAGCACGGCACCGGTCAGGTACACGAGATCGTAGCCAAAACCCATGCGGGGCGCGTCCGTGAGGGGTTGCCGTGTACCAGCCCCGGGTACCTCACGTGCGCAAGGTACCTCAAGGCCACCAGACCATCTTGGCCGCCAGGAACAGCAGGCCCCCGAGCAGCCCCAGCAGAGCCTCGTACTCACGATTCTTCCACCAGCGCGCCGCAGCGAAGCGTGCGGTGGCGGCCCCAGGCACGCGCGCCGGCAACAGTTGCGGAAGAAAGAGGGGGACCCGGGCTGCGTAGTCGCGGTACTGCTGTCCGAACTTCCTCTCCAGCACCTCCGCCTCGGCGCGGGCGCTCTTGCCATAGATCCAGACGTAGAACAGGACGAAGCCCGCCGCGAAGATCCACTGACCACCGGCGATGGTCACCCCCACACCCACGAGCAGCGACCCCACGTAGAGGGGATTGCGGACATGCGCGTAGGGCCCCCGTGTGGCCAGCTCCATGTCCTTGTGGATGTAGCCGGCCGCCCAGGCGCGCAGGGCCAGACCCAGCAGTGAGACCGCCGCTCCGACGGCCAGGAGGCGCGGGGTCGGCGCGGCGAACCACAGGAACGGGAGGACCAGCAGCCAGACGAGGCGGAGCCGGATCTTGCGTAGGGACAGCCCCACTTCCTCAGCGACCTTTCGTCAGGGGCCGCCGGGCTGCCCCCGGCGAAGGAGGCTCTGCTGCATACGCAGGAAATCCTGCGTGATGGGCCTGCCCTCCTCGATCGACTCCAGGTGGAGCGAAAGCGATCCGATGGACAGCTCCGACTTCATGTAGACCAGGATGCGGCGCTCGTCGTTGGTGAAGTAGAGCTCGGCCTTGCCGCCCTCCCCGAACAAGCCGGACGTGCGGATCAACGGCTGCACCACGATGGTCTCGAACTTCCCCGCCGGCACCTCCTTGGTCTCGATGCGCAGCGTCTTCACGATGACCGGATTCCCGCTGTCCTTGAAGTACAAGGGCAGAGTGTCCACGTCCCCGACTTGCAACGGCAAGGCACGGACGTAGTAGACGAAGGCGATGTCGTCCAACGGTGCGGTGGCCTCCATGGTCTCCGCATCGTCGTTGTCCGTGCGCTCCCAGCGCTTCTCCTCCGGGAAGATCTCGTACTCCCGGTGTCGCTTGTAGCGAAACTCGTGGATGTCCTGGATGAAGCGCCGGCTGGTGATGTTCTCCACGTCCACGTACGACGTATAGCGGTCGTGCACGTCCGCACCCAGGAGGCCGCCGTCCAGCGTCCACTTGATGCGGTACGACGCCTTACCCCGCACGTTCTCGACGCCTTCTACCTCCATGGTGCCGTGGCCGGCGTTGAACCACCCGAACTTGAGCTTGTAGCCGAGGCGCTCTCCCGGACCCCAGGGCATGGGAATGTGCGTCGACGGCCAGGTGACGGTGTCGTCGACCCCATCCACCTGAGCGCCTCCGTTCCCTGGCGCGGCGCCGTTCGCCTGCGCTTGCGCGGGCACGGCGCCGTAGCCGGTCGCAATCACCAGGCTCAACAGCGGGAGCCAACCGCGTAGCGCCTTCACGCCGCTTCGTCCTCGGGAGGACGCCACTCGGCCCGCCGAATCCGATTGAGCGAACGCAGGGCCGGAAAGACCCGCAGGCGTGAGGGACGCACCTTGCGGTCGTTGCGCACCACCACCGGGCTCTCGACGATGCGTCGTGCGAACGGCGACAACATCCGCAGCAGCTCCACATTCACCGCGGGCCCCGAGAGCCCCGCCAGCTCCTCGAAGCGCTCGACGCGCACCGCCTTCTTGAGGACGATGACCCGGAAGGCACGGAGTCCGCAGAAGGGATCGGGGACCGGCGCATGTCGCAGCGAAGTCTTGAGGAGGCGGAGCGCCGCCCAGCGGGTGAAGCGCTCGCCCCGGGTGACCCCAGTGGTTTCCTGGACCGTGCCGCAGACCAGGTCGGCGCCCCCCTCGATGGCCTTGATCATGGGGACCACGAACTCGGGACTCTCGCTGAAATCGGCCTGCAGCGTGACGACCACGTCTCGCTTCGGATAGGGCGAGAGCTCCGCGGCCCGGTCCAGCAGCGCTCTCAAGGACGCCCCGTATCCCCTGGCCGATGGGGAGCGCTGGACGTCCAACGGGACCACACGGGCGTAGCGCTCCAACAACTCCCGGGTACCGTCCTCGGAGCCGTCATCGTGCACCAGGATGCGGTAGTCCCGCCCGAAGTCCCGCATGACCTTGCGGATCTTCCACAACAGCACGCCCAGAGTGCGGGCTTCGTCGCGGGCGGGAATGCAGACGTAGATCATCCGGTGGCCTGGGCCGCTTGTCCTGGTGGGAAGGGCAGGAATGCCGTGGCTGCGTGGGGGCGTCCCTGCTAGTACCGGGGGGTTCGGGACCGGTTCCGGGTCACCGAGCCGTTACCCGGCGGCCAGCAGGTGGGGTCGCCAGCGCCGGTGGTGCCACAGATACTGCTCGGGATCGGCCTCGATCCGCCGCTCCAACGCCCGGTTGAGCGCGGCGGTCACCGCGGTCACGTCCGTCTCGAGGTCGCCGCTACGGGGGACCTCGACGCGCTCCAGAAAGACCTGATAGCGGTGGGGACGGCCCGGCCGGGCCACGGCACAGCCCGCCACGATGGGCACGCCCGTACGGAGGGCGAAGACCGCTGGGCCACGCGGTGTGGCGGCCGGATGGCCGAAGAAGGGCAGAACCACTCCCCCCGGAGTGTGTTGGTCCGCCACCAGCGCCACCGTGCGTCCGGAGCGGAGCGCCGCCGGGACCTTCACCGCCGAGGCACCCCGGTCCAGCACCCCGAAACCCAGGGCGTCGCGGTGCCGGCGCAGCTGCCGATCGACCAGTGGATTGCGCTGGCGCACCGCCACCGCGTCGAGCGGCAAGCCCCGCGCGGCCAACGCGGCCCCCGCCACCTCCCAGTTCCCCAGATGGCCGCTGACCAGCAGGGTTCCCCGTCCCGAGGCCGCGTCGGTTCGGATGCGCTCGAACAAGGCAGCCGTGGCCGCGTCTCCCCACTCCGTCCGGTCCAAGAGGCGCTGGCGGAGCACCTCTCCCCGAAGGGCACCCAGGCGCAGGAGCTGAGCGACCTCGCGGCCCAGATGCGCGTAGGCAGCGCGTGCCACGCGCTCCCGCCAGGCGGTGGGTCGGTCTGCAAAGGCCAGTGCAAGGCTTTCGTCCACCTGCTTGCGCCGCACACCCAGCCACCCCGCCAGCCGCGCCACGCCCGCGCCCAGGGCGAGCGACGGTCCCTCCGGCAGCAGGCGCACCAGTCCTTGCACGAGGCGAAGCCCCGCGTACTCCAGCCGGTGGGTGAGCGTGGGCCTGCGCTCCGGCATCGTCGAGGTCAAGCGCTGTAGTCCCCCACGGCCTGCAGCGCGTGGAGACGGCTGTAGAGGCCGCCCCCCTCCACCAGTTGCTGGTGAGGGCCGCTCTCGACCAAGCGGCCTTCCTCGAAGACCAGGATGCGGTCCGCTTTCTGGATGGTGGACAACCGGTGCGCGATCACGAACACGGTGCGTCCCGCCAGCAGGCGCTCGATGGCGGCTTGCACCAACCGCTCCGACTCCGTGTCCAACGCACTGGTGGCCTCATCGAAGATCAGGATGGGCGGATCGCGCAGGATCGCGCGCGCGATGGAGAGCCGCTGACGCTGTCCACCGGAGAGCTCCGTCCCGCGCTCGCCCACCAGCGTGTCATAGCCGTCGGGAAGCTGCTGGATGAACTCGTGGGCGTGGGCGGCCCGGGCGGCCTGTTCGAGGGCGGCCTCGTCCACGTTCTCCAGACCGTAGGCGATGTTGGCGCGTACGGTGTCGTGGAACAGAACCGTCTCCTGCGATACGATGCCCAGCTGCCGCCGGAGGCTGCGCACGGTGAAGTCACGAAGGTCGGTGCCATCGATGCGGATCCGACCCTCGCCCACCTCGTAGAAGCGGCCCAGCAGGTCGATGACCGTGCTCTTCCCCGCACCGCTGGGTCCCACCAGGGCCACCACGCTGCCCTTGGGCACCGTGAAGGAAACGTCTTGCAGGACGGGCTCACCCGGTCGGTAGGCGAAGGACACGTGATCATAGACGATCGAGTCCTCAAACCCGGTGAGCGCGCGCGCTCCGGGGCGGTCGCGGATCTCGATGGGGGCGTCCATGAACTCGAAGACGCGCTCGGCGCCGACCAGGCCGGGTTGGATGAGGGCGGGCAGCTTCGAGAGGTATTTCACCGGCGAGTAGAGCTTCATGCTGAGCACGAGGAACCCCACGAACTCGGCCCCGGACAGGGCGCCGTCCACCAGCACCAGCCGCGCCCCGTACCACAGCAGCACGGCCGTGCCCAGCGCGGCGAACAGCTCGGTGATGGGCCCAGCCAGCGCCCGCCACTTCTGGGTGCGAAGGAACGTGCGGAAATAGTCGCCGGTCAGGGTGCGGAAGCGGGCCCGCTCGTGCACCTCGGCCGAGGACGTCTTCACCAGACGGATGCCGGAGAGCGTCTCCTGCACGTGGGCGCTCACCTGCCCGGCGAGATCCAGTACGCGCCGATCACCGCGCCGTAGCTTCTTCACCAAGGGGCCCCAGATGCCCATGGCACCGGGAACCACCACGAAGGCGGCCAGCGTGAGCTTTACGGACAGGCCCAGCATCAGCACCATCGCCGCCGTGAACTCGAAGACCGAGGAGAGGCTCTTGGCCAACTCCCGCGTGACCAGCGTGCGCAGCTGTTCCACATCGTTGGTCAGGCGGGAGATGATCTGCCCGGTCCGCGTGCGTCCGAAGAATGCCAGGTCCAGGTCCAGCAGGTGATCGTAGACGTCGTTCCTGAGGTCGCGCGTCACGCCCTGCTCGACGCGGGCCACCAGGACGTTCTGGATGAAGTCGAAGACGTTCTTGAGCGTGACGACCACCAGAATGAACAGAATGATGCCACGGATCGCGTCCTGAGGAGCCCCCTGCAGATCCACCACCCGCCCGACGGTCGCGTCCAGCAACGCCTGCAAGCGCCCGCCCGCCGCAGCCCCTCCGACCTCGCCTCCACCGAAGAGCGTCTGCAAGAACGGGATCAGCAGCGCCAACGAGAACGCGTCCAGCGCGGCGAACATGAACATCGCCACGGCCGCTACCAGAAACACCCCGAGATGCGGGCGCAGGTACCGGAGGATGCGGAGATAGAGGCTCATCGCGGGCGAGCGCGGTCCTGGGTGGGCGCGCGGATCAGCGGCCGCGTGGGGTCAGACGTGCCACGGGCACGATCATCTCTTCGGGCGACACACCCCCGTGCAGGAAGGAGCCACGGTAGCGGGCCTGGTATTCCCTCAGCTTGGTGGGATACACGAAGAAGTGGTCGTCCAGGGCGATGAGACAGTTCATACCCGGGCGGCCGGGAGGTAGTCGCAGCTCCGTCAGGTTCTTGCAGGTGAGCACGGCCTTGGGATCCTCGGCCCGGATGTCACTCCCGAACTTGTAGCGAAGGTTGGCGGTGGCGTCCTTGCGGGCAAACACCGTGGCCGGCCGCATGCAGTGGAGGGAGCCGTGATCCGTCGTGAAGATCACTCGCATGCCCTCCTCGGCAGCCTCCTTCAACACCTGCAGAAGGGCGGAACGCTCGAACCATGAGCGGGTGAGGCCGCGCAGCGCAGCCGCATCGCGGGCCACCTCCATGAGGATGGGCGACTCCGAACGGCCGTGGGTCATGAGGTCCACGAAGTTGAAGACCAGCGCGATGACCCCTCCGTTGCCCAGGGCCGAGCGGATACGGGCCCGCACCTGATCGCTGCCCCGGTCGCCGAACACCTTTTCGTAGTGGACGGGCACCCTGCGTCCGGTGAGCCGCTCCAGCTGCTCTCCCAGCAGTCGGTCTTCGAAGGCATTGAGACTGCCTTCATCGTCGGACATGTCCCACCAACCGGGATTGGCCCGTGCGATGGCATCCGGAAACAACCCACTGAAGATGGCGTTGCGTGCGTAGGGGGTCGCCGTAGGCAGGATGGAGAACTGGAACTGCTCCTCCAGGTCGAAGAACTGCGACAGCACGGGCGCGATGACCTTCCACTGGTCCAGGCGCATGCAGTCCAGCACCACGAAGTAGACCGGGTCGTCGCCCAGCGCCGGCACCAGGAACTCCTTGACCACATCGACGGAGAGGCGCGGCCGATGCTCGCGGGCCGCCCGCATCCAGCGCGGGTACTCCCGCACCACCCAGGTCCCGAAGTCGCGCCTCAGCTCCTCGGCCAACCCCTGAACGCTCTCCAGCAGACCCAGCTCGCCCGCATCCTCCAAGCGGATGTGCCAGTCGACCAGCTCGGCGTAGACCTCCCGGAAGGTTTCGGCGTCGTCGGCCTCCGCCTTTTTGCGGGAGAGCCGTTGGAAGCGAGCCGCGAAATCCTGGGCCACCCGCTGCTGTTGGATGGAGGAGCCTTCCAGGATCCGAGTGACCACCGAAAGCACCTGGCGGGGGCTGGTGGGCTTGACCAGGTAGTCGTCCACGCGCCGGCCGATGGCCTCCGTCATGGTCCGATCCTCTTCGGACTTGGAGATCATGACCACGCGGGCGTGAGGATCGCGGCGCCGCAGCATCTCCAGGACCTCGAGTCCGCGTCGGCCCGGCATCTGCTCGTCCAGGAGCACCAGGTCGTAGGGGTACTCCTCGAGCAGGGCCAGGGCGTCGTCGCCGTTGGCGATGGCATCGACGTGGTAGCCCCGCTGCTGCAGGAACAGCAGATGGGGCTTCAGGAAGTCGATCTCGTCGTCGACCCAGAGGATGCGCTTGGCGCCGGTCGCGGGCATGGTCGGAAGCTAGCAGGTGGCTGAAGTTGGGGGGTACCCCGCAGGCTCAGCCCTTGTCGCGGCAACGTTCGCCCGCGATCTGCGCCCAGGCCGAAACGCCCAGCGGCTCCATGGAGTAGCAGAAGTCGCGGGACCGATCCCACTGAGGAGCCGACATGGCGCGACCCGCGGGCCCCCGGGCTCGAACCCCTCGCCACGAACCCTGGGACCTTGCCGGGCGCAGATGCACGCCGGGCGGCCCGGCCCGTGCCACTGCGTGGGCCCTGGCGCTGGCGGTCCTGGCGCCCGGCGGGCTGGCCGGCCAGTACCTCCAGGGGGTGACGCTCTACACCACCTGGGACAGTCCCATTTCCTTCGCCACCATCGAGCTGATGGACGTCAACCAGGTCGTGGTCGCACTGGCCACCACCGGCGTCGACGGCCGCTTCGCCGTTCCGGTCCCCGAGGAGGGGATCTTCTATGTGCGCGTCAGCCACCTGTCCGCCGAGACCTACGTGGACGGTCCCGTCGAACTCAGTCCGACACGCAACACGCTCATCACCTTCCACCTCGACCCCAAGCCCGTGCTGCTGGATTCCCTGGCGGTCGCGGTGGAACGCACGTCGATCGCGTTGACTCGCGTGGGCTTCTACGAGCGCCAGAAGCTGTGGCCCGGCACCTTCCTTGACGAACGCACCATCGCCGAGCGGTCGCCCATCAGCGCCTCCGACCTGCTGCGGGTGATTCCCGGCGTGCAGGTCATGGAGAGCGGCACCGGGCTCCCCTTCCGCGCTGTGATCACGCGCTACGCCCTGCGCAACACCCTACAGAACCGCCCGCCCTGCTTTCCGCGCATCTATGTCGACGACGTGCTCATCGAACAGGGTGGTTCGGAGCCCCCGTCGCAGGACTTCGATCGCATCGTGCCTGTTTCTCAGCTCAGCGGCCTGGAGGTCTACGACAGCCCGGCGGACGTCCCGCCCCAGTACGGCCAGGGCCGTTGTGGCGTCATCCTGATGTGGACCAAGCGCTGAAGAGCAGCACGGGGCTGCGCGCAGCGTACAGGTCACCGCCTCAGTTGCCGCCTTCCACGGGCGCGGTTTCGTGCACCACCCGCACGCCGGCGGGCAACCCCGCCGCGAGGAAGCGCACGCTGACGTAGCCGACCGCGCCCGGCGTGCGCGCCACGTACAGAGCCACGGCCTCTTCCGATTCCAACACCTGGGGCGGCCGCGTTCCGTGGAAGTACAGATCCTTGAAATACGCCGAGAGCGCTTGCGTGGAGCTCCGCAGATACACTCGCGAGAAGCGCTCGCGCACCGCCGATGTGGCAGGGAGGTTGACCGGCGTGACCGGCACACGGTCCGCCCAGAAGCGCTGCCGGAGCAGGAACAGGCGCCTCACTTCGGAAGCGTCCACGGAGGCGACCGGCACGTCCTCATGCACGATCACGGCGACGCCCGGCGCCGCCTGGAGCGGAGCCTGCCCCTCCGTCGCGGCCGGTGGCCCGACGATCAGAACAAGGAGGAGATGGAGAAGAACCATCCCGCGGGAACCTTGCTGGAGGCCGTATCCGTGAACTGTCGGTCGAGCTTGATGGTCCACCGTGCACTGGGCCGCCACGTCACGCCCAGCACCCCGCTCCACAGCGCCACCTCATCGACGGGATCGTAGACCTCGGCCCGTGCGACGCCGTACACGCTCCGGAACAGCGGGTGGGCGAGCTGGACGAACGCGCCCCGTTCGCGGGGCGCCACGTCGGAGCCGGACAACAGCACGCCCTCGGCGCTCAGCTCCGTGCGACCCAGGAAACCGCTGAGATCGAGCCCCGCCAGCGCGCGACGCTCACTGTCGCGCTCACGCGCCTCGTGCTCGGCCGACTCGGGCACGGCTCCCAGATCGTCTTCGTCCGGTTCTTCCGGACGGGAGCCCTTGAATGCCACCGCACTGGCTCCCAGGTGGAAGCCAGGAGCCAACTCCACCACGACCCGCCCTCCCGCCGCGCTCAGAAACGCGTTCTCCTCGGCGAGCTCATGCGAGAGTGCGTGTGGGGCCAGGAAGACGGCGTAGCCGACATCGTGCCCGGAAAGCGCCGACTCTCCCGCGACCATCAGGCCGGTGCTACTCTTCGCGAACGGTCGATAGCTCGCGAGCGGCCGCAGCGTGGTCCAGGTAAGGGGTTCGGCGTGGTTCTCGTTCCAGTGCCCCACCGGTGTCAGGAAGCGACCGGCGCGAAGGCGCAGTGCATCGTTGAACGAGTACTCGAGGTAGAGCCGCTCCAACTCGAGCGTGCGATCATCCTGACGACCCGTCCAGTTTTCGCTGCCCCGCGCGGCCAGATCCACTTCCGTGAACCAGGTCAGCGGGGCGGCCAGCGTGCCCGAGAGCAGCAACGCCGCGACCGCTTCGGTGAGTTCCGCGTCGTAGTCGCTTCCCTCCACGGCGTTGAAACCCACGACGCCACCGGCGTACCCGCCGACATGCAGCGTTCCGGGCGCGCTCACGGGCGGAGCCGGCAGCTGCGCCTGGAGGGGCAGGGTCGCGGCAATCAGCAACCCCAAGGCGGTGGCCAGCCGTCCGGAGACGGCACTACCGCTCACGGACGGCCTCCCCGATTGGGTGGGGTGGTATGACACCGGTCGCCCACGCTCGCTCCAGACCCTGGTTCATTCCCGATTCCCTGCCCGGTCGGCTGGGCACGTTGCTGGTGGCACTCACGGTGCTGGCCGCCGGCGCCGCCACCTGGATCGAAGTGGCGCGCGACCGCAATCTCGCCATCGACCGGGCCCGCGCGGAACTGCAGGCGCAGGTGGATCTGGTGGCGGAGCGCCTCAAGGGCGCCGTCGAAGCCCGCGCGCGCGCGGTGTCGCTGTGGCCCGGTCTGCAGGTGGCGCAGGACCTGGCCATCGACGACCTCGACCTGCGCCTGTCCCAGTCGCTGACCCAGCTGGTAGAAGCCTTCGATGGCGTCGATGTGGCCCTGGGCGTCGACGCCGCCGGAGTGGCGCTGTCGTCGTCCGAGTTCGAGTGGGTGGGTCGCGCGCTGACCGGCACGCCCCTGTGGGACGGACGCCAAGCGCTCCAGGCCGAGACGTCCCCGCTGGCTGCGGCCCGGCTCCTGGCGGCGCCCCAGGGCACTCCCGCCTTCCCGGACAGCGTCTTGTTGGTGGTCTCGGCCCCCGTGCGGGCCGCCGCGGACGGGAGCCTGCTGGGCTGGATCGTCCTGGTGAGCTCGTGGAGCCAGGTGGTGCGCGGAGCGGCAGGGCCCCTGCTGCCCCGCTTCAGCATGCATGGTCCCGACCTGCGCGCCTGGGGCGAGGCACCCGAGGGGGTCGATGCACTGGTCGCGGAGCGCGAGCTGTTCATCGATCCCTTGGGAGGACTGACTGCGACGCTCACCCGCCCGCTGTCGACCGTGCTGGCGCCCCTGCGAAGTACGGTGCTGCGGCTCCTCGCGTTGGCAGGCGTCATCGTGCTCGCCCTGGTGCCACCCATGCTGCTGCTCACGCGCGCCACCACGCGGGAGCTGAGGGGCCTCAGCCTGGAAGCAGCCGATCTGGATGCGGTGGGCCGGTCGCACACGCTGAAGGTGTCGGAGGGCGCGCCCGCCGAGGTACGGGTGCTGGCTGAGGCGCTGCGCGACATGGTCGATCGGCTGAACGCTTCGCGTCAGGCGTTGGCTCGCCAGGAGAGCCTCGCCGCTGTCGGTATGCTGGCAGCCGGACTGGCGCACGAGATCCGCACGCCGCTGGCCGTATTGCAGGGCTCGGCTGATCTCCTCGATCGCAAGATCGCCGCCGACGCACCCGAGCGGGAACTGGTGGTGTTCATCCAGGAGGAGGTGGGGCGGTTGGCCCGTCTGGTGGAGGATCTGCTGGTGTTCGCCCGACCGCGCACACCCGAGTGTGCGGCGGTTCGCCTCGATCGCATCGCGGAGCGGGCGGCCAGCGCCATGGACGCCACCGCGCGCGACGCCGGAATCGATCTCCGCACGAGCCTGGCTCCCGCGGTGGCCTGGGCAGACGAGGGACAGGCGTACCAGGTGTTGCTCAACGTGTTGGCGAACGCGATTCATGCGACCCCTGCAGGGCGTGCGATCCAGGTGCGCACCCACGAGGACGCGGAGCGGGCCTGGATCGAGATCGAGGATCAAGGGACGGGCATCCGCCCCGAGGACCTGGAACGGATCTGGGAGCCCCTGTTCACAACCCGGCGCGCCGGAACGGGACTCGGACTGGCGATCGTCAAACGGATCGTCGACGACCATGGAGGCGCGGTCACGGTGGAGAGCAGGTTGGGTGAGGGGTCGTGCTTCAGGATCGCCCTGCCGCGACCCGAGGAATCGCTACGGGAGCTCGAGGCATGAGCCAGACCATCCTGGTCGTCGACGACGAGGCTCGAATCCGACGTCTGCTGCAGATGTCGCTGGAGGCCGAGGGCTACCACGTGGTGTTGGCGGCCAACGCAGCCGAGGCCGATCGAGTCCTCCGCAGCGAGGCCGTCGACCTCATGCTCACCGATCTGGCGCTGCCGGACGGCTCCGGTCTGGACCTGCTCGCCGCCCTGCGGCAGCGCTCCAGTGACATCCCCGTGATCCTGATCACGGCCTTCGGCACCGTGGAATCGGCCGTCGAGGCCATGAAGCTCGGCGCCTTCGACTACGTCATCAAACCGTTCCGGGCCGAGGAGATCGAAGCGCTCGTCGATCGAGCGCTGTCCCTGCGTCGGGCCGAGCAGGAGAATCGCTACCTGCGCGAGGTGACCGCCACGGCGTTCGAAGGCATCACGGCCAAGAGCGCGTCCATGCTGGAGGTCATCCGCGCCATCGAGCGCGTGGCCGCTGCACCGACCACCGTGCTCATCACCGGCGAGACCGGTGTGGGCAAGGAGCTGGTGGCGCGTGCGCTCCACGCCCGCTCCCCGCGGCACGACCGGTTGTTCGTCGCGCTCAACTGCGCGGCCATCCCCCGCGAGCTGCTCGAAGCCGAGTTCTTCGGGGTCACCAAGGGTGCGTTCACGGGGGCGACCAAGGACCGACCCGGCAAGTTCGAGCTGGCCAGCGGCGGTACGCTCTTCCTGGACGAGATCGGGGATATGTCTCTCGACCTGCAGGCCAAGCTGCTGCGTGTGTTGCAGGAGGGCACGGTAGAGCGCGTGGGCTCCAACCAATCTCGACGCGTCGACGTGCGCGTCCTCTCGGCCACCCACCGCGACCTGGAGGAGATGGTGCGGGAGGGGAGCTTTCGTTCCGACCTCTACTACCGCATCAACGTCTTCCCCATCCATGTGCCCCCGCTGCGGGAGCGGCGCGAGGATATCGCTCCCATCGCCGAAGCCGTGGTGGCAGCACAGGCTCGACGGATGGGTCGGGAGCTCAGGCTGGCGCCGGACGTCGTGACCCGCCTCGCCGCCTACCACTGGCCCGGCAACGTGCGCGAGCTCGCCAACGTGCTGGAGCGTGCGGCGTTGCTCGCCGACGGGAAGACCATCACGCACGTGGAGCTGCCCCGCTCCGGAGCCGTGCAGGCCCAGGAGGGGCATCGCGACGCTGGAGCCGTGGAGCCGCTGCGCGAGGCCGTGCAGCGGGCCGAAGCCGAGGCGATCGCCAAGGCGCTGGAAGCGACGGGAGACAACAAGACACAGGCGGCCAAGTTGCTCGGCATCAGCGTGCGTACGCTCTGGTACAAGCTCCGCGAGCTGGGTCTGGACGGCCACGCCGGCGAGGAAGGCGGCGAGGCCTGAGTTCCCGGGACGCGCTGTTCTAGCCGACCGGCGCCACAGCGGCAGTCCACCCCGGCCCGTCCTCGTCCTGCTGGATCTTGCGCGAGGTGTCCACCCAGAGCTGGCCGTCGCGCACCTGCACCGGGTAGCGATCCATGCCGCGCGTCGCGCGCCCCTCGACGAACTCACCGTTGGGCTGATACTTGGATCCGTGCTTCGTGCACTGGAAGCGCCCGTCCTTCTCGCGCCACTTGAGCATGGACCGCTGGTGCGGACAGGAGAGGGCGAACGCGAAGAGCTGTCCGCTCTCGCGCACCAGGATCAGCTCGTTCTTGCGATCGACCGTCACACCATCCGCCGCGGGGATGGGAAAGGCCATCTGGTCGCCGTCCTGCCACAGTGCGTCCGTCCAGGAGAACTCGACGGGCTCGGCCGCCGCCCGCCGCGCCAGTGTAAGCCCGAACCCGACGGTCAGCGCTCCTGCGAGGCAGTTGTGCAGGAAGCGCCTACGATCCAAGGCGTCGGGTTCGGGCGCAATCGAGGGGAGTGCACGTTTCATGGATCTATGCCTCCAGGGGCAGCAACGCCCCCAATAGGAGTACCAGGCCCCACAGGCCCACGCTCCGCAGAGCCGCACGCCGCAACGGCGCCCAGGAGGACGTAGGGTCGATCTGCAGTCGTACCTCGGCGCGCTGCAGGAAGAGCCCATTCAACAGGAGCAGCGCGAAGACGCTCAGCTTGAGCCAGAGCGCCCAGGACAGGAGGAGCGCTTCAGCGTCCGCCAGGATGAGCGCCAGACCGGACACGATCACCACGCCCAGCGCCGTGAGCACGGGCGTATGGATCTGTCCCAGTTCCTGCAGATGCTCGATCTGGTAGGCGTCCGAGCGGCGCGCCGCCCGCAGGGTGGCGCGGTCGGCTCCCAGCGCCAGCCCACCGGCCACCAGGATCCCGCCGAAATGCAGGAAGGTGACCACCAGTTGCGCGAGTGTGGAGTCCGCATAGAAGTCCGCCCAGGGCTGCGCCCAACCCGCGATCGTCTCGATCATCTCAGTCCCGGCGGAAGGGCCAGACCATGGTCATGTAGCCGGCCAGAGCCACCCCGAGCGATGTCAACGCAACCGTGCGGTGCGTGCTCGGATCCGATCCGGCGCGGAAACTTCCACCCTCGTCCTCTCCATGCGCTTCGCTGCCCAACGCGGCTGCAGCCACGAATCCGGCGTCGGCCGCCAGTAGGAGCGACGAGTGCAACAGTCGACGACCCCGGCCCTCCGGATCGCCCCAGGACTCCTTCAGGTTCCAGACACCGGTGATGGTGTTGATGCCGAAGAGCGCACCCAGTCCAACGGCGATGGGGCCGTGGGTATTGCGCGCCCAGTCGGCCGCTTGGGGGCCCTTGGTGATGAGCTCGTTCCCGGTGATGTAGGAGGCCACGAACAAGGGCAGCGTGGCGTAGGAAGCGATCTTGTGGATGCGCAACCGGGTGAGGTACGCGTCCGAGTACTCGAAGATCTGGTCTTCGGACGGCGCGGCCCCTGGATCGCCCACCCTACGGACCGGGGTCCCGGGCAGCGGCTCCACCCATTGGACCGGCGTCTCGAAGCGCGGCCAGAAGGCCTCGGCGTGCACCGGGGCAGGTGCGACCACCGGGGTCGCCAAGGTGTCGGGTGGAGTGGCCAGGGCGGCCAGCAGCAGAAGCATCGCGTGTCCTGATGTCGGAGTGAGCCGGGCGCGCCGGAGGCGGCAGTCTCCATTGGGCAAGGGAGACGCCAATCGGAGGCGAAGGGCCGAACTCCGCTCAACCAAGCCAAATCTCCGGTGCTCTTCCGGCCCGGCTCCGCTCAAGAGTCGTGCAGATTCTTGCACGGGCATGCAAGCGACTGCGGGCTCCGGCGGGCTGGAGCGCCGGTCAGGCCGCGCGAAACCGCGGGCGGGCATCGCGGCCCTTCGAGGCCGGTTCTTCCGCCACTTCCGGAAGAGGGCGTGCACCGGGAGCAGGGCCGCCGGCCGAAGGGCACGAACGCGCCCCCGGCGCGGCGCACCGTCCCGGCGACGCCCACATCTCCGTGGTAGCTTGGAGATCGGAGCACGCGACACCTGACCGGAGGAGCATCATGCCGATCGAGAACGCGGTGGTGGACCGCATTCGTGGCCTGGAGCCCCCGATGGAGGGCTCCGGCGCTGAAATGCTCAGGAAGAACCCCGAAGGCGTGGAGGTCGTCTTTGCCGATGGGCGCCGCGCGCGCGTGCGCGCTCGCGAGCGTCCGACGCTGGCCGCTGGTTGGCTGGAGATCCTCGACGCCCTACGCGGGCTGGACGCCCCGGCCTTCGTGGAGTTCGATCCGGAAACCCGGGACGTCACGCGGCTACTGATTCCGCTGGTCGCCACCATCACAGAACTGGTGGAGCGCGGCGACCAGATCGACGTCGATCTGGAGATCTCGCAGGCTCGACACCGGATCCGCCGGTCGAACCCGGACTTCGGCGCGCTGCTGGAAACCCTGCAGACGGCGCTCGCCCGAGGCACCCGACTGTTCGTCTCCGAGACGGACGATCACGAGATCATCGATGTGCGCCCCGACCCGCGCGGCGGCGGTACGCCTCCTGGGACTCGCCGCGCAGGAGAGCGCTACGCCTTCGAGCCCGAACGCTGGATACGGGAGCTCTTCGAGTGGGTGCTGCTCCCTGTCCGCTGCCTCTTCTGCTGGTTCAGGTGTGTGTCACCGCGTCGCGCCCAGCAGCTGTTCGACCTGGCGGCAGTTCGTACATGCGATCCGCTGTCGGTACCGGTGCCCTGCATCCCGTTCCTGTATCCGGACGACGGGTGTTGGGGGCGCGCCCACGAGATGTGCCGGCTGTTCATCGCCGACGGAGCGCATCCACGGAAGATCTGGATCTACGGCAGCCTGCACGTGGACACCGCCAACAACCCGAGCTGCTACGTGAACTGGGGTTGGCACGTCGCACCGATCGTGTGCGTGCGGAAGTTCTTCTTCTGGTGCCGCAACATGGTCATCGACCCCGCCCTCTTCGACACACCGGTCAGCGAATCGACCTGGAAGAGCGTGCAGGGCGATCCGGGGGCCGTGCTGGAACGCGCGGCGGCCTCGATCTTCTACCGCAGCATCGGCGCAGCCTACACGGAGACGGATCCCACCTACACCAAGACCAACACCGTGCTGGCCACCTACCGGCTCCAGCTGCAGAACCGCGCCCTCGCCTTCGGGCCGCCACCCTACGCCGGCTGCCCCTGAGGCGGCTCCGCGTAGAGCCGGCCTCGCCGGGCGTCGGGCTCGACCCGGCGGCCGGGGGGGGCGTCAACTGGCACGAAACCCGCGGGCCCCCGGGGGCGTAGAGCGAGGGAGACCGACGCCACCTGCCCCGGATTCCTCGGGGTCCGGCGCCAGGAGGGATGGACGTGATGAGAGCATTCGCGGGACTCGGGATCTCCGGGCTGATCGCCCTGGTTCTCGCCGAGATCGTCAAGTTGATCGTTCCCCCGCTGGCCGGGTGGCTGGGCGCGGTTCTCCTGGTGGTGCTCAAAGGCCTGCTGTTCTTTGCCGCGCTCTCCTTCGGGCTGGTTTTGCTGGTGGCCACGTTCTTCGTGGGGCGGTGGGTGATGCGGAAGCGGGAGGAACCGGTCTGGTAGCGGGGCGAACCCGGGGCTACCCCGAATACAGGTCGCAGAACGGGGCGATGCCGGTCGGCGTCGCCCCGTTTCTCGTTCGGGACCCCAGCCGGCGCCCGTGGTGGAAGCGCTGGGCGAGGCCCGCTCCGACGGCAATCCCTACATGCTGATCGTGTAGGGGAACCAGGCCGCCACCGGCTGGCCGCCTTTGGTGGCGGGTCGGAACACCCACTGCGCGGCCTCGGAGATCAAACGTTCGTTGAAGGAACGGCTGGGAGTGGGGGGATTCAGGCGGGTCGAGTCTGCCACTACCCGGCCGTCCACGCCCACGAAGACCCAGACCTCCACCTGCCGCCCCTTCAAGTCCCTGCTGGAGGGCGGTAGGATCATGCCCCGGGGCGAAGGGGGCACCAGACGGAACAGGCCCTCCTCGTCGGTGCCACCGTCCCCCTTCCCCTGTCCATTCTCGAGGCCGGGGCCCTGGAGCTCCCCGGGTGCGTTCCCCAACGCGGCGCCCGCGTCGAGTCGGGTCTCGAGGTCGATTTCGACGGGCTCGACGTCTTCGAGCGTGGGAAGGGGCACGGGAGGGGGCGTGATGGGCACCGTAGGCGGAGCCTGGACGTTCAAGGCCTGCATGCCGCCGGCAGCGGCCCGGTTGTCCCCTGCCCGGGGCCCCGCCGCTGAGAAGGGGGACGTGGGAATCGGGGTGTGGCGCCAGAACAGGAAGATCAGCGCGTGAACGGCGAACGAGACATAGAACGCACGGCGCCAGACCCGGTCCTGTTGGGTGCGGCGATCCTTGACGCTGATCTCGTTCGGGGACCTCATACCCCCCTAGTACTGGCCCCTGCCGAAACAGGTTTCGTCCGTTGACCGTTGCCCCAGCGCCCACCCGGCCCGAGCGGTCGCCGCGTCCCCGCGCCCCCGGGGGACGGGCGCACGCGTACTATGAGCTGACCAAGCCCACCATCGCCGTCTACGTGGTGATCGTGGCGGTGGCGGCCTTCTACGTGGGCGGAGGGGCCCGGATGGAGTGGGGCGCATCGGCGATCCTGGCGCTGGGCCTGCTGGTGGCCACGGGAGGGGTCCTGGCCCTGAACCAGTTCCTGGAGCGAGCCCCGGACGCGCTCATGAGCCGCACCCGGAGCCGGCCGCTTCCTTCCGGGCGCGTGTCGCCGTCTGCCGCGCTGGTGTTCGCGGGGCTGCTCATCGCGGCGGGCACCGGCCTCCTGTGGTGGGGCATCGGGCCATGGCCCGCCCTGCTCACCCTGGGAGCCGGCGTCGCCTACGACTTCGTCTACACACCGCTCAAGCCCCGCAGCTACATCTCCACATTGGTGGGGGCGGTGCCGGGCGCCGTTCCCGCCCTGGTGGGCTGGAGCGCCGCGACCGGCGGGCTGAGCACGGGTGCTTGGGTGTTGTTCGGGATCGCCTACTTCTGGCAGATGCCCCACGTGCTGGGACTGGCCTGGGTGCTCCGTGAGGACTACAAAGCGGCCGGTTTCCTTCTCACGCCCCCGGCCGACCCCGGCGGGCGGGTGATCGGTATGCACATGGTGGCGCACGCCGCCATTCTGTTGCCGGTGAGCCTGCTCCCCACCTGGATCGGCCTGACCGGTACGCTGTACACCGTGGGCGCGGCCGGGCTGGGTATCTGGCTGATCGGGCTGTGCGTGCGGGCCTGGCGCGCCATGACCAACGCGCATGCGCGCAGCGTCTTCCTGGGATCTCTGCTCTACCAGCCGCTTCTGCTTCTTCTCATGCTCATCGACGTCACAGGACTGCACGGATGATGATCCGCTCGCTGCCATGTGGCCGGCCAGCGCGCTCGCTTCGTCCTTCTGCGTCCGTCGCCGGGCTCGCCATCCTCGCGCTGCTCCTGCCCTCCATGCTCATGGCACAGAACGCCGATCGTCCTCGTGCGCGCGACCTGGGAATCGAGGTCGGCATCTTCCAGCCGGGCACACACAACGCCATCACCGATGTGGCGGGCGTTCTGGTGGGACAGGTCACCGTCCACGAAGGCGAGCGCGTGAACACGGGCGTGACGGCCATCCGCCCCCACGCTGGAAACCTATACTTCGAGCGCGTGCCCGCCGCGATGGTCGTGGGCAACGGCTACGGCAAGCTCATTGGCGTCACTCAGGTCAAGGAGTTGGGCGAGTTGGAGACGCCCATCCTGCTCACCTGCACGCTGTGCGTCTGGAAGGCGGCGGACGCCATGGTGGCCTGGGCGTTGGCGCTCCCCGGCATGGAAAACGTGCGCTCGCTGAACGCGGTGGTGGGCGAGACCAACGACGGCGGCTTGAACGACATTCGCGCCCGGCCCATCGAGCCCGAACACGTGGTGCGCGCGCTGGAGACAGCGAGCGGCGGCCCCGTGCAGGAGGGGTCCGTGGGCGCCGGGCGGGGCACACGCGCCTTCGGCTGGAAGGGAGGGATCGGCACCAGCAGCCGCGTGCTCCCCACCTCACTGGGTGGATGGACCGTTGGCGTGCTGGTGCAATCCAACTTCGGAGGCATCCTCACCATGGCCGGTGCACCCGTCGGCCAGGAGCTGGGCCGTTATTCCTTCCAGAACGCCGTCGAAGGGCGCGGCCGTTCTCCCGACGATGCGGGAGACGGCTCCATCATGATGGTGCTGGCCACCGATGCGCCGCTCTCGGCGCGCAACCTGGAGCGTCTGGCCCGGCGTGCCCTGATGGGGCTTGCGCGCACCGGCTCATTCGCCGGGAATGGCTCCGGTGACTACGTGATCGCATTCTCCACGGCCGAGTCGGTGCGGCGTGATCCGCAGCAGACATCGCAAACGGTCGAGGAACTGGCCAACGAGCCCATGTCGGCGCTGTTCCAGGGCGTCGTGGAAGCTACCGAGGAAGCGATCTACAACTCACTGCTCAAGGCCACCACCGTGGAAGGGCAGGGCACCATCTCCGATGCCCTGCCCATCGCTGCGACCCTGGAGGTGCTCAAGCGCTACGGGGTGATCCGGTAGCGGTGCCACACCAGTAGGGCGAAGAACCCAGCTCCCCTGTCCCTGACGCTCGAGGTTCCGTTGCTGCCGAGCCTTCCTCGTGGTCCCGTACTGGCGCTGCTGTGTTCGCTCGCCCCGACCCTGATCGCGGGTCGGTCCGCCGCCCAGGAGCCCTCGATATCAGGGGACATCGTCACGACCCAGCACGAGGTGCAGGTCAACGGCAGTGTCCTGAGGTATACGGCCCGTGCGGGCCTGCTCCCGATCCGGGACAACGAAACCGGCGCGGTGCATGGAACGATGTTCTTCGTCTCCTACTCGCTCGACCCGGATCCGGGGGCGCCGGACCGTCCCCTGACGTTCCTGTGGAATGGAGGACCCGGCTCCAACGCCGGCTTGGTGCACTTGCTCGGCTTCGGACCCAAACGCATCGCTCAGGCCGTGGGCTCGCAGCCGCGTCTCTCGCCGACCGGCACCACACTGATCGCTAACGACGGCACCTGGCTGGCGCAGAGCGATCTCGTCTTCGTGGACCCCGTGGGCACCGGATACAGCCGACCTGCCGCTCCCGAGTTCGCCGCCGAGTTCTACCAATCCCCGGGAGATGCGGAGTCGGTGGCGGAGTTCATTCGCGTCTACCGCACGCGCTTCGACCGCTTCGATGCTCCGCTGTTCATCGCGGGGGAGAGCTACGGCGTGACCCGCTGCGCCTTGGTGGCCGCGGCACTGGAGCGACGAGGGACAAGGCTCTCCGGCGTGATCCTGCTCGGACTGGCGCTGCCGCTCGGCGATCTACCCGCACCCATGCGCGCAGCGCTCATGCTCCCGACCTACACCGCGGCAGCGCAGGTCAACGGCGCGCTGGGTGGCGGCGTCTCGAGCGACCCAGGTGCCGCGCTTGCAGCCGCCGAGCAGTGGTCGTCGACGCGGTATGCCCAAGCGCTGAACCAGCCCGACGATCTCCCTCCAGCGGAGCGCGACTCGGTCGTCGCGACGCTGGCGCGATTCAGTGGAATGCCCGAGGACTCGATCGACCGAGCGTCACTCCGCATTCCGATGGAGCAGTTCACTACGACGCTGCTCGCGGACCGGGGCTTGGTCGTCGGTCGCTACGACAGCCGCAAGGTCGGACCTCCGGATACCAGTGGAGGCCCCTACGACCCGACCAAGGATCCCAGCCTGAAGGACATCCTGGACGGCGTGTCGGTCATCCGCTATTTGCGCAACGAGATCGGGTATCGCAGCGACCTGTTCTACCAGGGACCCTTCGGAGGTGGGTATCCAGCCCCCACCCGGTTCCGCGGAGACTGGATGTCGGTGCTCTGGAACTGGGACTTGCCGGCCGATCCCGAGGCTCTGCGGCAAGCCATGACGATGAATTCCGAGCTTTACGTGTTCGTTGCCTGCGGCCGCTTCGATCTCGTGTGCCCCTACTTCGCCAACGAGTACGCAGCCAGGGGCTTACCGCCGGAATTGGCGGAGCGGGTTGTTGCGAGAAGCTACGATGGCGGCCACGCAATCTACACGGACGATAGCGCTCGGCTGTCGCTGAAGGACGACGTCGGGGCCTTCATCACCAATCGCGCTGCGAGCGCGCGATGAAGCGTGGCCTTCAGACAGCTCTCGCCGTCGTCGCGGCGGCCCAGCTCGGCCCCGTGGCTGGCGTGAACGGACAGGAGCACGAGCTGCGCACGACGCAGCATCAGATCGACGTCGCCGGCAGAACGCTACGCTACACGGCGCACGCTGGATTCATCCCGATTCGAGACAACGGCACCGGTGAGATCCATGGACAGATCTTCTTCGTGTCCTACTCACTGGACGACGGAGAGCCATCCTCCCAGCGGCCGCTCACGTTTGCATGGAACGGCGGCCCGGGCTCCAACTCCGTACTCGTGCATCTGGTCGGCTTCGGACCGCGTCGACTTTCTGAGGTCGGTCCGAGGCCGAGCCTCGTGGACAACCCCGACACATGGCTGCCGTCCACGGACCTCGTGTTCGTCGATCCCATCGGCACGGGGTTCAGTCGACCGGCACGGGCGGAATACGCCGACGAGTTCTACAACGTGCTGGGGGACATCGACGCGGTCGCGGAGTTCATTCGCGTGTACCGCACGCGCTTCGATGCCTTGCACCGCCCGCTCTTCCTGGCCGGAGAGTCCTACGGCGTGTGGCGCGCCGCCGGTGTCGCCGAGAAGCTGACGGCCGCCGGACAGCCCGTGACCGGAGTGATGCTCATCTCCGGAGGCATCCCGCTCGGCCCGGTCGCGACTGCCGAACAGCGCACGGCCATGTTCGTGCCGAACCGCACCGCCGCTGCCTTCCATCACGGAAAGCTGCCGGCGGAACTGCAGCGCGACCTGCCCGACGCAGTCCGTCAGGCGGAGCGTTGGGCGCGCAACGTGTACGCCCCCGCGCTGGCCCGGCGGGATGCTCTGGGGACAGCGGAGCGCGACGAGGTCATCGCAGACCTCGCTCGCTTCACCGGCATCGACCCGGCCTCCATCGATCCCACCACCCTGTCCATGTCCTCGCCGGAGTTCCGTGCGGCCTTGCTGCGCGATGAGGGGCGGACTGCAGGTCGCTACGACATGCGCGTCACCGAGGCCGCCGAACCGACGGTGCGACCCGTGCTCGTCCGCCGCTATCTGCAGAACGAGCTGGAGTTCGCCACTGACCTGGCGTACCAGGGTCTCGAAGCTGGGTACTCGGCAGGCGAGGCGCCCCCATCGGTCGGCGCCCGTTGGGGTTGGAATCAGGCGCCGCCGGGTGCCCCGCCGAGCAACGCCGGCTCGGGCGACGGCCCCCCCGGGGGGGCACAGCCCTGGCTGCGGCGCGCGATGGACCTCGATCCCGCGCTGGTCGCCTTCGTGGCCGCGGGGCTCTACGACTCCCTGAACAGCTGCGCCGACAACGCCTGGATCGTCGAGCACATCGAGCCCCGTCTCCGCGCGAACATCACCACAGGCTGCTATCCCGGCGGCCACGTGATGTACGACGGGAGTGAAGCGCGGAGGGCGCTGGCGGCGGATGTGGCCACCTTCATCGCCGCTGCCGCCGCCCGTCGCTCCGGGGGCCAGGAGGAGCGGCGCATCCGCTGAGGGGCGGGAATCGGCTCGCCCATCGCCAGCCGCATCGCTACCGTGAGGGACCACTGGCCGGCCCAGCCGCGGAGGTCCCCATGTCGCTTGCCACCCGTTCTCGTCTCGTCGCCTCGTCGCTGTTGCTGGTTCCCGCTCTAGGCGCCGCGGGCCCCATCCACGCCCAGGGCTTCTCCATCGACGACATCCTGAGCCCCGGCTATCCGGTGGAGATCGTCTCGGCCAGAGCAGCCGAGCGGATCGCCTGGATCGAGTTCGAGCGCGGCATGCGGAACGTCTACACGGCCGCGGCGCCGGATTTCGTGCCGCAGCGGCTGACAGACTACATGGCGGACGACGGACACGACCTCACCACCCTGCGCATCTCCGACGACGGGTCGGTGGTCACCTTTCTCCGCGGACACACGCCCAATCGCGAAGGTTGGATCGCCAATCCCGCCAGTGATCCCTTGGGCGCCGAGCGCGCGATCTGGGCCGCGAGCACAAGCGGGGGCCGCTCCTGGCGTGTGGTGGAGGCGTGGAACGCGGCACTCTCGCCGGATGGGCGCTGGGTGGCCTTCGACCGGGAAGGCGCCGTCTACCGTGCACCGGTCAATCCCGGACTCAGCGACCCCGACGCGCTCGATGCCACCCCTCCGCTTTTCAGCGTGTTCGGGGACAACGGCCAGCCGGTCTGGTCTCCGGACTCCAGGAAGATCGCCTTCGTCAGCCAGCGTGGAGACCACAGCTACATCGGCGTCTACGACACGGACCAGCCCGAGGTCAGCTACCTGGCACCCGGGGTTGATCGGGATTCCAGCCCGGTGTGGTCCCCGGACGGCACACGCATCGCCTTCATCCGGAGGCCCGGCCTGCCCTATGGGGCCGGTGCCGCCGGTCGCAACGCGGACGCGAGCGCGCTGCCGCCTGGCATCATGGACTCGAAGTTCGCCGGCGGCTACACCTGGTCCATCTGGGTGGCCGACGTGGCCACCGGCCAGGGTCGGGAGATCTTCCACAATCAACCGGGCGACGAGCTGCACGACGAGGTTCGGGAGATCCTCTGGGCCGGGAACCAGATCCTCTTCCAGGCCGAGCCCGACGGGTGGCGGCACTACTACTCCGTGCCGGCAGACCGCCCCTCCAACGAAGCGCGTCTGATCACGCCCGGGGACGGCATCGCCGAGCACATCTCCATCTCGAGTGACGGCGCGACGTTGTTCTACGCGACCAACGTGGGGGACATCCACCGCCGTCATCTGTGGAAGGTGCCCACTGCGGGCGGGACGCCCACGCAACTTACCCGTGGTGCCAGTGTGGAGACCTATCCGGCCGCCCTGGCCTCCGGTCGTCAGGTGGCAGTGCTCGGGGGCGGGCCCGCTCGCCCGCTCTCGGTGGCGCTGGTGCCGGCCAACGGTGGCGAGCCGCGCTTCGTCACGTCCTTACCCGAGCAGTTCCCACTCTCCCGGCATGTCATGCCCGAGAACGTGACGCTCGCCGCCGAGGACGGCTTCGAGTTCTACAACCAGCTCTTCCTGCCGCCCGACCTGAAACCGGGCGAGAAACGACCGGCCCTGCTGTTCATCCACGGCGGATCCCGACGCCAGATGCTGCTGGGCTATCACTACATGCACTTCTATCACATGGCCTACGCGATGAATCAGTACTTCGCGAACAAGGGCTACATCGTGATGTCGGTCAACTACCGGAGCGGCATCGGCTACGGCCGCGAGTTCCGCAATGCGCCCGGACGTCGGAACGAGGGCAACACCGAGTATCGGGACATCGAAGCGGTGGGCCGCTACCTGCAGGGCCGCCCGGACGTGGACGTCGAGCGGATCGGCGTCTGGGGGCTTTCCTACGGCGGCATCCTGACGGCGCAGGCGCTTGCTCGGAACTCCGACATCTTCAAGGCCGGCGTGGACATGGCGGGCGTGCACTACTACGGCTCGCTCGACCCCGAGAGCGTGGCCTGGCAGGCATCGTCGATCTCCCAGATCGACACCTGGACCTCACCGGTGCTCCTCATGCACGGCGACGACGACCGCAACGTGGACTTCTCGCAAACCGTGGGGCTGGTGCAGATGCTGCGTGCCCACCAGATCCCCTACGAGTTGATCGTCTTCCCCGACGACGTGCACGATTCGCTTCTCTACCGCCGCTGGCTCCAGGCCTTCGGGGCAACGGACGACTTCTTCGACCGAGCACTGATCCGGAAGGAACTGGCGTCGCGACCGTGAGTGGCGCCGCGCCTCACGGCGCACGGGACGCCTTCTTGCGGGCGGCCTGTGTACCGCTGGACGCCGCCCACGGGAGCGGCACGCTGGACGAGGCCGGCGCCATCCTGTCGGTCCATCCCGACCTCGCCACGCTCGACGACGTGCCGGTGGCCTGCGTGCTGGGGGACGCGCAGCGTGTCGCGCGGCTCATCGCCGCGGATGGGGCCGCGGTGCAACGCAAGGATGGGCCCCATGGGTGGGACGCCCTGACCCATCTGTGTTTCTCCCGCTACTTGCGGCTCGATCCAGCCCGGTCCGACGGATTCGTCGAGGCGGCCCGCGTGCTGCTGGACGCCGGTGCCGACGCCAACACGGGGTTCTACTCGGAGGAGCACCAACCCCACCCTGCGCGCGAGAGCGTGCTCTACGGAGCGGCGGGCGTGGCCCACCACCCAGCCCTGACCCGGTTGCTGTTGGAGCGGGGCGCCGACCCCAACGACGGGGAGACGCCCTACCACGCGCCGGAAGGCTACGACAGTCGCGCCATGCAGCTCGTCGTGGAGAGCGGCCGGCTGCACGCCGACGGGCTCACCACCATGCTGCACCGCAAGTTGGACTGGCACGACCTGGAGGGGGTGCGCTGGCTGCTCGACCATGGCGCCGATCCCAACCGGATGAGCGCCTGGGGTCGCCGGGCGCTACATCAGGCTGTGCTCCGGGAGTGCCCGCTCGACCTGATCGAAGCACTGCTTGAACGGGGGGCCGACCCTGCGCTTCCAGACGGTGAGGGGAGGTCTGCGCTGGAGGAGGCGGAGCGGCTGGGACGGGCGGAGGTGGTGCGGCTGCTGAACGGCTAGGAAGCTCGGCCCAGGTGGGGCTCTACGAAACGCCTAGTCCAGCGCCACCGTGCGGGCGTCGGTGATCTCCGGCACCTCGAGTAGGCGGGCCAGCACGCCGCGGCTCACCTCGCCGTCTACGGACACCGCCGCCAGCGCCTCCCCACCCTGGGCCAAACGCGCCTGGTGGTACTCCGCGATGTTGATGCCGAGCGAGCCCAGCAACGTGCCCACTTTGCCGATCACGCCTGGGACATCGCGGTTGCGTAGGATCAGCAGCGTGCCGGAGGGGCGCACGTCGACGTGGTAGGGACCGATGCGCACGATGCGCGAGTGGCCCCCGCCCAGCACGGCGCCGCCGATGCGCAGCTCCTCGTGCTCGGTCTCGAGCACGACTTCCAGGAACTCGGAGTAGTCCGGCCGGGAGGCCGTGCGCGAGCGCGCCACCTCGATGCCCCTGCTGGTGGCCAGGTGGCCGGCGTTGACGAAGTTGACCTGGTCGCGGCCGAGCACGTTCTGCAGGATCCCCGTCAGCACGGACTGGGAGAGCGGCCGCAGGGCGTCCTCGGAGCCCCCCGCATAGCGTACGTCCACGCGGCGCATGGCGCCGTTGGCAAGCGCGCAGGAGACCCGCCCCAACTTCTGGCCCAACTCCAACAGGGGACGCAAGCGCTTCAGCGTCTCGCCACCCACCGCGGGTGCATTGACCGCGCGCGTCAGGTCACCATCCAGCAGGGCCGCGCGCACGGCCTCGGCAATCTCGAGCGCCACGCGCTCCTGCGCCTCCGAGGTCGAAGCACCCAGGTGCGGAGTGAGCACCAGGTTGGGCGTGTCGCGCAGCGGGCTGTCGGGCGGCAAGGGTTCCGTCTCATAGACGTCGAGGGCGGCACCAGCCAACCGGTTGGCGCGCAGCGCGTCCGCCAGCGCGGCCTCGTTCACCACGCCGCCCCTCGCCACGTTGACGAGGATGGCGCTGGGCTTCATGCGCGCCAACTCGGGCGCGCCGATCAGGCCTCGGGTGGCGTCGGTGAGCGGCACGTGCAGGGACAGCACGTCCGCTTCGCGGAGGACGGTCTCCAGATCGCCCAGGCGTACACCCAGCTCCTCCGCACGGCGCTCACTCAAGTAGGGATCGTGCACGCGCACGCGCATCCCGAAGGCGATGGCGCGCTTGGCCACCTCACCACCGATGCGGCCTGCGCCCACCAGGCCCAGCACCCGGCCCCGCAGCTCGATGCCTTGGGTCTTGGCCCAGGTACCGGCACGCAATGCTTGATCGGCGGCCGGCACGCCGCGCGCCACCGCGAGCATCAGGGCCATGGTCAACTCGGCGGCGGAGATCGTGTTGCCCGCCGGTGCGTTGAGCACGGGAATACCCCGTTCGGTCGCAGCACCCAGATCGATGTTGTCGACACCCACACCGGCGCGCCCGATCACGCGCAGGCCCTTGGCCGCCTGGAGCAGCTCCGCGTCCACGTGGGTCTTGGACCGGACCAGCAGACCGTGGGCGCCCTCCAGCGCCGCGATCACAGCCTCCCGCGGGCCCTTGGCGTGCACGATCTCGAAATGGCCGTCCTCGGTCAGCGGCATCAGGCCCGACGCCGCGATGCCGTCAGCCACCACGATCCGGTAGGTGCGCCCCACGTTCTGCTCCCCGTCCCCCATTACGCCATCCCCCGCAGCACGGTGCTCAGATCCTCCAACAGTCGGTCGAGGGCCTCCGGTGTGTGATCACCCATGTGGCCGATGCGGATGGTCGTGGCCTTCAGCTTCCCGTATCCGCCGCCGATCACCCATCCCTTCTGCTTCATTCCGGTCACTACGGCCGGGCCCTCCATCCCGTTGGGCAGCGCCACGCAGGTGACGGTGGGTGAGCGGTACCCTTCCGGTGCGAGCACCGAGACACCGATGCCCTCCGCCGCCAGGCGCGCCACCCACGCGACCGTCTGGTCGCGCATGGTCTGGTGCCGCTGCCAACGTGCCTCCAGGGTCTCGGCCGCAATGCGCTCGAGCTGCCGATCGAGCGCATAGAACAGCGAGACCGCCGGCGTATTGGGTGTCTCCAGCGTCTCCAGTCGCTTGGTGAACTCCAACAGGTCGAAGTACACGCCTTTGCGAGTCGCGGTGGCCGAACGCTCCATCATGCGCTCGGAGGCCACTCCGAAGGCGAGACCTGGGGGCACGGCCAGAGCCTTCTGCGAGCCGGTCAGCACGAAATCGAGCTCCCAGTCGTCCGCGCGCACTTCCGCTCCACCGACGCTGGTGACCCCGTCGACCAGCACCAGAGCCTCGGGCGAGGCCGCACGGATCGCGGCGGCGATCGCCTGCACGGGGTTCAGCACACCGGTGGAGGTCTCGGAGTGTACCACGGTGACGGCTTCGTAGGCCCCGCCGTCGACGCGCGCACGCACCGCCTCCGGATCGTGCGCGGCGCCCCACGGAACCTCGAAGCGGTCCACGGCCAGACCACACGCTTCCGCGATCTCGGCAAACCGGGCCGAGAACGCACCGTTGACGAGCGACAGCACGCGCTGCTGGGCGCCGTTCCGCACGGCGGCCTCCATCAGTCCGGTAGCGGACGAGCTGCTGACGATGACGGGGCGCTCCGTGCGGAACACGTCCTTGAGTCCCGTCTGCAGACGCTCCATGAGCGTGCGGATGGCCCCGCCTCGGTGACCGATCATGGGCTGCGCCTGGGCGGCCAGCACATCGACGTGCACCTCGGTGGGACCGGGAAGGAAGAAGCGGCCCTCGCTCAGCAGGGACATCACCACTCGTACCCTTTCCATCGGACATAGTGGACGGTCTTGACCCCCGCTCGTTCGAGGATGTCGAGTCCGTCCCGCTTCCGATAGGCTTCCCTGTAGAAGACGTACGTGACGTTGGACTGCACCATCAACTTGGCGCACATGGAGCAGGGACTCGCCGTCACGAATGCCACCTTGTCTTTCAAGTCCCCCGGTGCCTTCACCAATGCGTTCATCTCCGAGTGGATGCAGCCGCACGCACCGGGGACGTCCGTATCACATTCGTTGGGGAAGCCACGCACATTTCCGTTGTAGCCGATGGCCACCACGTGCTCGAGAGAGGCGTCCGTCAGAACCGTGCCCACCTGCAGGCGGGCACAGGTGCTGCGTTTGGCCAACTCTTCGGCCATGCGCATGTAGACTTCGTAGAGAGGAGGGCGGTCCACCGTCCAGGCGGCCCGGGCCTCCGCGTCGAGTCCGCTCAGCAGATTGAGCGGGTGGTCGTTCTCCTCGACCAGATCGCGGCGGAGGGGGCGTTCCGTCATGGCAAGTCGGCAGGCTCCTCGGTGTGGAGGGCGCCGGTCGCGCTGTGCCGAGCGACCGGTCAGGTCAACGCGAGCTTCTTCTGGGTCTTCTTACGCTGATTGGCGTCCAGGACCCGCTTGCGGAGGCGCAGCCCATCGGGCGTGACCTCGATGAGCTCGTCCTCTTCGATGAACTCGAGCGCCAACTCCAACGTGAGCTTGCGTGGCGGCTCCAAGCGGATGTTCTCGTCGGCGGAGGCGGCTCGGATGTTGGTGAGCTTCTTGCCTTTGCAGACGTTGACGTCCAGGTCGCCCGGCCGCACGTGCTCACCGACGATCATGCCCGTGTACACAGGGTCACCAGGCGAGACGAACATGGTGGCACGCTCTTGCAGGTTGTAGAGCGCGTAGCCCACAGCCTCGCCCTCGCGGTCGGCCACCAACACACCTCGCTTGCGCCCGGGGATGATCCCGCCCCAGGGGCCGTACTCGAGGAAGTTGTGGTGCAGGATGCCCTCGCCCCGGGTATCGGTCATGAACTCGGACCGGTAGCCGAACAGCCCACGCGACGCCAACCGGAAGCGAAGCCGCGTGGCGCCGGAGTCCATGGTGCGCATGTCGGTCATCTCGGCCCGGCGCGAGCCCAGCTTCTCGATGACCACGCCGACGCTGTCGGACGGGACCTCGACCACCACTTCCTCGTAGGGCTCCATCCGCTCCCCGTTGGGCCCAGCCTTCACGACCACACGCGGACGGGACACCTGGAACTCGTAGCCCTCGCGCCGCATGGTCTCCATCAGGATGGTCAGGTGCAGCTCCCCCCGGCCCGACACCGTGAAGGTGTCGGTCTGATCCGTCTCCTCCACCCGCAGCGCCACGTTCTTCTCCAACTCGCGCATGAGGCGCTCCCGCACCTGGCGCGTGGTGACGAACTTGCCCGAACGCCCCGAGAACGGGGAGTCGTTGACCGTGAAGTCCACGGAGAGCGTGGGCTCCTCTACCTGGATGCCGCGCAGCCGTTCGGGGTGATCGGGATCGCAAAGCGTGCGGCCGATCTCGATGTCCTCCAGGCCGGCCAGCGCCACGATGTCCCCGGCACCCGCCTCCTCGATCTCCACCCGACGCAGTCCGTCGAATCCGTACAGGCGCATCACTTTGGCACGTTGGACCGACTCATCTTCCACCGGGCCGGGTTCACCATACTCGAGGAGCACGATGGGGTCGCCCACATGCACACGCCCACGCTCGATGCGCCCAATGGCCACCTGCCCCACGTAGGACGAGTAGTCCAACGTGGAAATCAACATCTGGAACGGTCCCTCTTCGTCCACTACGGGCGCCGGCACGGCGCGGATGATGGTCTCGAACAGCGGAGTGAGGTCCTTTCCCACCTCACCCGGCGCCAACGCCACCCAGCCCTCGCGGCCCGAGGCATACAGGAAGGGTGCATCCAGCTGCGCGTCGTTCGCCTCCAGATCGAAGAACAGCTCCAGGACCTCGTCGTGCACCGCGGCCGGGCGACCGTCGGCGCGATCCACTTTGTTGATGAGCACCACAGGCTGGAGACCGAGCTCCAGTGCCTTGCGGGTGACGAAGCGCGTCTGGGGCATGGGCCCCTCGGCCGCATCGACCAGCAAGAGGACGCCGTCGACCATACGCAGGATGCGCTCGACCTCGCCGCCGAAATCGGCATGGCCGGGCGTGTCGACGATGTTGATCTTCACGTCCTTCCACCGGACGGACGTGTTCTTGGACAGGATCGTGATGCCGCGCTCACGCTCCAGCGGGTTGGAGTCCATGACCCGCTCTTCGACCTGCTGATTGTCCCGGAAGACGCCTGCCTGGCGGAGCATCTGGTCGACCAGGGTGGTCTTCCCGTGGTCGACGTGGGCGATGATGGCGATGTTGCGAATGTCCATATGCGGCGAGCGACCAGGCTCGGGACTGCCCGGGAGCGGATCGCCGCGCCGTGGCACCCGAGCGACGAGGCCGCGTCGAGTCGGAGGAAGGGGAGAAGATAACCGAAACCCGGGGATTCGTGGGACCCGGGGCCGTTGCCCCCCCGGGACCTCCGCGGCAAGTTGGGAGCGGGGAGCCAGTTGGCCCGTCGCAGCCAGTTGGACGCCGCACCCCCGGCCCCTCTCACCGGTCTACGACCTATGGCGGACCAGCCAGTGCCCGAGTCGCAGAACTCCGGCCACGCCATCACCCGCGCTTTGCATGATCTGTCGGCTGGGGACACGGGCGCCCAGGACCGGCTCTGGGACCTCACCTACGAGGAGCTGTTCCGGTTGGCCGCCCGCCTGATGAGCCACGAGCGGACCGGCCATACCCTCTCCCCGGCAGACCTGATCGGAGAGCTTTGGCTCAAGCTCAAGGACCAGGACCGGATCACCTGGCGGGATCGGGCCCATTTCTACGGGGTAGCCGCCCGCGCCTGCCGGCGGATCCTGATCGATCATGCCCGCCGCCACCGAGCCCAGAAGCGGGGATCGGGGGCCGCCCGCGTCACCATCGACCGAATCCAGATCCAGACCGACGACGGGGCGGAAGAGTTGGTGGCGTTGGACCAGGCCCTGGAGCGGCTGCGTGAGCTGGATCCCCGCCTCTATCAGGTGGTGGAGCTCCGGTACTTCGGAGACCTGTCCGAGGAGGAGACGGCTCAGATGCTCGAGATCTCGACCCGGACCGTGCGCCGGGACTGGGTGAAGGCGAAAGGCTGGCTGCACCAGCAACTCTCCCCCCAAGCAACGCTGGACGGACCCGCCGCCCTCTCCGAATGAGCGGGCTCACGCCGGAGCGCTGGGAGCAGGTCTCGGCCATCCTGGACGAGGCCCTCGAGGTCTCCCCGGAAGAGGTCGCCCCCCTGCTGGACGCGCGCTGCGGCGACGACGCCGACTTGCGCCGCGAGGTCGAGCAGATGCTCGAAGCCTGCGCCAAGGCCGAGCACCTGATGGACCGCCCACCCGCCCTTTCCGTCAGGGGGATGATCTCCGGGGCAGAAAGCCGCGGGCAGATCGAGGTCGGCGATATCGTTGGCGCCTATCGCATCCTGGATCTATTGGGGCGTGGCGGAATGGGCGCCGTGTATCTGGCCGAGCGCGCGGATGGCGAGTTCGAGCGCCAAGTAGCGCTGAAGGTCGTCAAGCGCGGGATGGACTCCGAGGAGATCCTCGAACGTTTCCGGAGCGAGCGTCAGATCCTGGCGGGGCTGGAGCACCCCAACATCGCCGGGCTCCTCGATGGCGGCATCACCGCGGATGGGCGGCCGTTCTTCGCCATGGAGCTCGCGGTGGGCGAGCCCATCGACCAGTACTGTGACCGCCTGCGCCTACCGCTGGAACAACGCATCGAGCTCTTCGTGACCGTGTGCGAGGCCGTGCAGCACGCCCACCGCAACCTGATCGTCCATCGCGACCTGAAGCCCGGCAACATCATCGTCACCGAGCAAGGCGAGGTGAAGCTGCTGGACTTCGGCATCGCCAAGGTGCTCGATCCCAGCCAGGGCGCCGACCGCACACGCGCGTTGGGGGTGCGTTTGACCCCCGAGTACGCAGCGCCCGAACAGGTGGTGATGGGGCCCACCACCACCGCCACCGACGTGTATGCGCTGGGCGTGATCCTCTACGAGCTGCTGAGCGGCCAACGGCCGTACGTCTTCACGTCAGGCAGCATGCAAGAGATCGAGGACCTCGTCTGCAATACCGATCCACGCAGACCCAGTACACGCATCACGTTCCGCGACCCGGAGGCGAAGGAGGAGACCGGCGGGTTGCCACAGGCGAGCTGGCTGCGCTCCACCAATCCGGGTGCGCTGCGGCAACACCTCGCGGGTGATCTGGACTCGATCATCCTGAAGGCGATGGAGAAGGAGCCCGCCCGCCGCTACGGCAGCGCCGCGGAGCTCCGCCAGGATCTGCTCAACTTCCTGCACGGATTGCCCGTCGAGGCGCACGCCCAAACCGGACTGTACAAGCTGGGGAAGTTCATCCAGCGCAACCGCCTTGTGGTCGCGCTCGGCAGCGCCGCCTCATTGGCGTTGGTGGTTGGCGCAGGGTTGGCCACCGCGTTCGGGGTGGAGGCGCAGAAGCAGAGACGGATCGCCGAGGACCAAGCCGAACGCGCCCAGAAGACACAGGATTTCATGGTGTCCGTGTTGGAGAAGTTCGACCCCAACGAGACCGATGGGCGCGCGCTCAGCTCGAAGAACCTGGTCACGCGCGCTCTCGCGGAGCTGGACACCTTGAGCGGGCAACCGCTGCTCAAGGCCGGCAGCCTGAACGTTCTAGGGCAGGTGGCCTTCAACCTGGGGGAACGCCATCTGGCGGACTCCGTGTTCCGGATGAGCCAGTACATCCTCACCACGGACACCACCGACACGTCTCTCCTGGCGACGGCGCTCAGTTGGCGCGGGCGTCTGCTCAACGAGCGTGAGGAGCCGGAGGCGCTCGACTACCTGCGGCAAGCGATCGCGCTGCGGGAATCGGAGCCGGATCACGACGATCGACTGTTGGCAGCGGACTACATGGAGCTGGCTTTTGCGCTGACGGTATCGGCGAGTGCCGACGGGCGAACGGAAGACCAGAAAGCGGCGGAGCTTGCCGAGTCAGCGCTCTACCTGCAACAGGCGGCGAGCCTGCCGTTGAATGACCGACTGCGTGCTCGACGGCTCGAGTATCTCGGCGACCTCGCCTTCACGGACCGTGATGCCGCCGGAGCGCTTGAGCGCTACCGTGAGAGTCGTGACTTGCGAACGGCGGTGCTTCCTCCGAATCACCCTGAGCTGGGCCGTGCTTGGCTGGGGCTTGGTCACGCCTACCGGGCTCGCAATGATCCCGACAGTTCCCTGATCGCATTTCGTCGGAGCGCCGACATCTTTGAAAACGCCTACGGCGAGCGCCATCCGCTGTTGGGGAGCGCCGTGTACCAAACGGGGGCCACGTTGCGGGACGAGGGTCGCCAGACGGAGGCGGAGACGTTGTTCCGACGTGCGATCGAGGTTTCCGACCCCGCCGAACGCACCGAGGTTCGCACTCTCTGCGTCGCATACGAGGCGCTCGGCCGTCTTCTCTTCGATCAAGGACGCTGGCAGGCGGCAGAGGCGCCTCTTCGAGAGGCGATTCGCCTCCTACCCCAGTTTTCCCGATTGCGCCCGATCACCAACCGACCGCGCATTCTGTTGGCACGCATCCTCTCCGAGCGCGGCGACATAGACGAGGCCAGCGAGCTCCTGGGCGCGGTCCTGGCGGATACAGAGCCAGGAGACACGCGGCGTCGAGAGGCCCTCGAGCAGCTCGTTTCGCTGGAGTCACGCCGGGGCCGCTCGGAAGAGGTAGACCGCTATAGGGCGCTCCTGAACCGGGAGCCGGTGGCCGCGACCAACTAGTCGGCCAGGCGCCTGCGGCGGATCATCCGCCCGGCCGCAAGGTCAGTCCCAGCGAAAAGCTCCCCCAGGTCAGGTTGTCGCCAACACCCGTGCTGGTGCCGCCACCCGGCTGCAGGAAGACGGGGTCGTCGCGCTGCATCCAGTGCATCCGCGCCATGCCCCGCACGCCGACCGAAGAGGTCAGACGATACTCCGTGGTCACGGCGCCAGTCACATAGAGATTGGTTTGACCTTCGATTCCCCACGCGGGGATGCCATTCACGTTGGAGGACGGCTCACCATCCGTCTGTCGATGGATGCCGATGCCGCCGACGACATTCCAGGCCAGCCGCTCGCCTTGCAGCCCCGGCCAACGCCAGGTCGGGCGCACCAACAGTTGGAGATGGAAGGCCGTCCCGTGTGTCAGTCCCAGGCTTGCCTGTTGGGTCGCTCCTCCGCCGGCAGGGCCACCGTTGCCTCCGGTCGGTCCATCCCACGGCCATCCACCGGCCCGCGAGTACCCTGCCGAAAACCCGATGCCTCCACCCATCAGATCGACGTCCAACATGTCGACGCCGCCGGTGTTCAGGCAGGCCAGCGAGCTCTGGAAAGCCGAGAGTCCCCCGCCGAGCCCGATGTCGTACGCCGGGCTCTCCTCGTAGAACGTCAGGCCGGCCTGCAGCGTTACCTCGGGACGGCTGAAGTCGATGAAGCGCCGCCCGTCCTGCCGCTGCGCCTGCACTGCGTGCGGGAGAGCCAGAAGCCCCAACAGGACGGGCAATGCGTGTATGACCTTCGATCGTGCCGACATGGGGAACCGCCTCGGTCGATGGAGGGAGGGCTGCTGGACGACCCGGCAGCCATCGGATCTTTATTCGTGGACGAGTGCAGCCGCAATACGACGGTGGTCCGGCCGCCCCATCGAGTCCGCCCGGTGACGTGGTGAGGAAGCCCTCGCCTGGGGGGCTCGAGCGGGATTGCCGAGGCTGACGACTCCCACCCACCGGCTCCGAGATCGGTCACCGGGTCTTGCCAGGCGAGGGCCTTGGGGGGCGTGACGAACCGTCGGGTGTCCGCCACGCACTTCCGGACGCAGGAGCAGCGTCCCGGGAGGAATATCTCTGAGCGTGGCAGCGGTCCGTCCGCCCCCAACGCCGTGTGGCCTCCCTAGACCCTTCTGGTCACAGAAGCGCAAAACCCGGATGGGATGGGACACGCCGGGCCCAAAACGGCTCGGTTGGGCGGAAAAGACCGGCTATCCCTCGCCCGACGACGGGCCGGGGGTCTCGTCCCCTACCAGGGACTGGGCCACCGCAGCTCCGGCGATGTGGCCCGTGACATTGACCCAGGTACGAAACGCGTCCGGGATCCGGTCCACACCGAGCAAGACGCCCAAGCCAGCCAGCGGTGCACCCACAGCATCCAGCGCGGGCGCCAGCGTCATGACGCTGGCGCTGGGCACCGGAGCCACGGTGGCCGCCACGAAGAACGTGGCCAGCAGAGCACCGCCCAGGGCGGCCCAAGGCACGGGGACGTCGTAGAGGTAGGCGACGAACACCACGGCAGCGCCTTGGAAAAGCGCGCTGCCCGAGCGATTCAGGGAGGCCCCCAGCGGCAACACCAGTCGGGTGACGGCAGGTGAAAGGCTGAGGTTCTCCTCCGCGTCCTGGATCATGACCGGCAGGGCCGCCACGGAGCTCCCGGTCGCGAAGCCGACGACCTGCGTGCCCGTGGTGCCTCGCAGGAAGCGCAGCGGACCGATGCGACCCACGAAGGCGACGAGGGGCAGATAGACGAGCACCACGAAGATGGCGAGCCCCGCCAACACGGTCAGGATGAAGATCGCGAGCCCCCGCAGCAGTCCCCACCCGGTGGTGGCCGCCACCGGGGCAGCCAGCCCGAACACACCCACGATCCCGGTCATCAGGATCCAGTGAACGAGTTGGATGAGCGCCTGCGCCGCCGCGTCCGCCACGTCCACCAGCTTCTGCCGGCGAACCGGCTCCAGCGTGCCCGCTGCGGCTGCAAACAGAACCGTGAAGACGATGAGGGGAAGCAGCGTGCCGCTGGATGCCGCCTCGAAGGGGTTCCTGGGGATGAGTCGGAGCAGGAAGTCGACGATTCCGGGAAGCTCCGGCGCGGTGGCCTCGGCCGCTGTGGGGGCCGGGATCTGCGGACCCGTGAGCAGCACCAGCTTCATGAGGACCATGCCGGTGAGAATGGCGATCACCGTGGTGCCCCAGTAGAACGCCATCGCGATTCCACCGGCCCGCCCGACCTTGCGGAGGTTACCGAGCCGGGCCACTCCCACGAACACCACCGTCATCACCAGGGGAATGACCACCATCTGGATGGCGTTGACGAAGGCGGTGCCGAAAGGGCGCGAGCCCTCGGCGATAGCGATCAACAGGGGGCTCTGCGTCATTCCGGCCACCAGGCCGAAGGCCAGCCCCACCGCCAACCCGATCAGCATTCCGTAGCGCAGCAACATGGCGGCCCAAGGTAGGGCGATCGGGCGCCGGAGGCACGGAGCGCCCCGGAGGGCTCAGGAGAGCGGGATGCGCCTACGAACCCGTGGAGCCCGTGCCTGGCGGCCGCCTACGAATCCAGACAGGTCGGGGGATCGTGGGTGGGCTCGCTGAAGATCAAGAGGTAGCCGTCCGGATCGCGTACGGCGAACTCGCGCCGGCCATAGTGATAGACCTCGGGGCCCCACTCGGGAAGCGCCAGCGGCTCCACGCGCTCCAACAGCGCCAGGACGCCCTCGACGTCGAAGCGCAGGTCACCGGTGAACACGGGTCCGCTCATCAATCCATCCTGCTGCTCGGTATACAGCATCACCTGCACACCCCCGTGATCCACGAACCCCAGCGTCGGGGCCTTCTCGGGCCAGAGGAGAGCGAGCTCGAAGCCCAGGACCTCGGTGTAGAACTCGATCGAGCGATCGAGATCGCGGACCCTGAGCGATGGAGTGATGCCGGTGAAGCGGAACACGACGCCTCGACGGAAGCTCTGCACACGTGGGCGCCCCGCGTTCTCAGCGTCGCGGGGCTCGCGGTTCGCTTGAGCTAGGTGTCGGAGCGCGCGCCGGCAAGGACCCGGTGGCGAGGGCGTGTCGGGGCGCCGGGCACGTTCCCCGTGGAAACGACCGCACCCTCGTGGAGAATCCTGCGCAGGGTGTCGGGGTCCCATTCCGGCCACGGCGTAGGCACCCGCACCACGGGGGCATAGACAGCCTCCCAGAAGAGTGCGTCGTCCGCCTCGTCGGCGCCGCCGGCCGCCACGACCAGATCGACAGGGCGTGTCGGCCGAGGATCGTGGATGGCCAACGCCAGCGCCTCGTCGAACGTGCAGGGCACACCGGCGAGCTCCAGGATGCGGCGCGCCCGCTCGAACGCGCCCCGGGCGCTGTAGTCGATGCCGAGGCGTAGACGCGCGCGCCGGCACCCCGACGTCCGTTGCTCCACCCGCTGCAGGGCGGCCTTCAGCGACGGCGTCAGGCGGTCGCGCCGACCGATGACGCTGACGTTCACGGCGGCCCGCCGCAGCGCGTCCGCCTCGGCGCGCAGGTAGGCCGCGTAGTCGCCCAGGACCGAGGTGACCGTCTGCCCGTCATGTTCCCAGAGGCTCGGGGCGAGCGCGTACACAGTGACGGTGTGGACTCCGAGTTCCAGCGCCGTCCAGACTGCACGGCGTAGATTGAACAGAGCCCGCTGCTGCAGGCTCCCTTCCGAGTCTCCGCCCCTGCGCGGCCAGCCGGCGCTGTCTCCGAGCACGAGCGCCAGGTGGGCACCGCGGCGCGTGGGAGACAAAGCACTTGAAAGCATGAAGCTAGCGGGGGAGCGAGGGCAAAGGCTGGATGGTCATGGGTGTTCAGCGGGGATCGCGGCTAGCGGCGATCAACGCTTCCATGTGATGCAGGTAGCGCTCGAACGCAGCCCGGCCCGCGGCGGACAACCGGTACTCCGTGAGCGGCGTGCGGTCCTGGAAGGACTTGCGGCACTCCACATACCCAGCCTCTTCCAGCTTACGCGCATGCACGCTGAGGTTTCCGTCGGTCGTGCGGGTAAGCCGCTTGAGGTCGTTGAAGCTGAGTTCGTCCCCAGCCGCCAGGGCGCTGACGATGGCGAGCCGCGTGCGCTGATGGATCATGGGATCCAGCGCCGTCGTGGCTCGCCCAGGCTCCGCCTTGACGCGCTCCACCTCCCGGTCGCTCGTCGATTGCGATCGCTTGGATGCCGCGCTTCCCTTAGCCACCGTACCTCCGGGCGATGATCCAGCCGAAGACGAGATTGAGTCCCCCGAATCCTGCGGCCATGAACCAATCGCCGGCACTCACGGGCGCGAAGGCCGCGGCCGCGCCCAGGGCAAGGAAGCACGCACCCATCACGGGGACGATGCGGATGGAGAACACGCCCGCCGCCAACACCGCGGTTCCGTACAGGAGAAGCCATACGGCGGGCAGCAGATGTGCCTGACCCGCGAGGAACAGCGGACCGGTCAGGACCCCTCCCACCGCCAGCGAAGGCGCCAGGCTCAGCAGGAACTTGCGGCCCGGACCCGAGAGCAGCGGTAGATCGGCCGCCCGCGCCTTCTGGATGGTGCCCACCAGCGCGATGACGAAGGCCAGCACCGCCGCGACGATCCACACGCCCAGCCAGATGGCCGGATCGGACGCCTGGTGGGCCACGACAGCCGCCGCCAAACCCAGCACGCCCACGACCAGACCCCCGCGACCGGGGACGGCGGTGAAGCGGGTGGAACTCTCCATGGCCTGCCGAATGAAGGCCAGGTCGTCGAGCGCGCGCTCGTGTAGCCGGATCGACTCGGGTGCCGCCGGCTCCGGCACGTCGGGGCGGAAGCGAGCCGCCGCGTCGATGGTTCGACGCATGGATGGAGGATGGAGTTGGGAATGGAGCATGTCAAGTACTTTGTATTGTAGAGTAATCGCCACATCCCTCCCCCTCCACCATCTTCGCCTCCCGTCCGCGCCATCTCAGCCCAGTCGCCCCGCCATCCATGCAGCCACTCCGCGGCCTTCGCGTCGTCGACCTCTCGCAGAACCTGGCCGGCCCCTCCTGTGGACAGATCCTTGCCGACCTGGGCGCGGACGTCATCAAGGTCGAGCCGCTCGAGGGCGACGCGGCCCGGGCCTGGGGTCCGCCCTTTTGGGGTCCGGACAGCGCACTCTTCCACGTGGCGAATCGCGGCAAGCGTTCGCTGGCGTTGGATCTCAAGGATGCGGAGGGCATGGCCGCCCTCCGACGCCTGGTCACGAGCGCAGACGTGTTCCTGCAGGCGTTTCGGGCTGGGGTGGTCGAGCGGTTGGGGCTGGATTACGGCACGCTCCGCGAGCTCAAGCCCGACCTGATCTATGTGACGGTCTCCGCATTCGGACCGGAGGGTCCCCGCAGCCGCGACCCCGGGTACGACCCCCTCATGCAGGCCTACTCGGGACTCATGTCCATGACCGGGCAGCCGGGCTCGCCGCCGTCGCGCGTGGGAGCTTCGGTCATCGATGCGGGCACGGGCATGTGGGGTGCCATCGGCGTGCTGGCGGCGCTACGGGAACGCGACCACACGGGCGAGGGCACGCACGTCACCGTCTCACTCCTCGACACGGCGCTGGGACTGGTGTCCTACAAGCTCACGGGCTACCTGGCCGACGGACGCGTACCGGGCCCCATGGGGTCGGCGTTCGGATCGATCGCGCCCTATGAGTCGTTCCCCACCAGCGACGGCAGCGTGATGATCGCTGCGGCCAACGACGGCATCTTCCAACGCCTCTGCATCGCTTTGCAGCTGCCGGACCTGGCCCAGGATGCGCGCTACCAGACCAACCCCTCCCGTGTGGCCCATCGCGAGGAGTTGGTGCAGGCCATTGCGACGCACACGCGCGGGCTGAGCTCGATCGCGCTGATGGCGCGGCTCAAGGCGCACTCCGTGCCGTTCTCCCCCATCCACGACATGGCGCAGGTGGCCACTGACGAACAGGTGGCCGCCACCGGCATGCTGCGCACACCGGGGCATCCCCGCGTCGAGGGCTACCGCGACATCGCCTTCCCGGTGCGCTTCGATGGGGAGCGGCCCGCAGCCGAGGGGGCCCCACCGCTCATCGGCGAGGGGGGACGCGCGCTCCTCGAAGAGCTGGGCTACACATCCGCAGAGATCGATGCGCTCCTCGAGCGCCGCGTGCTGCACGTGCCGAACGGCACCGATTGAGGTGCGCGCCGGTTCGGCACGCCACCCGTAGGCTCCCCGCCGGGGAAGCTCTGCACCCGTAGGGCACCCCTAGGGCGTCTTGACCGGCGGCTGGGCCGCGTCCGGGTGAGCCTCCATCCAGCGATCCACCTCGGCATGGCGCGGGATGGGCGCAGTCGCGAGGCGGCTCAGATCGATCTGCCCCGCCATCGGATGCACTCGGGCCAGCGCGGGACGATCCTGGGTGACGATGGTGAGCAGCTTGTCCACCACGTCGTCAGGAAGCGTCTCCAACGCCACGATCCAATTCATCTGCGCCACGGTGAGCAGATCCGCTGCCTGCCCCGGATAGGCACCTGCGGGAATCACATCCCATGAGTAGTAGGGATGTTCCGCGATCAGCGCCGCAGCCGCCAGCGAATCCACCGCGATCAAACGCGCGTCGCCCGTGGTGGTGGCATCCAGCACGGCCGAGGCCGGATAGCCCACCGAGATGATGGCCGCATCGAGGGCCCGGTCCTTGAGGGCCGCCGCAGCTTCCGCAAACGACAGGTAGCGCACGTCGATGTCTTCGTAGGAGACCCCGTGCGCTTCCAACACCTGCTTGGCGATCTGTTCTGTGCCCGAGCCCGGCGGTCCCACCGCCACCCGTAGGCCCTTGAACTCGGTGATCGAGGATACGCTGCTCCCCGGTCCCACCAGGATGTGGGTCAGGTTGGCGTAGAGCGGCGAGAGCACGCGAAGCGCCTGCACTGGCTGGGGAAACGCCTCGGTGCCCCCGTGATAGGCTTCGTAGATCGTGACCGGCAACGCGAATGCCAGGTCCATCTGGCCATTCACCATGCGGTTCACGTTCTCGACAGAGCCCCCCGTGACCTCCGCCGTGTACTGCCGTGCCGAATCCGCCACCGAGAGTCGGCTGGCCAGCGCGCCACCGATCGGATAGTAGATCCCGCCCGTGCCGGCGGTCCCGATCGACATGAACTGGCGGCGTCCGCCCCCTTCCCCGCAGCCCTGCAGGGAGAAAAGGGCCAGCAGGAGGAGGGACAGGCGAACGCGTCCGGTCATTGGAAATCCCTGGGTGGTGAGCGGCTGGTGGGGCCAACGGAAACGGGCCGGGGCCCGGGCCTGCGCGTTGGGGAGGCCAGAATACCCGGCCAGCGCGCCCCCGACAACGGCGAACTCCAGCGAACCGCTGCCGGATGGCACAGAGTCAGGGACAGCGGCGGGGTGCAGCGACGTATCTGCTTGCAGCCGATGCCGTTCAACCAGGGTGTCGCAGACGCCCACCGACAGGAGCGCCCGCATGTTCCGCCGAATCGCCGTCGCCCTCGTCGTCACCGCCGGGTTTTCCGTGGCGTGTAGCGATCCCCACTCGCCGCCACTGGTCGGGGAGCTCGAAGTTCTGAGCGGGGACGGGCAGACCGGACGGGCCGGCGAGCCCCTCTCCCAGCAGATCGAGGTGAGGGCGCTCTGGGAGGACGGCAGCGAGGCGGTCTACTCGATCTGGGTGCAACTCGCTCAAGGGTCGGGCTTCGTGGATCTGGGGGGCGCGCAGGCGGGCGGCGAAGGGGTCACCGTAGCTGCGCCGGTGGGTCGAGCCCGCGTGCGTTGGACGCTGGGGCCCGAGTCGGGCGCCCAGCAGCTCCGCTTCTTCGCCGTGCGCGCCGACGGCGACACGGTCGCCGCCGTCGTCATGGCGACGGCCACGCCGTAGGGGCGCGTCGCAGTCCGCACCGAGCCGCCGGAACGCACGGTCCGGGCCCGAATGCGCGCACCTGAAATCGCGTTCCCGCTCGGTGCCGCGCTCCTGCTACCCCGGTCCCTCCAGGCCGTTTGGTAGATCCCGGCCACTCGTGCGTTCTTGTCCTGGAGCGCCGCCGAAGCCCCGGAGGCCGCTGTGATCCACGCTGCGAGAAGCATTTGATGCTGGACCGCATCCGACAGGGAGATGACTCCGCGCTGGAGGAGCTCGTCGAGCAGAGCTGGAGCGGGCTGCTCGGGCACCTGCGCCGTCTGCTGGGCTCAGCGGACCAGGCCGAGGACGCGGCCCAGGAGGCGCTCGTGCGACTGTGGGAACAGCGGGATCGTTGGAAAGCCGGCTCGGCGCGTGCCCTCCTGTTCCGCATCGCCCGCAATGTGGCCCTGGATCAGGAGCGGCGCCGGGCGGTGCGCACGCGCGCGCTCGCGCTGACTCGGGCCGCTCCCGCGGCCACTGCGGCTCCCCCAGACGATGTGCTGGCAAGCAACGAGGTGGAGCGGCGCGTGCACCAAGCGCTGAGCCGCCTCCCCGACCGCCGCCGCGCCGTGTTCGAGTTGGTGCGCTTCGGTGGCATGAGCTACCGCGAGGTCGCGGAAACGCTCGAGCTCTCACCTCAGACAGTAGCCAACCACATGAGCTTGGCGCTGTCCGACCTGCGCACGGAGCTGGTAGACCTGTTCGAGCGTCCGGGAGACGGCGGACGGGAAGCGAGGTCGAATGATGGATGAGCGGATCGTGCGTGTGCTGAGCGGCACCGCGACGGAGATCGAACAGCGACAAGTGGAGCGTTGGCGTGCCGAATCGGAAGCCAACGAGCGCACCTTCCAGGACGCGGCGAGCCTGTGGTCGCTGACCGGGCGCGTCGCCCCCCAGTCGGAGGTGGCGCTCCCCGATCTGGCGGCACTACGGGATGTGGCCGAGGAACGGCGCCGCAAGGCCGGCACGCGCGCGCTACGGCGACGGACGCTCACTTCCCCCTGGATCGGCTACGGCATCGCTGCCGCTGCAGTCCTGGCCTTCGTCGTGCTGCGTGCCGAGCGGCCCAGCCGCATCCCGCAGACGTCGCCGCTCTCCACGGTCGGATCGTCTGCCGGGACCGGCGACGTCACCACGCTCAATCTCTCGGACGGGAGCACCGTGCGCTTGGCCCGCTCCAGTCGGGTGGAGTTCCCGGCGCAACAGGGGCGGCGGGAGGTGGTGCTGGAGGGCCGCGCCTTCTTCGCGGTCGCCTCGGGCGAGACGCCGTTCGTGGTACGCACGGCGCTCGGTGAGGTCAGCGTGCACGGCACACGCTTCGAGGTCCGTGCCGCAGACGGAGAGCTGCGCGTCATCGTGATCGAAGGTGTGGTGAGGATCGAAGGCGGCGGCGCGTCCGTCGACGTCCGGCCCGGGCAGGTCGCGCACCTGATTCGCGGCGCGGTGCCGCGGGTGGTGGATGCAGACGTGTGGTCGCTGCTCGATTGGCCGAGCGGTCTTCTCGTCTTCCAGGCCACGCCCCTGCGCGATGTCGCTTCCGAAGTGGAACGGCAGTTTGGGCGGAAGGTCTCCGTGACACCCGCTGTCGAGGATCGGAGCGTCACTGCCTGGTTCGACGACGAGTCGCTGGACGAGGTGGTCAACGCGGTGTGTCTGGTGGCGGGCGTGCAGTGCTCGGTCGCCGATACGGCGGTAGTGATCGGACGCTGAGGGCGCGAGCGATGGCGCTCGGCCCCAAGTGGCCGCGGAAGGGTCCACGGAGTTGCGAGACAGCTCCCAGAGCGAAGACACGGGTGGAGGTGTGGCGGAGGATGGGCAGCAGGAGAGCAATGCGTCGCTTCGGTCTGGGAGTGTGTCTCGCAGCGCTGATCTGTGGTGAGACCCCCCGGGACGGCGCCGCACAGACCACGGGAGGCCCTCCCGTGCTGGATCGTGTAGCGGGGCTCGACATCGAGTCCCGTCCCCTCGGCGAGGCGTTGGAGGCCTTGCGGCGCAGCTCTGGCGTGGCGCTGGCCTACAGCCCCGACGTGGTGCCGCTCGATCGCGTCGTCTCGTGCACGTGTCGGGACGTCACGGTACGGGAGGCCTTGACGCGCATCCTCGATGGACTGGGCCTGCAGGTCCGCGCTGTACGCAACCAGGTGCTCATCGGTCGGGGAAGCGGTGGGGACGCGGCTACTGCCACGCTCGTCGGGCGGGTGCTCGAAGCCGGAACCGGCCGCCCGGTCTCGGCGGCTGAGGTCCGGATCCCACCGTCTCGCTCAGGGGTGCTCACCGGCGCCGACGGGCGGTTCCTTCTGAACGGCATCGCTGCCGGCACCCACGACCTGGAAGTCCGTGCGCTCGGGTACGAGTTGCACTCCCAACGCGTCGTGGTCGAGGTCGGCGACGCCGTGCCCCTGACGGTGGAGCTGGCCTACGCGCCCATCCCGCTGCGGGAGATGGTCATCGCGCCGGGTAGCTTCGGCGTCCTGGAAGCCAGCCCGGCCGTCACCGGTATCGCCGTCTCGCGAGAGGAGATCGAAGCCACGCCGCAGATCGGAGACGACGTGTTCCGTACGCTCAAGCGCATGCCCGGCGTGTCCACGGACGACGTCTCCACCCGCCTCAACGTGCGCGGGAGCACCGATCGCGATCTGCTCGTGCGGTTGGACGGGTTGGAGCTCTATGAGCCGTATCACCTGCGCGACCTGGACGGTGCGCTGGGCATCGTGGACGTGCAGACGCTGGGCTCCATCGACCTGATCACGGGCGGCTTTCCGGTGGAGTTCGGCGACAAGTCGGCAGGCGTCTTCGACATGCGCACCCGCAGCGCGCCCACCGAGGGCACCCGTACCACCGCGGGCCTCAGCCTGAGCTCCATCTCGCTCAGCAGCCAGGGCAACTTCGCGGACGGGCGAGGCCAATGGCTCACGTCCCTGCGTCGAGGCTTTCTACAGTACATCCTGGCCGCCGCCGATGTGGAGGACGACCTCGATCCGCGCTACTGGGACGTGTTGGGACGCGCCCAATACCTCGTCGGCGACGGCCATCTGGTTTCTGCCCAGGTCCTGCTGGCCGGTGATCAGATGGCGTGGTTCGACGACGAGACCGGCTCGCGCGTCGATAGCGATTGGTCCAACGCCTACGCCTGGCTGACGTGGAAGGCGGACGTGGGCCGGCGGGCGCAGGTGGAAACCCTCCTCTCCGCGGGAGGACTCAGTCGCGACCGCACCGGCTTGGTGGAGAATCCCAACCGGGGCGAGTTCACACCGCTCTCGGCGGACGTCTCCGACGTAGCGGACTTCCGCTTCGGCGGCCTCAAGCAGGACTGGCAGGTGGACCTGTCCGGAGACGTGCTCCTCAAGGCCGGGGCCGATCTGCGCTGGAGCGATGGTGACTACGACTACAGGAACCGCACGGCCCGCCTGGCGGTGAGCGCGGACAGCCGCTTGTTCGTCGCCACGGACTCGGCGGTCTACAACGCGGCACCGGACGGCACCGAGGTGGGCGCCTACCTCGCTCTGCGGGTGCGCCTGGGCGCGCGACTCAGTGCGGAAGCCGGGCTACGCTACGATCGCTGGAGCCATCTGGGCGCCGACGGGCTGGGACCACGGCTGTTGGCGCGCTGGGACCTGGGACGCGACACCAATCTCCGAGCCAGCATGGGTCGCTACTACCAGTCGCAGGGCATCCAGGACCTGGCCATCCAGGATGGCGAGAGCACGTTCAGCGCTCCGGAGCAGGTCGATCAGGTGGCCGCGGGAGTCGAGCATCGCCTCGGAGGGGGATACACGGTCCGACTCGAAGGCTACTGGAAGTCGGTGCATGACCCCCGACCGATCTGGGTCAACCTCTCGCGCGAGATCAATCCGATCGCGGAGGTGGAGGCGGATCGCTCGCGGCTGCTCCCCGAGGCGGGCCGCGCGCGTGGTGTGGAGGCAATCGTCACGCGTGACGGCACCGGTAGCCTGTCCTGGTCGCTCAGCTACGCGCTGTCGCGTGCCGAGGACCGCCTGGACGGGCGATGGACACCCCGCGTGCTCGACCAGACGCACGCATTCAACGCGCGCTTCGCCTACGACATCCGGCCCGGCTGGCAGTTCAGCGGATCGTGGCAGTATCACACCGGCTGGCCGTTCACCGAACAGATCCTCGACGTGGTGGTGGCCGAGTCCGAGGACGGCAGTGAGCTGGTCGAGGTGATCGAGCGAGGGTTCGGGCCCATCAACGCGGGCCGGCTCCCCGCCTACCACCGGTTGGATCTGCGCATGACACGGGCGTTCCAGTTCGAACGCAGCAGGCTCGAGGTGTTCCTGGACGTCTTCAACGTCTACAACCGCGAGAACCTGCGCGGCTACGAGTGGTTTCTGCGGCCCAGCGCCGGCGTGTTGCGAGCCACGCGCGATCCGGGAGAAGGGCAGCTACCTCGCCTGCCGACGCTGGGGCTGCGCTGGGTGTTCTAGCGAAGGGGCACAGCGCGCTGTCCGGTCGACCCCCGGGTTTGCGCCTCAGGAGATGACCGCTCACGCGGCCGACGACCTTACCCGCCGGGCTCGGCCGGAGCTTGCGCCAACGACCCCCCTTTTGGCGCGGTTCGCCCCACCGTTCCCGACGCCAACCACACCCCAACGCAAGGTGGACGGTCGTCTCCCCCTCGCGTTCCTGCCTGTATCCAGAGGGGGCATCCATGGCAAAGAAGACCGGCCCGACCGCCGACGTAGCCCGCATCCACGAGCCCGGAGCCATCAACTCCATCGAGCTCGTCCCGCGCGAGCGCCTGAACCTCCGGGCGCTGCTGGTGGGGAACCCGAACTACTTCGGCACACTGAAGGACAGCCCGTTCGCGCCCAAGGCGAGCGTGGCGGGGAACACGACCTACGAAGAGATCAAATGCGTAGGGTTCCATCCGCAGGCGCACAAGCTGCAAGCCGTGGTGTTCACCAAGCAGCCCTTCGGGTTCCTTGGTGGCGTCTGCACGGCCGGCTCACAGGAGTACGTCCGCTTCTACCTGTCCTTCGACAACGGCGCCAGCTGGGTCGATCAGGGCCTCACGCAGTTCTCCGCCTACGACGTGCCCGGTGGCACGACGGGCGGCAAGCGCATCGAGCACGCAGTGAGCATCGATTGCACGCCGCCCGCCAAGTGGTGCACGGTTCCCAACGTCATCCTGGCACGCGCCATTCTCGAGTGGAACAAGGAGCCGCCTGCCAATACCCCCGGCCACATTCCGGTATGGGGCAACGTCCATGATACCCACATCCAGGTCGACCCGCGCTGGCTGATCAAGTGGGTGGAGCTCTTCGAGCTGGCCAAGGTCAAGTTCAACGCACCTCTGGCCCAGTCCATCGATTTGGAGCAGACCGTGGAAGCGGCTCCCGCCAAGGCCTTGTCGGTGCTGGAGCTTCAAGAGCTGTACCTGGACAAGGGTGTGGAGCCGCACCGCTTCGCCTTGGCGGAGATCACGAAGCTGATCGACACTCCAGAGCTGACGGCCGCCGTAACGCACCCCTTCCATCTGGGTCCCAAGGGGCCGTTCAAGTTCGACGTCTCCGACGTGGTGGAGACGCTTCTGCAGCAGGCGGACGGCAGCACGGTCTACGAGGAGCTGGACTGCGTGGGGCTCCGCTCGTCGGGGCTATCGGACGAACTGGTCGCAGTGTTGCGCCTGAAGCGGCCCTATGGATTCTCGGGGGGTCCCTGCACCGCGGGCAGCCGCGAGTACGTCACGTTCTGGGCCGACTTCGACAACAACGGCACCTTCGAGACGTGCCTCGGCACGGCGTCCGTCGGGGTGTACGACCTGGACGTACCGCCGGAAGGTCTCGAGTACTCGGTTTCTCTGCCGGTGGACCTGAATCCCTACCGAAGGCCGTGCCAGGAGGGCCCGCGCGTCGTGCCGATCCGCGCGATCCTCTCGTGGAACCAGATCCCAGCCTGTGGTAATCCCAACTGGGTCCCGACCTGGGGCAATCGTGAAGAGACCCTCATCCTGATTCCGCCGGGCACCCCCGTTCAACCAGGCCAGTACAACCCGTTTCTGTACGACATTTCTGGAAGGGCGGTGTGCTCCATCGACCAGGGCAGTGGCATGGCTGCTGTAGGACATCCTTTCGGGGGTGTCCTCTGCATCACCGGTGAGATTCCGGCTGCCCTGGCGCTGGCTGCGCCGGACCTCCTCGAGTACCGCGTGTGGGCGACCCAGGGGTCGTCGACGCTCCCGATCGTCAGTCCCTTCAACGTGACCGTCGAAGAGGGAACGGGTCCGGGCACGGCGGTCAGCTACTCCGTTCACCAGACCGCTCCGACCGGTTGGTTCACCTACCGCGAACACGGCTCGCCCGCGTTGGGCGCATGGCGACGGGTGTCGAGCCCCAATCGACTGTTGGCACGCTGGAATACGAGCGGACTGACGGGCCTGTGGACGATCCATGTGGAGGCACGCATGGCCGGCACGACCGCGCCCGTGTTCTCGGCCGGGCTCACCACGTGCTTGGCGGACGGCACGACCCGCTCGAGCGTCAAGGTGGCGCTCGATCAAGAGCCGCCGGTCGCCGCCGTCGATCTGACCGGGTACTCGGACGCGACCGGGTTCCACGCTGCGCTGCCGTGTGGCGATATCAGTCAAGGCGTCGCGGTGCACGGGACGTTCGACATCACGGACAACGTCGGGGTGGGGAGCTACGGCCTCGTGCTCGAACCGCTCCCCGTCGGCACCGTCTCGACGGACTACCTGACGTTCACGCAGAGCGGCGCCTCGACCCCCACCCACGTGTCTGGCGACTGGACGCTGCAGACCGCACCGGCGGGCAAGCCACCGCTACCGACGTGCGGCTATGTCATCCATTTGACAGCCTGGGACGGCACGATCGTGGGGTGCGGCACCCATTGGCGGGATGATGCCACGGTGGGCTTCTGCCTGCGCTCGCCTCAGGAGGGCTGACGGCACCCGTACCGGAAGCCGAAGGTCGGAGTCGGACCGCCCGTTCGGGTGGTCCGGCTCCGGCCGGGCCCGGGGCGCGCCGGGTCCATTGTGCCACGCCTCGGTGGCGGCCGGGGCCAACGCAGGAGGGCGGCATGTCGTGCTGTGGAGGTCGACGCTACTCAACGCCTGGGGCACCGGCCGCCGCGCCGGGCGGGCCCGTTCAGTTCGAGTTCCGCGGGACAGGATCGCTTACGCTCTACGGACGGGTCACCGGTCGGCGCTATCACTTCCCGGGGCCCGGCTCGCGCGTTCTGGCCGATCCACGCGACGCTCGTTCGCTGCAGGTCATCGCAGAGATCGAAGCGATCCGCCACGCCTGAGGGAAGCGCAGGAGTGGCCGGACCGGGCTGCAATGCCCGACCCGGCCACTCGGTTGCATGGTCAAGACGCCGCCCGCACGGCCTGGAGATCGATCACGATCTTGACCTCGTTGCCGACGAGGATGCCGCCGGCCTCCAGGGCCTGATTCCAGGTGAGGCCGAAGTCGCGGCGGTCGAGCACCGTGGTGGCCGTGTAGCCGATGCGCTCCTGGCCCCACGGGTCGACTCCGCGCCCCGACTCTTCCACCGTCAGTTCCACCTGCCGGGCGACGTCGCGGATCTTCAACTCTCCTGCGAGCACGAAGGACCCGTCGGCAGTGGCCGTGCCCTCTCCCGCGAACGTCAGCTCCGGAAAGCGCTCCACGTCGAAGAAGTCGGCGGAGCGGAGGTGATCGTCGCGCTGTGCCTGCCCGGTGTCGATGCTGGCAGCCCGGATCACGACCTGGGCGCTGGAAGGCCCGCCCTCAGCGAGGTGAACGGTCCCCTCCACATCGGTGAACTGGCCGCGGACCTTGGCGAACATCATGTGCTTGACCTCGAAGCCCACGCGGGTGTGTGCGGCATCCAGAGTCCAGGTGGTCACAGCGTCCTGTGTCGTCGAGTTCGTCGTCATCGGATTCTCCTTTAGGTGGCAAAACAAAGAGTGTGCAAACACATAGAGTCCGCAAAAAGCCGCTCCCCTTCAGGCGGTCGCCTCCCGGGCCCGCTCCAGCAACTCGCTGAGGTGCTGAAGCTCGGCCACGGACAGGTGCCCCAGGTGCCGCTCATGCAGCCTGGAGATGGGGAGCTCCAACCGGTCCAGAAGGTCCAGGCCGCGCCCTGTGATGCGCGCAGTCACGAAGCGACGGTCGTCGGTCTCCCGACGGCGCTCCACCAGTCCGGCCTGCTCGAGGCGATCCAGCAGGCGGGTGGCGTCGGGAACGGGCGTGATCATGCGCTCCTTGACCTCGTTGCGGCACAACCCCGCCGGGCCGGCCCCCCGCAGGATCCGCAGCACGTTGTACTGGGTCCCGGTGACGCCGTGCTCCTTCAAGCCTTCTTCGAGGGCATGCTCCAGGGCTGCCGCGGTCCGCAGGAGGTTCAGGAACGCCTCTTCCGCCGGGCTGGCGAACGGCCTGCTCTGCTTGATCTCGGACCTCAGCCGCGTGCTCATGCCTCATGATATGTGTTGTCACACATACCGTCAAGGGGGGGGGGCCTGGTCGGCTGCTCCGGCCGAAGAGGGTCGGGCGGGCTGGTTCGGCGTTGCGGGCGTGATGGCTCGGCAACGCTACTGCGGCCTCACCGGCTGGCGCACCACGGTTCTCCACCGCGCGGGTGCCGTCCGTTTGGGATCATTCAGGTAGATCTCGTGGTGGGGTCCGTTGGGGACCAGCCCGTGCGCGGGTAGAAACTCATGATGGAGGCGGCGCGCCAGGGCGGAAGCCTCCTTGTCGTACGGTCCAATATGCATGATCTGCACGCTGCGCCCCTCCGGGTGGTCCGCGAGCCTGAGCGTGGCCGGCGCACCGCCCCGGCGCTTCTCGGTTTCGGCCACGGCATCGGCGAACAACGCGTCATCCGCCCATTCAGGCGCGACGATCATCAGGCGCCACTTCAGCTTGTCCTTGCGCGCGGCGACAAGGTCTTTGGGGTCGTCTGCCCACCAAAGGGCTTCGAGCGGTGCTTCCACATAGGCACTGCCCATCCGATCCTTGGCCATCCGTTTGATCGGATGGACGGCGGCGAAGAGCCACTGCAGGGCCCGCGTGAAGGCCTCGTCATCCGGGCTCCCTTCCCCGTCGACGACGAAGTATTGCATCTCCGGAACCTCCACGAAGACGAACTCGTCGACGGGAGGAAGGTAGAGCTCCTTCAGTCGCTCCCTCGAAAGGGCTTCCTTCATGGCGACTCCTCGAGCCACGGCTTGGCAGTCATATAGTCCAGCGTGCGCGTGATCCAGCGCGCTTCGGCCTCGAGCTGCCCGATCGAGTAGTCGAAGAGCGCCTCCACGAAGTCGGGAAGCGGCTGCTGGTCCAACTGGATGATATCGAGGCGGGCGCGCTCCTTCTCCACCGCCTCGGCCCGGGCCCGCAACGCGTCGAGCGCCTCGGCCTTGCCCAGCACCGGCCAATGGATCATGCCGAGGAGCACCGACGAGTAGGTCGGGCGATAGCTCGCGAGCGCGGATAGGGTGTTGGCCACCAAGGCTCGCCGCCCCCGGGGCGTGAGCGTGAAGGTCTTTCTGGCTTTCGGCGCCTCCGGCGCTCGGGCCCGCACCAAGCCCAACTTGTCGAGCCTGCCCAGCACGAAGTAGACGGAGGAGAACCCGATCTGCGTCCATTCCCGCATGCCCCGCTGCTCGATCTCACGCTCCAGCTCGTAGCCGTGGCGCGGCATCTCAGCAACCAACCCGAGCACGAGAAGCTCGGCATCGGTCAGCTCGGTGGCAGACGCGGCGCGGGGAGCCATATTCTAGTACTAGAATATTGCACGTGGGGAGTCAAGAGCGCTCGCCTGGCGGAGGGGCGTCTGCCTCTCATCGCCGGCCTACCCTAGCTTGAGAGGCCCGAGCGCGGGCGCGTTCGAAGACGCGCGCCACGCCACCCAAGCCACCGGCCCGTGGTGCACAGGCGGAGACCTCCCATGCGCAACGAACGAGTGGGGCACAGCCGTCCACCCGCCCATCGAGCTTCGGTGCTCGTGGCTCTGGGGCTGCACACGCTGCTCCTTGCGGCGTGCGGTTCGGGGCCGGACGGAGGCGAGCAGGCGCCCGGCGCTCCTGACGGATTTGCCGCCGAAGCCGAGGTACTCGAGTTCCTGCAAACGGAGGCGTCCCATCATCTGCTCCCGGAAGCCGTCTTCGACCGTCTGGGCTGGGATCTGCCCGACGGAGGAAAGCAGGTGCGAGCGATCGCGGACGCGGCGCCCGGCGGCGCGTTCGATCCACACGCGCTGGAGGCGCTCCCCGCCACGACGCTGGGCTACGCGCCTCGTTGGTACGAGGTGCGTTTCCAGAAGTACGGCCTCGAGTGGGACGTCCCCGCGCTGCATCTCGTGCCCCTGATGGCAGACCCGGATCTGCCGACGATGGTGTTCATCAACGGCGGATCGGCAAACTGGTATGAGTTCTTCGTCGGTCCCCGCAACGAGCCCGGTCTCGGTCAGTATCTGGCGCAACGGGTCCCGGTGCTGCTCCTCACCATTCCGGGCAACTACCGGCCGGGCGGGTGGGACGAGACCGACCCCGCGGCGCGCACACCCGCGTACGTGCTGGATCGCGACATCTCCACCGACGAGGCACGGGTACGAAACTCGATCTACACGTTCGCGCTCGTGCGCGATGGCGTGCAGACTGCCATCGAGACCCTGATCCCCGGGCCCGTGGTCATCCTGGGACACTCCACCTCGGGCGAGGTGCAGTTCATGCTCAAGGATGCGCTGGCCACCCGCCTGCTCGGCCGCTCGCTGGGGTGGGGAACCGGGGGCCCCGCCTCGATGGTCACCATGCAGCGAATCCGAGGAGCTCCTTCGATCGACGACTATCCGCCGTTGAGTCGTTTGAGGGCCCGGGGTCCGGAGGAGTACGCCGCGCGCTACGTGGGTCCCCTCAATCCCCTCTGGAGGGAGGGCGCCTCCGCGCTGGACGTCGCGACCGAGTGGCTGGCACGCGAATCACGGCGACGCCCGCAGTTCAAGCAGCCGCTTCAGGACATGGAGCATCAGGGCGCCGTCCATCTGCGTTCAGGGGTGGAACGCCAGATCCGTGGGACGCTCGATGGAAACGCCTACGGCGTCGTAGCGGACAGTGTGGCCGCCGATCTGTTCAGCACTGTCCGCATTCCGATCACAGGCTATCGCCGCATGATCGCGACCACCGCGCTGAACGACACCAATAACTGGAACGCCGACACCGCACGGGCACGGGAGCTGTTGATCGCGAGGGAACTCCGGGAGGCCAATCCCGATGCCACGATCCGACTGCTCGTGTTCGATGTTCCGATGAGCCACTACGGACACATCGAGCGGCCACGACAGTTGGCGGGTGGACTGGTGGCGGCGCTGCGGTGGCTGGTCGAGGAGCCACGGCCTCTCAGCGCGGAGCCGGCTCCCGGACCTGGATGACGTTCCCCTCGGGGTCGTGGCCGTCGCAGGCGCGGAATCCACTGCCCTCCCATTCGCGATCGGGTGGGCCCAGCGCGCCTCCCGATTCCGCCGCCCGCGCCCGCGCCGCCGCGATCGAGTCCACCGGAAGGCAAAGCTTCACATAGGAGTCTTCACGGACGAGGGGGTCGCCCGAGGGACCCTTCTGAACCGGAGGCTCTCCACGAAGCGCGTGCACGACGACTTCGAAGCCATCGAGCGAGAGTACGGCGTGGTCGGGACCCTCGTGCACGACGCGCATCATGGCGACATCCCGGTAGAACCGACTCAAGCGCGGCACATCGGTGACGAAGACCACCACACTGGGGACCGGGGGTGTCAATGACTTCACCTACGGTTCTGCTCCGGCTTCCAGTAGCCGCCGCTCGTCCGCACCTCGCGCGATCCACAGCGTACCCGCCGCAGATCCGGCACTGAGCACGGTCAACGTGCCGAGTACGACCGCAGCACCCACAGCGCTCAGGGCTACGCCCGCCGCGATGACCGGAACGAGTCCCAGCAGGAGGCCGCCCACCGCCCCGAGCGCCGTAAAGCCAGGAAGCGACAACTCCTCGAACCGCCGACGGCGTCCAGCGACTCCGAGCACGAAGGAAAACGCGGTCCCGGCGAAGAACCCGGGGATCGCCAGGGCCGGAAGGGGCGCATCGAAGACATCGACGAACCACTCCATGGGCACGCCCAGCGTCCACACCACTCCGATGAGCACGCCCGCGAGCCCCCAGCCGACCGCCCAACTCAGCCCCATCCCGAGCGCACCGCGCAGGCGTCTCATCAGCTTCTTCATGGCAGCCTCCTCACTGCTCTACCCCGCTCCCAATTGATCAGGCTCGTCGCCCGCGTTCAGCGACGGACCGGCGCGGCGCGCCAGCGCGAGAGTGGCGGCGGCGGATCCTCCACCCAGAAGCGAGAAGATGACCGCATTGCCCACCGCCTCCGCAGCGGTCCACGTGTCCCAGGCGTTCAAGGCCAGGAGGCCGAAGGGCACGAGGCCGGCGGCTGCTCCAAGGGCGGCGAAGCGTGGAAGGGAGAGTTTCTCGAAGCGACGGCCACCCGAGGTGAGCGCCAGAATTCCAGAGAAGGCGGCTCCGATCGGAAACGCCCAGATGGAGCTCGCCAGGATCAGGCGGAGCGTCTCGCGACCTCCCTCGCCACCACCGATCAGCCAGGCCAACCCGCCGACGGCCGACGCGACCACAGCCACTCCGGCTGAGAAGGTCAGACCCATGCGGGTCGCCCCTCGGATGATCTTCGCCACGCGCCCCATGTGCACCACCTCCAGATCAGAACCGCCGCCAGATCGGCACCGCCGCCCGAGCCCACTAGAGGGCCCCTCTTCCGATACATAGCAGTTCCATGTATAATGCTGCCAGGTATCGAACAGAGCAAGCGCCCCGACCGGGCGGACCCCTGGAACCGGACTGCCGCCCCTGCGATCGCGCGGGAACCGCCCATGGAGATCAACAAAGACCTGATCGCCGCGTCCTCGACGCCGATCGTGCTGGCGATCCTGGCCGAGGGGGACAGCTACGGATATGCGATCCTCAAGCGGGTCAAGGAGTTATCGGGCGGCCACATGGAGTGGACCGACGGGATGCTCTATCCCGTCCTCCACCGGCTGGAGCGACTGGGGTTGGTCGAGGCCCGCTGGGAGGTCGCCGAAACCGGCCGTCGCCGGAAATACTACGGCATCACACCCAAGGGCCGGGCCCAACTGGTCGAGGAACGCAAGCAGTGGCAGGCGGTGGACGCCACGCTGCGCGGGATCTGGCACGCACTCTTCCTTCCCATCCCGACCGTCCACCCGGTCGTGATCGGACCACTGCTTCAGGGAGCCTGAGCGATGACGGCACCGGATCATGCGGGTTCGCTCGAGGAGCAGATCGCTCAATGGCGGAGCTATCTCGCTCATCGACAGGCGATCCATTCCGTCGACGTGGCCGAGCTGGAGGACCATCTGCGCGAGCAGATCGCGATGCTGACCGACGCGGGGCTCGCTTCCGATGAAGCGTTCCTGGTCGCGGTCAAGCGCATGGGCGACCTGGACTCCCTCTCGCGCGAGTTCGCGCGCGAGCACTCGGAACGGCTTTGGAAGCAACTCGTCGTATCCCCTGCAGAGGTAGGCGGAGCACCCACAACCGCCGCTCGCAAGGATGCCGTCATCGCGTTCTCTCTGGCTGTCGCCGCAGGCGTGCTCATCAAGCTGCCCGCGCTATTCGGCCTGCAGCTGCAGACGCACGGCAACTTCTACGGCCGCAATCTGAGCTTCTTCGTGCTTCCGCTGTTGGTCGGCTACTTCGTGTGGAAGCGGGGACTCGCGGGCGGCACCGTGCGCTGGCTGGCCGGGGCGTTCGTATTCGCCGCCGTCGTCGCCAACGTCTATCCGGTGCGGCCGGGTGGAGACACCGAGGTCCTGATGGCGCTACACCTCCCCATCGCGCTCTGGTTGGCCGTGGGAATCGCCTACGCCGGCGGGCGCTGGGGTCAGGTGGCCGGGCGCATGGACTTCGTTCGATTCAGTGGCGAGTTGTTCATCTACTTCGTCCTGCTCGCTTTGGGTGGTGGGCTCCTGACCGCGTTCATGGCGGTCACCTTCCAGGCCATCGGCATCGACATCGAACCGATCTTCGAGTCGTGGTTGCTGCCCTGTGGCGCCGCTGGAGGCGTCCTGGTCGCGTCCTGGTTGGTCGAGGCCAAGCAGAGCGTGATCGAGAACATGGCGCCCGTGCTCACGCGTCTGTTCACTCCGTTCTTCGCCCTGGCTCTGCTCGCGTTTCTCGGCACCCTGCTCTTCACCGGGCGCGCGATCGATATCGAGCGCGAAGTACTGATCGCCTTCGACCTCCTGCTGGTGGTGGTGCTCGCGTTGCTGCTCTACTCCGTCTCCGCTCGCGATCCGCACGCCCGGCCCGGAGCCTTCGACGTGGTGCAGGTGGTACTGGTGGTGTGCGCCCTGGTGGCGGACGGGGTCGCGCTCTGGGCCATCGGCGCGCGCATCACGGAGCTCGGCTTCACCCCGAACCGCACGGCGGCCCTGGGCGAGAACGTGATCCTGGCCGTCAACCTCGCGTGGTCCGCCGTGCTTTACGTCCGCTTTCTCAGGGGTCGTGGCGCTTTCTCGGACCTGGAGCGGTGGCAGACCACCTACCTGCCGGTCTACGCGCTGTGGGCGGCGCTGGTCGTGATCGTCTTTCCGGTGGTGTTCCGGTTCATCTAGCTGGAGTATGGCGGCGCCCCGTTCGGCGGCGCCCACCGGCGGGGCCACCGCATCAATCGATGGGCTCAGGCACCTCCGCCGAGTCCTCCGTCGCGCTCCGGTTACGCTCCTCCACGGGGCCGTGCAGCGCTGCCACCTCTCGCCACCAGGGCCGTACGCCGGTGTCGCGCGCCGGCTCCAGTGGCTCGCCCAGTCGCGGTGTCAGTAGATCCGCACCGGCCGCGCCCGCACCCGCAACGAGCTCCTCGATGGGGTCGTCCCAACGGTGCATGGCCAGCGCGAACGTGCCCCAGTGGATGGGCAGCAGCGGACCACCGCCCAACGCTTTCCACGCCGTCAACGCGTTCACCGGCCCCAGATGGATGTCGCCCCAGGCGGGGTGGTATGCGCCGATCTCCAGGCAGACGAGGTCGAAGGGGCCGAACCGCTCCCCGATCGTCTTGAACGCGGGCATCAGACCGGAGTCCGCTCCGTGATAGACGCAGTGCTTCGGCGACTCGATCACGTAGGAAGCCCAAAGGGTGTGATTCCGCGAGCCCGGTGTGCGACCTGAGAAGTGTTGCGCCGGCGTCGCGATGATGTCGACAGCGCTACCGGGGACGGTGAACCGCTCCCACCAATCCACTTCGGTGATCCGATCCGTTCGGACGCCCCAGTGCTCGAGGTGAGCGCCCACGCCCAGGGGCGCCAGAAACGGCACCTGGGTCGAGGCGAGCGTCCGGATGGTCGGGTAGTCCAGATGGTCGTAGTGATCGTGTGAAAGCAGGACCAGGTCGACCGAAGGGAGCGCAGCCAGCGGCACCGGCGGGGGCTGGAACCGCCGCGGCCCCACCCTGCGCGACGGCGATGCGCGCGAGCCCCACACCGGGTCGATCAAGACACGGACGCCATCGATCTCAAGGAAGAGCGTGGAATGGCCGAGCCACGTCACCCGCAAGCCCGTCTCGGGCGGAGTCCTCCAGCGCTCCCTCGGATCGAGGGTGGGAAGAGGGGCGCGCGGCTTCCGCTCCTCGTGCGGACAGAAGAAGTCCATGAGGGAGAACGAGGTGCGCGGCTCCGTGGGCGGCTGGTAGTCGACGTTGGCGAAGGAATTGCCGCGCCACTGCGTAGACGCCTGCATGCGCGCCAGGCGCTCGCCAGCCGCCTTCCTACCGAGTGCCTTCACGGTGTCCCGCCTCCAGGATCGTCGGAGCCCCATGATTGGAGCGGCGGCCCCCGCGCGCCAGGGCGGGACGGAGTCGCTTACTCCATCCGCAGCGCCTGCACAGGATCGATCCGTGTCCCGCGTCGCGCCGGTAGCCAGCTCGCAGCCAGAGCGGCAACGAGCAACACAGCGGGCACCACCGCGAAGGTCAGGGGATCGGTCGGTGGAACCTCGTAGAGGAAGCTGCGGAGCACGCGTGAGAGCGAGAGGCCGGCGGCCAGGCCCAGCACCAACCCCACCGCGACCGGGCGCAGGGCCCCACCCAGCACCATGGCCCGAACCGACGAGGGCGCAGCGCCCAGCGCCAAGCGGATTCCCACTTCGCGCGTGCGGCGCGCGACGGCATAGGATACCACACCGTAGATGCCGATTCCCGCCAATAGTGTGGCGATCGCTGCGAACGTCGCCAACACCATCAAGACGAAGCGACGAGCGGCCACGGAGTCGGACAAGAGATCGCGCATGTAGCGGGGTCGCACGGCGACATCGGAATCCACCGACTGGATCACCGGGCGGAGCGCCTGGAAGGCCGCGGCAGGATCTCCGTTCTCCGACTCGACGACGATGGTCCCTCCAAACCGCAGGCGGAACGGGCGCTGCCGGTAGTTCCAGTAGACAGTCGGGCCGCCTGCCCGCGTGAGGCCCTGATACCGTACGTCGTCGACCACGCCGACCACCGTGCCGAACACGGGTGGCTCCGCGTCCCAGTAGTTGTCCATCCCCCCGCCGCTGACGAGGTGTCCAATGGGGTCCTGCCCGGGCCATACCTGCTCCGCGAATGAGCGGCTCACTACTACTGCGTGCGGAGCACCGGCGCCGTCGCTCTCCTGGAACAGCCTCCCCTGCCGCAACGGAATGTCGAGCGCCTCGAAGGCGCCCGAGCTCGCGACCACGTACAGCGCATCGAACGTCCGGGTGGGGTCGCCGTCCAACTCCACCCGTCCGTCGGGAGCGCCCTCGATGGGCACATTGCTCAGCACGCCGGCGGCGCTGACTCCGGGGGAAGCCTCCATCCGCTCGAGCAGCTCGTCCCACAGGCGGGCATGGTCATCGAGCTCCGGGTACTTGACCCCGCTCAACGCAACGGCGGTCAGGGCCACGTCGGTAGGATCGAAGCCGACATCTTCCGACATCACCGCGATGAAGCTACGGATCAGCAGACCCGATCCGACCAGCAACAGGAGCGCGAGCGCGACCTCCGTGGCGACCAACGCCCCCCAGGTGCGCGCCTGTCCACCCACACCACCGCGGACGTTCCGCAATGTGGTGGCCTGATTCCCTGCAGTGGTGCGCAGCGCCGGAAGCAGCCCGAATCCCGCTGCGGTGAGCAGCGCGATGAGCAAGGTAAAGGTGAGCACTCCCGGACTGATGCCGATCTCCTCGATGCGGGGCACCGACTCCCGACCGACGAGGCGCAGGGCACGCAGCAGGACCGCGGTGAGGGCCAGGCCGACAACGGAACCGCTCAACGAGAGGACCAGGCTCTCGGCAAGGAGGTGACGGACCAACCGGCCACGACCGGCGCCCAGAGCAGAGCGGACCGCCAACTCTTGTGTGCGGGCCGTCCCACGCGCCAGGAGCGTGGAGGCCAGGTTGGTGCAGGCCACCAACAACACGAAGCCGGCCGCGCCCAGCAGGAGATACAAGGGGCGTCGCGTGTTGCCCACCAAGCGATCCCGTAGGGACGTGACACTCGCGCCTGCAGCCAGGTATTCGTCCGGTTCGTCACCCCGGACCGACTCCGCCAGGCGCACCATCAGCGCGTCCACCTCATCGGCTGCGGCCTCGAGGCTCGTACCCGCACGCAACCGCCCCACCACGAACCAGTTGTGCGCGGTACGACTGTCGCCCTGGGGCGGAAGGGGCACCCAGACCTGCGCGCCTACCGGGAAGTCGAAGTCGGCAGGTAACACGCCCACGACCTCGGCGCGCACGCCGTAGATCTCCACGGTGCGACCCAGCGGCTGGTCGGCGCCCAGGATGTCGCGGGCGAACGTGGTGCTCACGAGGGCAACGGGCGGCGCGCCATCGACGTGATCGTCGGAGACCGTAAGACGCCCAGCGACCGGATTCACGGGAAGGACACGCCAGAGATCCTCGCTGATGGCCGCGACCGGGACCCAGGCCGGCTGCGTCCCTCCCAGCACCGTGGTGGTGTTGGCCCGATAGGCTGCCATGGCGTCGAAGCCGGTCGCGCTCTCGCGCCAATCACGGAAGTTGGCGTAGGCCACGGACATTGGTCTCCCGGTCCGGGTCACCTCCGCGACCGACACCAATCGGTCCGGCTCCGGATAGGGGAGTGGGCGCAGGAGAACACCGTCGAGCACGGAGAAGACCGCGGTGTTGGCCCCGATCCCCAGCGCCAACGTGAGCAGCGCCGTCACGGTGAAGCCAGGCGCCTTCAGCAAGGTCCGAACGGCGTACCGGATATCGTGCCACCCGTCTTCGATCATCGTCCCCCTCCGCTCCGCTCGTTTTCGTCGTCGTTCCAGACGCACGCAGGCATCTCCGATCGACCGTTGGTCACCGAAGAGCCGTTCAGCCTCCGCGCGCGCTGCCTGCGGCTCCCAGCCCTGGGCTTCGAGCTCATCCGTCCGCATCTCGATATGGCTGAGGAGCTCGCGATCCACGTCCTCGCGGGCCGCGAAGCGCGGGAAGATGCGCCGCGGCCGACGGCCTCGCGCGCTCATCCGCCCCCAGGCGAGAGCAGGACGCGCGACATCGCTTCGGCGTACCGGCTCCAACTGCGCACGCCCGCCTCCAGCTCCTTCCGGCCCTGCCGGGTGAGGCTGTAGAACTTGGCCTCCCGACCCGTCTCGGTGATGCCCCATTCGGACTCCACCAGTCCGCGCCGTTCCAGACGTCGCAGCGCCGGGTAGAGGGCCCCCTCCTCGACAGTGAAGGCGTCGTCGGTGGTATCGCGGAGCCAACGTGAGATCCCGTAGCCGTGGAGTGGCTTCCGGCTGAGCGTCTTCAGGATAAGCACGTCCAACGTCCCCTTCAGCAGCTCCAGTGATGTCTCCGCCACGACGACCCTCCGGTTGGTGATCGGTCGCGAACCCTAGCGGTTATATCCCTAAGACTGCAAGGGGTAGTGAAAGGTTGGAACGGGGTCTTCTTGGTCGCAGCGCTGCTGTGGTTGGGGCTGCGCGGCTGGCACCGGCGCATGGTGCTGATGGCGTAGCCTTCCGGAGCGCCCCCGGGTGAATCTGGCCCGCAGGAGGAGCGCCATGAGGGTCGCCGCCGCACCGCGGCGCCCTAGTGTGTGGACGGCCGGGCACGGGCGTCCGACCCATCGGGTCTGACGCACTCACACCGAGGGAGCCTCCACATGTGCAACACCTCCTCGCCGGCGCTCACCGTAGCGACCGTACTCTCACTCACGATCGCCGTGTCCACGTTGGGCGCCTGCGACTCGACGACCGAGCCCGAAGAGGCTCAGCCGGAGATCGTCCGTCTGGCGGTTGAGACGATGGGCGCCATCGATGCGAATGAATACTGGGCCGATTGTCCTTCGGGGCCGAATTCACTGGAGGCCGGTCCCACGTGTCCGGTCATCCGCTGGAATGGACGGAATTACTGGCCCCTGACGCGCACCGACAACAAGAGCACCATCGCGTTTCACGCCTTCGATGCGCAGGGCAGGCTGCTCGGCGTTCAGGAGTTCGACGGGGCACGCTATCCGTACACCATCGAAGTGGACCTGGTCGCCGAGACGTTCGTCATCCGGGGACAAGCGGACCGTTTCGTAGTGGTGACCTTCGCGCAGGTGCTGGCGATCGGATAGGCCGGGCGCATCCCATCAATGCGCCAACGGATCCGGCCGCACCTGAAAGTGCACTACGATGGGCTTCGATCCCTTGCCGCCCTCCTTCAGCCATGGAGTGCGGTCCCCTTCTGGAACCCAGAGGCCCCGGCCCTTCCATCCAGCGTCCGGATCATCGATGCGCCCCTCGAATCCTTTGGAGTAGAAGCCCATCGGGTAGGGAATGCGGAGCGTGACGAACGACCCGTCCACCAACGCGTGCACACCGTCGAACAGGTTGCCGGTGGCGATGGGTACGTCCTCGCCCAATCCGAGCGCGTTGTGCTGATCCACCCACGTGTAGTAGCTGGACTCGACGCTGAACTGCGGAAGATCCCCGAACCCGGGACCGGGCAGATCGTGTAGTGTCCAGCCTTCGGGGCAGTGGTCGCCGGTGGCGTCGGGGCCGTTCAAAGGGGCCTGGCACTTCCGCCGATCGAACTCGCCGAGGTGGCCGCTCCCCAGCGAGACCCAGACGACTCCGTTCTTGTCGATGTCCGCGCCGCGCACGCCGAAGCCGGGCAGCGGTGGCCGGTACATTTCCGCCAACGCCGTTTGCGGAGGGTCGGTACCCGGTGAGAGCCGCGTGATCGAGCCCGGGAACTGGAACGCATTCGATCCCCACACCGCCTCGCCGCGAGGCTCCGGCATCACCGCGTAATAGCCGTTGACAACGCGCATGTCGCGGGCGGGATCCGGCGCCTCCCCGGGCTCGGTCCACGCGTCTTGCTGTCCATTGCCGTTCGTGTCGAGGATCAGCGGCGCCCATCCCTGGGAGGCGGCGGCGTCCCCTGTCTCCAGGAACCGGTTGGTGTCGAGCCAACCGACTACGTCACCCCCGCCACTCGTCCACAACGTGTTGCGGTCGTCGTAGGCGAACTGCAGGTGATGCGTGCTGAAGCACGTATCCACGAACCGGTACTCGCCCGTCGCCGGATCATAGACGGCCAGATGGCGTCCCGTCCGCTCTTTCGGGTACAGCATCGCCGACGGGTGGGTCGAGCCGCTCTTGCAGAAGTCCGGATTGTCAGGCCCACGAATCCGAGCAGTGAACCACACGCGCCCGTCCTGATCCAGCATGGGGTTGTGGATGTTGGCCCTGCTGTCCCAGATCCGCTCGTCCCCCCAATACGCGGACGGGGCCACGACCGGCGCCTCGTGCGTGGAGGGCGTATCTTCGTCCCGAACGGGCACCTTGTACACGCTCGACAGGTTGGCGACAGGATCGAGGATCGGCACCTCGTCCGTGCTGAGCTCGGGCGCACCGTAGAGCTTGCCGTATCCGTTCACGGTCGGATCTCGCCGGTCGGTGCCGGAGAGGTCGTGCATGTAGAACTGGGGGCTCGACCAATCCCGCACCGTGGCGACCACGTTGCGCTCCACCCCGGAGGGGCGTGCCGGCATCTGCGCGGGAGTCTCGCCCGCCGCGATCCGGTCGGTCCAGTCTGCCAGGTACTTGATCGGTAGGCCGTGCAGCTGGCCCACGATGCCTTGCATGTTGCCACCCGCCTGGCCGGATGAGATGCGGCGCGTCCAGGCGTCCTCCGACGAAGCCATGCTGGCGAAGGCATCCGGCAGCGTTCGGGTGGCCTCGTTCCCCAACTGATGGCACCCCACGCACCCCATGTTCTTCACCCAGGTGAGATAGTAGTTGAGTCCGCCCTCGAGGTCGGCAACCTCGTCCGGGCTGGGCAGCCCCATCATCGCGTACCAGTACGCGGCCGGGTACACGTGGGCGGCGGTGGCCGCGTCCGGCGCGACGGTCGCGGTCAGGTGGACGATGTCACCGCGGGCTGCAGGCACTTTGTCGGAGTCGACAAGCCCGTAGCCGCGCACCCAGACCCGATAGTTGGCTTCGGGTAGATCGGGCACCAGGTAGCGACCCTGGTCGTCGGTCACGACGATGCGCGCGAAGCGCGTTCCGAGGTCGGCCGTCTCGGCGATCACCCACACGCCGGCCTCGGGCCCGTCGGCGCTGGTAACTACGCCGGCGATGTCGTCGAGATCGAGCTGGATCTGGGGCTGCTGGGCGTCCGTGCAGGCAGAAAGGGCAAGCCCGAAGGGGACAGCCACGATCAGAGCAAGCCGTACGGTTCCCATGAACGGACCCTCCAGCAGAACACGGACGAGACGCGGCCTCACCGACGGGCCGAACGGGAGCTGCGCCAGCAATCTCCGACGAGGGCACCGGCTCGGCAATCGCCGCCGACCAAGGGAAAGGGTAGGGTCTCTCCGTCCAAGCCGGCGCCCTGCGGGGGCCTCATTCCCTCGCTGAGGTGCGTCCGATAGTCTGCGGCCCTCGAAGGCCTTGCAGAGCGAGGTCCAGATCCCATGACTCTCCGGCCCAGCGCGACGCGCAGGACCACGGCGTCATGTCACCGGTCGTGTGGACACCGGGCCACCTCTCGCGACGGGTGGCACTCCACGACGTCGGGACCTTGGGAAGCATGGGGGCCGTTTCCAAAGGACGCCGCATCGAATCCGTGAACCGCACGCTGCCATCAGCCTGGCACGTCACGGTGAAGCCACCTTCGTGGACTGCGCGGTGATGATACCGACATAGCAGCACCAGATTGTCCAGACGGGTCTCGCCACCGTCGGCCCAGTGCCTGATGTGATGGGCGTCGGCGAATCGGTTGCCGCACCCGGGGAACCGACAGCCACCGTCCCGGTGCCGTAACGCCCTGCGGATGGCTGGAGGCACCGTTCGAGTGCGCCGCCCCACGGACAGAGTGCCGCCGTCCGCGCCGTGCGTCATCTGCACCTTCGAGGAATCGCACGACAGGCGTCGAAACGTTCCCGCGGGAACGTCCAGATGTCCGTCCAGCACGGCGCCGCCGCTCGGCGCCTTGTCCGGAAGCTCCTCGGCCTCGATGTGCACGACAACTTGGAACCGGTCGGCCCGCGAACCCGGAGCGGAGTCCGGGAACCCGGACGCGAGCCCTTGCTCGGCAAGGAGCCCGAGGGCGTCTGCACGACGCTGGGTAGCGGAGGGGAGGGCCGCCTCGCCTCCGGCTTCCCCGTTGCGTTCTCCTGTCCCCGGCCGACGGAGGAGCGCTTCCGCAGCAGCGTCCAGGGCACGCCTCAGCACAGCTGCGACCTCGGGATCGAGCTTCCCTTCGATCCTGACCGAGCCATCCTCCTCCGTGCGGAACTCCAAGAAGCGCTGGGCGTGACGATGCCGCTCCTCCTCCGCCGCCTCCAATCGATCCACACGCCGCCAACCGCGGATCAGACGCTCCACGTGGGCGGCCGTGCCGGCCAGCGCAAACTCGAGCAACTCGCGTTCGTTGTCGGGAGTTGCCACGCGGCTCACGGCCCGCACCTTGGAGTAGGAGAGCTGACCCCGACGCATGGCCTGGGAGATCTCAGGGAGCGAGGCTAGTGCCCGGGCCACACGAACCCGTTCGCGCGCCGCGCCCGGAGCCACGCCGGTTCTCCAACTCAACCACTGCGCGCAACTACGGAAGCCGGCATCGCCCCAACCCTCGCGCACGTCGAACTCGAGGATCAGCTCCAGTAGCCGGTGCTCGGCGGCGTGCATGTAGGCGGAGAGCTCGGCGATCTGATCGGCTAGTGCCTCTGTGCTAGCGTACTCGCCGGGACTCACAACCAGGCGCAGCGTGGGTGCGCCGCTGGACTGCGCAGGGGGATCAAAGGACGTTCCCGCGGGAACGTCGAATGAGGTCGGCCGGGCGGGTTGGGTTGGACGAACCTGCGGCACGTTGACCTCCGGACGGGAGCAGCGATTCAGGCGGGACCGTACGCCCCGCTGCATGAAATCTATGCGGCCCTCCTGCGACGCTCCGTGCGGGCGTACGGCGGCCGATCGGCCGCATCTAGGTCAGAAGAGCCATCGACACGCCATATGACAGGGCTGAGCGCCGACAGGGCGGGTTGCTGGCCCTCGACATGGTCCATCCGAGACCATGCCTTCGCCGCGAGCTCGAATCCGTCCATGGCAGGATGGGACGTGTGCGCGTGACGGACCTGATCGCGAGAAGGGAAGCCGGCTGCTCGACCCCGCGGAGACGGGACCTCTCACGCGGTGGAAGGCACCGCGCGGCCAACCCCTTCATGGGGCCGTCGGATCAGGCTGACCCCCCCTTCGACAGCCGCCCCGGGCAACGCGGCATCCAACAGCCAGGCGCCGGCTCCCTGGCGCTCAGACTGAAGCGCTGGAGTTCTGGCTCTTCCCGGGCCTCTCCTTTTTCAACCTTGCCCCTCCGCCCCCCACCCCCGAACCTGCTGAACCGAGCCCGACCCAACCAACACCGAGGCCGTACCCGATGTCCGTCCCTGCCCGTTCCTTGATCCTGACCGGGGCGCTGACCGCCCTGCTCGCGTTCACGCCCGCCCAGAGTGCCGACCCCGACCTGCTCGGGTTCACGGCCGAGCGGGCCCGCTCCCAGATGGAGCTGGAGCAGCGCTTCTCCAGCCAACTCCAGGCCTCCAACCTGGAGGAGTGGATGCGCTACATCGTCTCCAAGCCGATCTATGTGGGCTCGCCCCACAACAAGGAGACGGCGGAGTGGATGGTGGAGCAGTTCCGCTCCTGGGGCTGGCAGGCCGAGCTGGAGGAGTTCCAGGTGCTCTTCCCCATGCCCCGCACGCGCCAGCTGGAGCTGGTTGCGCCCACGCGCTTCCGCGCGCGTCTGCAGGAGCCCACGCTCAAGGAGGACGCCACCTCCAACGTGGCGGGACGGCTGCCCACCTACAACGCCTACTCGGCGGACGGCGACGTCACGGGCGAGCTGGTCTACGTCAACTACGGCATCCCGGCCGACTACGAAGAGCTGGCCCGGCGCGGCATCGACGTGAAGGGCAAGATCGTAATCGCGCGCTACGGCGGATCGTGGCGCGGCATCAAGCCCAAGGTCGCCTACGAGCACGGCGCCATCGGCTGCATCATCTACTCCGACCCGCGCGATGACGGCTACTACCAGGGGGACGTCTACCCCGAGGGCGCCTACCGCATGAAGGACGGTGTGCAGCGCGGCTCGGTGGTGGACATGCCCCAGTACCCGGGCGATCCGCTCACCCCCGGTCGTGGCGCCAAGGCGGAGACCGAACGCTACACGGTCGAAGAGTCGCCGGTCATCATGAAGATCCCGGTGCTGCCCATCTCCTACGCGGACGCGCAGCCGCTGCTGGCTGCCCTGGGCGGGCCGGTGGCTCCGGGTTCGTGGCGGGGCGCGCTGCCCATCACCTACCACATGGGCCCGGGACCGGCGCGCGTCCATCTGAAGCTGGAGTTCGACTGGAGCTTGAAGCCCGCCTACGACGTGATCGCCCGCATCCAAGGCAGTGAATACCCGGACGAGTGGGTGGTGCGCGGCAACCACCGGGACGGCTGGGCCATGGGCGCCGGTGACCCCATCAGCGGCATGGTGGCGGTGTTGGAGGAAGCGCGCGCCATCGGTGAGCTCATGAAGACCGGTTGGCGGCCACGCCGCACCATCATCTACGCCGGTTGGGACGGCGAGGAACCGGGCCTGCTGGGCTCCACCGAATGGGCGGAGCAGCACGCGGCTGAGCTGCAGCAGAAGGCCGTGCTCTATCTCAACACGGACGGCAACGGGCGAGGCTTCCTGGGCGCCGGCGGATCGCACGCATTGGAGAGCTTCGTCAATCAGGTGGCCAAGTCCGTCACCGACCCGCAGACGGGGGTGAGCGCCTGGCAACGGACGCGCGCGGCGCAGGCCGTGGGCGGCGACCGCGAAGCCATGACGCGCGCGGAGCTACGCATCTCTCCGCTGGGATCGGGATCCGACTACACGCCCTTCCTACAACACCTGGGCATCCAGTCGCTGAACGTGGGCTTCGGGGGCGAGGGCGGCGGTGGCTCCTACCATTCGCAGTTCGATTCCTTCGACCATTACTCCCGCTTCGGTGATCCGGGCTTCCACTACGGTGTGGCCCTGGCCGACGTGGCCGGCCGCATCGTGCTGCGTTTCGCCGAGGCGGACGTGCTGCCCATGCGTTTCGCCGGTCTGGCGGACAACGTGCGCGGCTACCTGGGCGAGGTGGAGAAGCTCGCGGACGACCAGCGCGCCGCGACCGAACGCGAGAACAAGCTCATCGAGGAAGGCGCCTACAAGCTGGCCGCTGATCCCACCGAAACCTGGATCGCACCTGAATCCAAGGCAGAAGTGCCCTACTTCAACTTCGCGCCGCTGCAGAACGCGGTGCGACGCCTCGAGGAAGCGGCTACCGCCTACGACCGGGCCTTGCCCGGCTTCCTGGCCGGCAACCCCAACGCCACCACCGTGCAGCGTGTGAACGACGTGTTGCAGGGCCTCGAGCAGCGCATGATGGACGAGGGCGGGCTGCCGCGTCGTCCCTGGTTCCGCCACCGCATCTACGCGCCGGGCTTCTACACGGGCTACGGGGTGAAGACGCTGCCCGGAGTACGCGAGGCGATCGAGGAACGCGAGTTCGATCAGGTGCCGGATCAGGTGCAGCGCACTGCGGCCGCCATCGAGCGCGCCGCCGCGGGGATCGAAGAGGCCACGCGCGCGTTGGGGGCGATGTGAGCGCCGGGCCGGAGCGGCGAACGTCCGGTGGTGGGCGCCGCATCACGGGGAATCGGGGTGCAGGGCGCCGCTTCCCGTGCGCCGCTCCGGCCCTGGCGCTGCTGTGCGCGGGTGGACTGCTTGGCACCGCCCCGCTGGCGGCGCAGCAAGCCGACACGTGGGACGTCACCCAGGCCCGCGGCCGCACCACCCAGGTGGACTTCACCACCGATGAAGGCACCTGGATGTCGCTGGACGTCTCCCCGGACGGTCAGTGGATCGTCTTCGATCTGCTGGCCCAGATCTACCGGGTACCCATCGCGGGTGGCACGGCTGAGTTGCTCACGCAGGACGCGGGCGTCTCCACCAACTACCACCCGCGGTGGTCGCCAGACGGATCCATGATCGCGTTTGTGAGCGACCGCGGGGGTCAGAACAACCTGTGGGTGATGGACGCGGATGGCTCCAACCCACGCGCGGTGCTCTCCGATCAGAGCGCGCGTTTCGTGGAGCCGGTGTGGAGCCCGGATGGCCGCTACATCGTGGTGCGGCGTCAGCCCCTGCCGGAGCCCGGGCAGAACGACCGTGGCGGGCTGTGGATGGTGCACAGGGATGGCGGCAAGGGCGTCTCGCTCACGACCGTGGCAGGCGCCAGCTGGCCGAGCTTCGACCCGACCGGCGCGCACATCTACTTCACGCGCAATGAGGGGGGCAACGTCACCATCGGGTACGGGGACGCCCTCAAGGGCTACCGCCAGCTCGCGCGCTTGGAACTGGCCACGGGCGAGGTGGTGCCCATCACGGCCGGCACCGCCCAGCAGCAGATCCGCGCGTCCAGCGGCGGCGCCTACGCGGGGGAGGTCTCTCCGGACGGACGCTGGCTGGCCTTCGCTCGCCGCATCCCCGACGGCACCATCACCTGGAAAGGCCACACCTATGGGCCGCGGACGGCGCTTTGGCTGCGGGACCTTCAGACGGGTGCCGAACGCGTGATCATGGATCCGATCGAATCGGACATGACCGAGACCATCAAGACGCTGCGCGTGCTGCCCGGCTACGACTGGACGCCGGATGGCAGCGCCATCGTCATCAACCAGGGCGGAAAGATCCGCCGCCTGGACGTCGCCACGGGGAACGTCGGCACCATCGAGTTCAGCGCCCGCGTGCAGCGGACGGTGTCCGAACAGACGCGTGCCGACTTCCGCATCGGCGACGGCGCCTTCCCCGTGAAGTTCACGCGCTGGCACGCGGCCTCACCGGACGGACGGCGGGTGGCATTCCAAGCGGTCGGACGCATCTGGCTGAAGGACCTCCCGGACGGGACGCCGCGGCGACTTACCCCGGAGGGCTTCGAGCCCATGGAGTACTCGCCCGCCTGGTCACCCGACGGGCGTTGGATCGCGTTCACCACCTGGGAGGAGCCCGCCACCGGCCATGTGTGGAAGATCCGCACGGACGGTCGCGGCCGCCCGGAGCAGGTGTCCACTGAGCCCGCCGAATACATCCATCCGGTCTGGAGCGAAGACGGCACCGCTCTGATCGTGGCCCGAGGGGGCGGCGCCACCCAGCGCGGACGCGGCTGGGCCTGGACGCCCTGGCACGAGCTGGTGCGGATCCCCGCCGCCGGTGGAGCTGCCACGTTCGTGGCGCGTGAGGCCACCGGACCGGAGGGTGAGGCGCATCAGGACTCGAGGCGGCAGATCGTGCGCGCGTCGGTGGCGCAAGGCCGCATCCACTATCCGGAGGTGGACGAATCCGAAGGGGCCCGCGGCCGTACCGCTCTGGTGTCGGTGCGACCGGACGGCTCCGACAAGCGCACGCACGCCACCTTCCCGTACGCGGACGAGGTGGTGATGTCACCCGACGGCAGGAACGTCGCGTTCCAGGAGGGCGACAACGTCTACCTGGCGCCACTCCCCGCGGTGGGCACGGGCTCGGACGCGGTGCATGTGGCCAAGCGCAATGGCGCTTTGCCGGTCACGCAGCTCAGCACCGAGGGTGGGCTGTTCCCAACCTGGCTGGACGCCAACACGCTGACGTTCGGGAATGCCGACCGCTTCTTCATGCACCATGTGCGCGAGGCCAGCACCGACACCTTCAGCATCGCCATGCAGCATCCGCGCGCTACGCCCACGGGTGTCGTGGCGCTCACCGGTGCGCGCATCGTCACGCTTGAGGACCAGGCCCGCCCCAACGGCGCGGCTGGCGTCATCGAACGCGGTGTGCTGGTGGTGGACGGAGCCCGCATCCGCTGCGTGGGCCAGGTCGGCGCCTGTGAGGTCTCGGACGCGGACTCGGTGGTGGACCTGAACGGTGGCACCATCATCCCCGGCTTCGTGGACATGCACGCGCACCACTACCGCGAGCATCGCGGCATCATTCCCGCGCATTCCTACGAGCAGGCGGTCTATCTCGCGTACGGCGTGACCACCAACCTCGACAACTCCATGTGGTCGCAGAACGTGTTCCCGACCGCCGAGCTGATCGAAGCAGGCATGGTGATCGGGCCGCGCACCTATAGCACCGGCGATCCGCTCTATCGCGGCGACGGGGGCCGTCAGAACGACCTGCGCACCCAGGAGGTCGCCGAGCAGAACGTGGCGCGTCTGGCCTCCTGGGGCGCCACCGGCATCAAGCAGTACCTGCAGCCGCGCCGCGACCAGCGGCAGTGGGTGTCGGAGGCGGCGCGCAAGCGCGGCCTCATGGTCACCGCCGAGGGCAGCGACCTGGCCTACAACCTCAGCATGATCCTGGACGGCCAGACGGGTTGGGAACACCCCATGAGCTACGTCGTCACCTATGGTGACGTGCACAAGTTCTTCGGTCGCACGCACTCGGTCTACTCACCGACGTGGGTGGTAGGGGGCACGGGCCCTTGGAACGAGGAATTCTTCTTCGCCGAGTCCAACGTGTGGCAGAAGGACAAGCAGCGCCGTTTCATGCCCTGGCGTCAGACGGTGCCGCACCAGCAGCGCCGCATGCTGCGCCCGGAAGAGCACTACGGCTTCCCCATGATCTCGCAGACCCTGTTCGACATCGTGGCCGAAGGCGGCTGGGGAGCCATCGGCTCGCACGGGCAGGCGCACGGCATCGGCTCGCACTGGGAGGTGTGGATGGCGGCCGCGGCGTTCGGACCGCTCGGCGCGCTGGAGGTCGCCTCCAAGCACGGGGCGCACTTCCTGGGCGCGGAGCAGGACATCGGCACCCTGGCTCCAGGCAAACTGGCGGACCTGATGGTGCTCAACGCCAACCCCCTGGACGACATCCGCAACACCGAGGACATCCGCTACGTGATGAAGGGTGGCCGCATGTGGGAGGGGGACACGCTCGACCAGGTGTGGCCGGCCCGCGTGCCGTTCGGGCCGTACTACTGGAATGACGAGGCCGCCCAGCGGCAGGACAGCCGACCCGTACGGTAGGCGGACCCATGAGCCCTTCGCCCCGCAGGCACGCCCTCCCGGCCCTGCTTCTTTCCTTTGCGTTCGCCGCCTTGCTGACCCTTCCGACCCGCAGCGCGCAGGCACGCGCGGTTCACACCGGGGTCGCAGGCGGAGGCGGCACGATCCCATGCGGGATGACGGACAGCATCGTGGTCAATCACTCCGGAGACATCAGCGCCGATGAGACCTGGGTGGGCGACGGAGTGATGCATGTGGTGCCGTTCGACATCTCGATCCGCAACCGCGCGACGGTGACCATCGAACCGTGCGCGGTGGTGGCGCTGGGATACCGTGCCTCGATCACGGTGCGCGACAGCGCCACGCTGGTGTCGGCCGGAACGGACAGCCAACACTTCGTCTCCTTCCGGCGCGCCGATGTCCTCCAGCCCTGGGGTGCGCTGTTCAACCGCAGTCCGACGTCCTTGATCGACCTGAGCTACACCGTGCTCCAAGGGGGCGGCGATCTGCGCGGCAGCTACGACAACGCCGGGATCGTGGTCTCCGGTGCGGGATACTTCGAACCGCCGGTCCCGGTGCTGCGCGCCAGCGACCTGACCATCGACTCGCCGCTGGGTGCGGGGCTCTATCTCGACGCCAACGCGGCCTTCACGGCGGACTCGAGGCAGATCAGCATCCGCGGAGCCGGCGAGTACGCGGTGCGCGCCACCATGATGTCGCTCGGCAGCCTGCCTGAGGGCTCCTATCGAGGAAACGCGATCGACGAGATCATGGTCATCGGGCCGAGTGCGGACGTATTCGCCGACATGACCATCCTCGACCGCGGTGTTCCGGTACGCATCCAGACGAGCGGCCTGCGCGTGGCGGCGCGCCCCCCGGCGACCGCCCCCGTGACGCTCACCATCGAACCGGGCGTCGTGCTCAAGTTCCCCAGGATGACCCCAACGCAGCCGGGCGCGCGGCTGACCTTCGGCTATGACGGCAGAGCGCCCACCAACACCGTAGGCGTGCTCGATGCGGTGGGCACGTCGGCCAAGCCGATCGTCTTCACGTCGGGCGAGCTCTTGCCCTCCCCAGGCGACTGGGTGGGACTCTGGTTGAACACCGCCAACGGCTCGCGGCTGAAGCACGTCGAGATCGCCTATGCGGGCGCGCCCAGCGGCATCTCTTCCAACAACTGCAGGCCGGCGAATACTCCGGACGCCGCCGCGCTCTTCGTCGGCGACTTCGACACGCAGTATGTGCCGCCGCCGGACCTGATCACGAACAGCTGGATCCACCACAGCGCGGGCTTCGGCATCGCTGCGCTCTGGGCCTCACCCCTGTACAACGATCCCGACCTCACCGGGACCAATCGGTTCGAAAGCAACGCGTTCTGCCGACAGACCTACAACGCGGTCACCGCGCCCGGGGGGTGCCCCAAAGTCCTGGGGTGCACCGCCGGCTGACCACCACCCCTGTGAAAACCAAGAGCCCCGGACCGCAGCGCGGTCCGGGGCTCGATCGTACCAGAAGCCCTACGTCAGTCGGTCAACCGCCGTGGTCGTCCCCGTGGCGATCCTGACCGTCCCGATCCTCGTCCTCGAAGGCGCGGATGGAGCGGCGGATGTTGTCACGCACGAGGTTACGGTTCGCGCCTTCCGGCCCGGCCGAGGACGGATCGATCAGCGAACCATTGGAGCGCTTGAACCACCCGGTGACGTCCAGCGTCAGCGTCAGGTTGGTCGGGCCCGTGTCTTCCGCGATCACGAGTGGCTCGGAGAACTCGATCTCCTGCTCCTCGGACAGCGTCTCGTTGAACTCGAAGGACTGTCCGTTGAAGGTGCCTTCGACACGGATGCTGACACCGTCCATCTCCGGATGGGCCGCCACCAGGTCGAGTGCCGCCTGCCGATCGCCACTCAACGTGTGGATCTCGAACTCGAGCTCCTCGTAGGTGTCGGCGGGGACATCGACGGCCAGGACCTGGTCCACCGAACCATCCAGGGGTAGCTCCAGGAGGACAGGGCCCAGCTCGATCTTCTCGCAGCTGTCCCCGCCTACGCCGTCCAGGCACTGATCGCGGAACTTCCGCTTGAGCTCGATGTCCCTCAACACCAGGGCCACCCGGGTGAGCACCAGCTCGTCGCCCTCCACCTGCTGGATGACGTCCCGAGCCGCGACGGCCGCTGCGCTGTTCTGGGCCAGCGCGACCGAGAGGGAGACATTGGTGCTCGCCTCCGGGCCCGCGATGACGTCGCAGGCACCCAGGGGGAGCATGGCCGCTAAGGCCAAGGCATATCCGAACTTATGGCTGAATCGCATAGCATTCTCCGAACCGTGGGCCCGGCCAACCGGAGACCGGGGCGCGGAAGGAGGCGTGCAAGCGCGGGACCAGGCAACGGGGCGCGTTGCCACCGTTCAACAGGGGGGAGCCGCGGGACCTGATGCGGCGTGGAAGCAGCCCTGCCCGAGCCCCCTTGCGGAGGCCCGGGCACGGCTCAGGCGACCCGCGCCAGGCGGTCGCCCGGTCGGGGACCGGGGGTGCCGTCCCGGGAGGCACGCTCCGAGGACGACGAGGCGCGCAGCAGCGCCTCCAAGAGGATCGCGCTTCGGCGGAGCGCCCGGTTCGCGAGCGTGAGCCCGATCACCTTCCCCACCGCCGCGCCTCCCACCATCAGGGCGACTCCGACCGAGAGCGCGTCCAAGGAATCCGGCAGAGCTCCACGGGCCACCCAGAGGTAGGCGCCATACAGGACCAGGGCCACGACGTATCCAATGGCCGCCAGCTCCGTCCCGCGCCCTCGCAGATGCCGGTTCAGGCGTAGCTCCCACGCATGACGGGCCGGGTCGGGCAGGTCCGCCAGATCCACGCGGATCCGCCGGTAGTCCCTGCGCAACGCGGGAACGTCGGAGGCGAGGTTCTGGACCTCGCCGACGTCAGTCAGGAGAAGGGTGCTACGGTCTTCGGTGGTCATCGTGCGTGCGCGTTCCGCGCCTCTCGGGGGTGTGGTCTCTTCTGTGTTCCAACGAACGAGCGGCATGGAATGCGACGCCCATCCATTGTGGCGTTCAATCTCACGAACGCAGGACACCGCCATCGGGTTTCAACGACGTAGGCGTCCACGGTGATCTACGTAGGAAGGCGGGGAATCCTTCCGGCCGGGATCGCCCGTTGGGCGGGAGGGCCGCCCCAGGAGGTCAGGAAGGCAGGCGCAGGTCGAGCCAGATCAGGCGGTGGTCCGACGCGCGCTCGGCCCACTCCGCGCCTTGGGGGTCGTCCGTGGCCGCGGGCCAGAACACCCCACCGTCGAGGATCTCGAGACCCAGGGAGGGCAGCAGATAGTCGATGCGGGAGCCGCCTCCGAAGCCGGTGGTGGCGCGTTCCCAGTGGTCGGGAGGACCGGACGGGCGCCCCCGCCGCCCCCCCTCGCTGACCAGGAACGGACCCGAGTCCCGGAGGTCCGTGCGCTCGAGCAATTGGGCGATCGCGGTGTGCCCTTCGTACAGGGACTCGTCCGCGTTGGGGCGGGCGTTCAAGTCACCCACGACGACGAACGGGGCGCCGCCCTCGTAGCCACCGGCCCGTCCCTCGTCGTCGCGCAGGGCCTCCGATCCGTCCAGGTACAGCGACCACAACCGGATCTCGTCGAAGTTGCGACGGCCGTTGCGGTCCTCCTCGCCGTCGAAAACGGGAGGCGTAGGATGGCTGATCAGCAGGTGCACCACGGTGTCGCCCACCTGCACGGGCAGATCCCAGTGCGACTTGCTGGACAGCCGCAGAGCCTGCAGCGCCCGCGGCGCATAGAAGTCCGGAGGCAGGTGGTTGCCGGGCAGCGCGGTCCAGTGGAACCGCGCGAAGGTACGCGCCCGTTGGGCCAGGAGCGGCAAGCGGGAGACCACCGCCATGGAGTACTGGCCGGGGTATTCGCCGTAGCCGTAGCTGTCGTCTCCGTAGGTCCGGGTGCCCACGTCCTTCTCCGTGGCCACGATCCCATCCCCGTTCAGGTCGACGCCGGACAGGATGCCGGTGTTGTTGGGTGCGGCGTAGGAGTAGCGCAGGTCGATCGGGTGGTCGCCCTTGTTCAGGTAGGCCTGCACGAAGCGGCGCGCGTTCAGGTCCAGCCCATGCTCGACGCTTTCGTAGTCGTGGTCGATCTCCTCCAGCACCAGGATGTCGGGTCGGATCCGCTGGATGATCTGCGCGGCGGCACGTGCCTGGGGATCCTGGCCGACGCCGTGATCGTCCACGTCCATGAGCTTGTCCGTCGAAAGCTCCTGGATGTTGAACAGGGCGAGCCGGAACGTGGCGACGTCCCGAGGCCCGGCCTCGCCAGCGCCCTCGCCGCCCCCGCAGCCCAACACCACCACCAGCGCCGCCGCGGTCCCCAACGAGATCCGCCGGTTCGACGATGCCACTCGCCCCTCCGTGAGCACGCTCTGCAGGGCGCCCGGACCCGCTCGCCGGACCCCGCCTTCTGGCGGCGCCCGCGGGGCGCGACGGGCTCCAGTGTACGGCCGGGGCCGGTGGCCGGCCAAGGTGGGCGGTTGGGCGCCGTGGGTCCCACCGCTGGACTCCCCAAGGGGTCGCGGATCGGGGCCACGCCCCGGGGCGGCCCCCGCTCAGCAAGCGCCCCCGATCTGCCGATACTCCCGCAGGAGGAGGCCCATCCATGCCCGCACGCCCGAAGAACCCGATCGACCGCGAGAGCCGGTTCGAGATCGGGGAGCTGTTCTTCTCGACCACGGACCACACTGGCAAGATCCAGAGCGGCAACGACGTCTTCTGTCGCGTGAGCCGCTACCGGCTCGACGAGATGATCGGAGAGCCGCACAGCCTGATTCGCCACCCCGACATGCCCCGGGCGGTCTTCCGGGTGCTGTGGGACTACCTGAAGGCCGGGCGCGCGATTGCGGCCTACGTCAAGAACATGGCGGCGGACGGCTCCTACTACTGGGTGCTCGCCACGGCTGTGCCCATCCCCGGCGTGGACGGCTACCTGTCGGTGCGCCTCAAGCCGACCACGCAGATGCTGCCTGTGGTCGAGGAGGCCTACCGACAGCTACGAGAGGTCGAGCGCGAGCATGAAGCCCGCGGTGATCGCCCCGGTGGGCTGGACGCATCGGTAGCCATGCTGCCCGGGCTGTTGGGCTCACTGGGCTTCGCCGACTACGACGCACTCATGATGCAGGCGCTTCCCGCCGAGGCGCGCAATCGCGACCGCGAGATGCACCTGCACGCGCCTTCCCAAGAGGGGGGCGCCGCGCCCACCGCCGCAGCGGACGTCCCACTGGCCAGGGTGCACCACCGCTGCCAGTCATTACTGGGCGCGCTCGAGCGCCAGTTCGCCCAACTCGACCGCTTCCTGGAGTTGTCGACCAAGCTCGAAGAGAAGTCGCGCTTCCTGCGCGATCTCGCCTGGAATGTGCGGATGGCCTCATTGAACGCCACGGCCGCCTCGGCTCGATTGGGCGAGCGGGGTGCTCCCCTGGCCGTGATCGCCGACGCCATCGGGGAGCAGGCCGACGCCTGCCAATCCCTGGCGGTGGCGCTGGGCGGACACAATCGCGAGGCCTCCCACCAGCTACAGGCGGCCGCCTTCCACACGACGGTGGCACGTTTGCAGCTCGAGATGGTGCTGAGCTTTCTCGCAGAACTACTCGATCCGGCCGCCCTCGCCGACGTCGGGGGCGAAGGGACTGTGGCAGAAGACGGTCTGCGCGCGCTCATCACCTGCCTGCGGGACGCGCTGGGGCACGTGTTCTCGGGATACGGTGCGGTGGTCAGCCACCTCTCCCCCCTCCTGAGCTTGCTCGAGGACCTGAAGGGGCTCGTCCGCACACTGGAGATCACGCACCTCACCGGGCGGGTCGAAGCGAGCCGGGTGGAGGACGCCGGCGCGTTCGCCTCCCTCTTCCGCAACGTGGGCCGCGCGGTCGAAGGTGCGCGCGAGGAGCTCACGGACTTCACGGAGTCGGTGGACCGCACCCTGACCGAACTGGACCGACTGACGGCGACGCGCCGTGGAATCGACCGGGGCCTGGACGAGGTGGCGCGCCTGCTCGAGGCGGATCTCGTCGGAGCCTAGTTCGACTCAGCGCTCGGCGCATTCCGGTCCGGCGCGGGACCCGCGCGAGCCCAGCGCTTGCCGGTCGGCGTCGGCACATCCATCCTCCCGGCACCCCGACGTCCCTCGCAGCGCTGCCCGGAGGAGCCTTGAGCGCCATCCGATCCGTCACCACCGATCGCGCACCCGCCGCTGGCGGCCACTACTCGCAGGGGATCGTCTACGGCGGGTTGGTCTACGTGTCCGGACAGTTGCCCTTCCGCCCGGGCGATCCGACTCGCGCGCTGGGCACGGTGGCGGAGCAGGCCGAACAGGCCCTCCGCAATGTGGAGGCGATCCTGGAGGCTGGCGGAAGCAGCCTGTCCCGCACGGTGCAAATGACCATCTACATCTCCAACGGCGACGATTGGGCCACGGTCAACGACGTGTACACGCGCATGCTGGGCGAGCACCGGCCCGCCCGCGCCGTGGTGCCGGTGGCCCCGCTCCACTACGGCGCCGCCATCGAGATCCAGGCGATCGGTGCGATCGGGTAGACGCGCGAGAGGTGCGATGACCCTCGGCGCGCACTGCACCCGACGCCTGAGCGCCCGAGGGTCGCGCCGGGCGCCGCGCCTGCTCCGCACCCTGAGCGCCCTGGCCTTGGGCGTCGCCGGCGCTGCGATCGGCGGGTGCACCACCTTTCCCGACAAGCCGGTGGTCTTCAACCGTTTGGACGGCATCCAGGTCTCCTGCGTCCCACCCTCGCCGGAGGCGCAGGAGTTGGAGGGCGCGGCCATAGGCAACGTCATGTCCGACATCACCCAGCGCTTGAAGGCCGGCGGATCACCGGATGCGAACGTCGAAGCCCTCGCGCGCATCGCCTCCACACCCGAACGGCTGGAGGTGCTGCGCTACCGGGTATGTCTGGAGTACGGGAAGGACGTGCTGAGCGGCGACGCCTACGCCGCTTGGACGGACGCGATTCTGCCGCGGCTACAGGCGTCGCTGGAGCGGGGCGGCTCCGAGTGACAACCGGCGACGCTGAGGGAGCACCGGTACTGCGGCCGGCCGGGCTTCGCCAGCTGCTCTATCCCGGACACACGCTTCCCACGGCGCTCGCTCCCGTGGCCGTCGCGTTCGGGCTGGCCACCTCGCACGGCGTCGCCGCGATCGGCCCCGCCCTCGCCGCCTTCCTTGCGGGGTGGCTGATCCAGCTCGGCGGTGTGATCGCAGACAACTACAACAACCTGCGCCGGCACCCCGATGACCGGGAACACCCCGAGTTCGTGCAGGCGATCGCAAGCGGCCGGCTGAGCATCGATCAGTTTCGCCACGCGGCCCGTGTCTGCTACGCCGGCGCGCTGGTCGCAGGCCTCTACCTGGTGTGGATCGGGGGCGTGCCTGCGCTCGTCATCGGCATTGCCAGCATCCTGGCCAGCCTGGCCTACTCCTCCGATCCGTTTCCGCTCGGCGACCGCGCCCTGGGCGACCCACTCTTCTTCGTCTTCTTCGGTGTCGTCTCCGTTGCAGGGGCCTACTACGTACAGGCAGCAGCCGCGCTGGGCACACCATTCCTGGTCGGGCCGCCTCCCGGATCTCTGCCGGCGAGCGCGGTGCTGGTGAGTCTCCCGGTCGCTGCCCTGACCACGAACATCCTCGTCATCGACAATATTCGGGATCGGGAGTTCGATGCGGCCAAAGGTGAGATCACGCTGGCGGTCGTGCTGGGGGAGACCTGGAGTCGAGTCGAGCTGGTGCTCCTCACCTGCCTCGCGTACGGGGTCCCGTTGGTGCTCTGGATGAGCGGTTCCGGAGCTCCGGTCCTGCTGCCCCTGCTCACGCTGCCTTTGGGCGCCTGGCTCGCGGTCCGTGTCTGGAAGCTGCGCGGTCATGAAGCACTACGCCCGGTCACTGCGCAGGCGGGGATGCTCGACCTGGCCTTCTCCCTTCTGTTCGCCGTCGGCCTCGCCTGGGGAGGCGTGGGCTAGGAGGCCCACTCCCCGGCGTGCTTTGGGCGGAAGTGCCGGCGAACCCCTGCGGGCTCGCCGGCTCCCGTTCACCGGGCAGACGCCATGGTTGCTCGAGCGGCGCTTCTTGCACGTCTGGCCAAGGCCCAGGCGGGCCTGACTCTGCTGCGCTAGGCAGGTGCACCGAGCATCGTCTCGCCCTCCGCGCCCAGGGAGGTCCTGGGAGCGCAGATCGAGCACAGCGTATCGGCCAGATCGTGCTCGGTCAGCCCGTCGCCTTCGCCCGTGATGCTGCTGCGGGCGAGGTCGGAGAGCGTCAACATCCCGCTGGCGACACCCTGTTCGTCGACGATGGGTAGCCTGCGGATCTGATGACGACGCATGAGCGTCGAGGCCTTGTGTAGCGGCTCGGCCGAGCTGAGCGAGATCACATCCCGGCTCATCACCGATCGCACTGGAATGCGAGTGAGCGGCTTGCCCTGGATGTAGGCGGCCATGGCGATGTCTCGATCCGTGACCATCCCGACCACCTTGCCCTGTCCGTCCACGACGGGAACCGCACCGATGTCCCGGTCCCACATGAGGCGGGCAGCCTCGTTCAGTGAAGCGTCCACACCGACCCGATGGACCTGTTTGGACATCAGGCGCCCGACTGTGGAGGCCGGATAGGAGGCCAGTGGTTTCCCCGCATCCGCGCGGGTCCGGGGGGTGGTCTCGGTACGTCTTGTAATGCCCTCAGTAGACATGGCTCCCTCCTGAAGCCGAAGTGAAACTGCGTCTCACGTCAGGGGCGACGAGGGGGGATCCCAAAGATAGCCCGCGGTGCGCGGGAACGCCCGGTTCGCGTGTCGCCGCGTGCCGGTCGCATGCTTCTCCCGACCCACCGCGGGGAGGAAGGCCTACAGGGCCGGGGGCTCTACCGCCCCCGGCCCCCCTGCACCCCGGCTCAGCCCTTGGCTTTCAGCGTCAGGGCGAGGTGCTCACCGCGGCGGATCTGAAGCGGATAGCTCTCCAGATCGAGACCCCTCAACGGGTGGACCACGACCATCACCGACTCATCGGGGCGCACCGCCGAGGTCGGGAACTCGAGCGTCTTGGTGCTGTGCGCCGGCACCGTACCCAGGCGCACGTCGAACTCGTCATGCTCTTCTGCGTAGACCACGACGTCCACCGCACGCTCGTTGGTGACGGTCAGCGTGGTCTCCGAGAGCTCCTCCGGCGGCAAGACCTTGTACTCAACCGCTTTGGCCGGCTCCGGCGTCGGCACGATCAATCCGAGCGGATGTCCGCGTTCGATCTCGAGGTCCTGGGACGCGAGTTCCTCCCCGTTCTTGCGAACCACGAAGAGGCGGACCACGGAGCGATCTCCGACGATCCAGGACGGAAGCTGCATCGTCCTGGTGGCATGTCCGTCGACCACGCCGAGGCGACGGTCGAAGTGGCCCCAGTCCAAGAACACGGTAACCGCATCGGGGAAGTCGTTCTGCACGGTCACGTTGGGAGCGTCCTGCTTGGTCTGCGCTTGCAGCGGCATGGCGCCCAGCACCGCTGTCATTCCGAGTGCTGCGACCCACGGTTTCATTGTCTTCCTCCATGAAAGGCGAGACGTTCGCGGGTTCATCTCATCATGTGCCGGGCCAGAGCACTGAACATGCTGCCACGAAGGGAGTTGCGGTCGTGGAGCGCGTCGCCAGGCAACGTGCGCTGGTGGTCCTTTTGCTCCGGCCTGGCCGCCTTGCAGCGGATGGGTGAGGTAGCGCAGTGCCATGGCAGGTTACCCGAGGGCGCCGGTATCGACGACTTCGGCCAGGAGCCCTTCCTCACGGTAGCGCTTGAGCTTCCGGTGGATCGTTCGTCGATCGATGCCGAGCTGCTCTGCGGTGGCGCTGCGTTGCCAGCCGTTCCTCTCCAGTCGCCGGAGGATATAGACGCGCTCGAGACGGTCCAGCGACCAATCTTCGTCGAGCGCACGCTGGACCAGGGGCTCCGGGCCTTCCTCCGAGGTGCCATGCGGCAGATCGAAGGGAATGCTGGACGCGCCGGGATGCATCACCAGCGAACGCTCCACGAAGTGCTCCAGCTCGCGGACGTTCCCAGGCCAATCATAGGCGACCATGCGGGCAAGCACCTCGGGCGTCAGCCTCGGGGGCTCGATCCCGTACTCGGTCGCGAAGCGGGTCAGGAAGTGGTGCGCCAGCAGAGGGACGTCCTCGGTACGCTCCCGTAGCGGAGGAACGCGGATCGCGCACACGTCCAGCCGGAAGAAGAGGTCCTCCCGGAAGTGCCCCGCGCCGACCTCGTCGCGCAGATCGACGTTGCTGGCCGCTACGAGGCGGAAGTCCACGGGTGTCGACATGCTGCTGCCGACCCTCTGGATGCGACGTTCCTGAAGGAGCCGCAGCAGTCGTACCTGTACGTCCGGAGTGAGCGTCCCCACCTCGTCGAGAAAGAGCGTTCCCCCGTCCGCTTCCTCGACCAGTCCCTTGCGGCTGGCCACCGCCCCCGTAAAGGCCCCGCGCACATGTCCGAAGAGCTCCGACTCCAGAAGCGCGTGCGGAATGGCGGAGCAGTGCACGTCCACGAACGGACGCCTGGACCTTGGAGAGCACTCGTGGATAGCCCGGGCCACCAGTTCTTTGCCCGTTCCCGTCTCCCCGGTGATCAATACGGACGCGCGCGTCACCGCCACGCGCGCGATGGCCGACAGCAGCCGTCTCATGGCGGGAGACCGACCGACCAGACCGCCGGGCGAACGCGTCGGGACTTCGGTGCGCAGTCGCTGGACCTCCTTGCGGAGCGCCCGCTCCCTACGGGCCCGCTGCACCACCCGCAGAATGGTGTGCGAGTCGGCTGGCTTGGTGAGGTACTCGTACGCCCCGAGCTTCATGGCCTCCACCACCGACTCCACGCCCTGCACGGCGGTGAACACGACCACGTCCGCCTGGGAGTCGATCGCGGGTAAGGCGGCCAGCACGTTCATGCCCGCCACCCCAGGGAGTTCGAGGTCCAGGAAGACGAGATCGAAGTCCTCGCCGGCGAACGCGTTGAGGGCCGCCTGCCCTTCCTCGGCAGACGCGACGTCGTGGCCGTGGGAGCGAAGGAGCTCGACCAGACAGGCACGGGTCCGTGGATCCGCATCTGCGACCAGGATCCGACATCGCGCTCCCGCTTCGGTCGCGACCCCGGGCTCGACGGCTTCGTCGTGACCGTCCACGTCGTCCCACCACCCGACTGCCAACGCTCTCGCGCCCATCCGCCTGCTCCCCTTTGTCCGACTGCCGTCGCGACCCTGCACACCGGTGCCAGCTCGGCACATTCGACCGAGCCCGACCCAGCGTTGCGACCTCCACGCGAACAAGGCCCGCGCCATTCGTCCAAGTGACTGTGGACCTTGGACCTACGGTTCGCCTCTCCGTGCGCGGGGCCCGGGCGTGGGCGGCGCATCTCGCGCGTCTCGGCCGAAATGCGCCAGGGGGCGCGGAGCTCGGGCCGTGAGACACTGTGTCCCACGCCAGACGAGCGAACGGGACGAACTGTCCCACCGCCCTGAGAGGCCCCCCCCTCAACATCCTGTCCTACATACACTTCCGTCACCGGTACCCGCGGAACGTCCGATGCACCCCGTCCCTTCGCGAACATCGCGAATCCAGAGGCCGTCCGTCCCCAGTGGCCTGCCAGGCAGTGCAGAGGTCGGAGGCCTTGAACGAACGGACGGAGGCTTCCATGAAACCCGCAGCCCGCTGGACCCTGAAGATGCTGACGCCGCTGTTGGCGGCCGCGGCGGGATCGTGCGCTACCACGACGCTATCGCCTGCCTCGACGGCCATGACCCAACCCGGAGCCGCCAACGTGGCGGTGTCGTCGCTGGACGGTGTGCGCGTCACGGCTCAAGCGGACGCCTGGAAGGGCGATCCGGGCGTCGGGCGAGCCGTGCAACCGGTACGCATCACCATCAACAACGAAGGATCCGAAGCGCTGCGCATCCGGTACAGCGACTTTGCCCTGATCGCTCCGGACGGGCACCGCTACTCCGCGCTCCCGCCCTTCGCGGTCGAGGGGGACATCACCTCTCCGCTGCTCCCGAGAGGCTTCGCGCCGATCCGCTCACCGGGGTTCGGGTACCGACGCTTCTTCCTGGCACCGTACTACGCGCCGCTCTATCCCGGTCTCGCCACCTGGAACTGGCCGTACTCGTTCTACGATCCCTGGTACTACCCGTTCTATCACCAAGTGTTGATGGACGCGGTGCGCCCGACGGCCGAGATGCTGGGCCTGGCGCTTCCCGAAGGCGTGGTCGAGCCCCACGGAATGCTTTCGGGCTTCCTCTACTTCCAGAAGGTCGGCACGGATACGCCCCGCGTGACCTTCCGCTGGGACCTGATCTCGGTCGAGCAGGAGTCGGGGCGCGCATTGGGTGAGATCTCGATTCCCTTCGACGTGAAGCATGACGCGAGGGCCGACCGATGACACACGTCGCCACGGTCCTTCACGCCACCTTGTTTGCGTACCTTCCGCTTTCCTCTCCTGCGCTCGCCCATTCGCTGAGCGTCCCATCCCGACCCGACGCAGCGGAAGAACGCGTTGCAGCGGCGCTCACGGAGTACATCGGGCACCTGACCCACACACCCGCCCCGCCGGTGCATTGGAGCGCCCCGGTCCCGAGTTTCAGTCGTCAGACGGGGCTCGCCTGTAGCGCCTGCCATACGCGCTTTCCACAACTCAACGCGCTCGGACGCGACTTCAAGCTGAACGGCTACACACTGACTGCGCAGCAGGTGATCCAGGAAGCAGACAGCGGTGGTGCGGGCTTGAGGCTCGATCTGGTTCCACCGCTGTCGGGAATGATCATCACGTCCCTCACGTCGACCCAGAGAAGCGTGCCCGGGACCCAGAACCGGAGCGCGGCCTTTCCGCAGGAGATGGGGCTCTTCTTCGCGGGAGGCATCACCACCAACCTCGGCGCATTCCTTCAGCTGACCTACGACCCCAGCTCGGGTGGGATCGGACTCGACAATGCCGACGTGCGCTTCGCCGGTCACACGCGCGTCGCCGGGACGGACGTACTGGCGGGTTTGACCCTGAACGACGCTCCGGGCGTGCAGGATCTGTGGAACAGCACTCCTGTCTGGGGCTTCCCCTTCGCCTCGTCCGACGTGGCCCCGTCGGCAGCCGCCAGCGTGCTGCTGGACGGTGGCTTGGACCAGACGGCCGTGGGTCTGGGCAGCTACGCCTTGTGGGACAACCGGCTCTACACCGAAGCCACGCTCTACCGCTCTGCGTTCCAGGGGGGGCCGGTGCCGGTGGACGGTAGCGCGTCCGACGTCATTCACGGCGTCGCACCCTACTGGAGGGCCGCGCTGCAACACCCCCTCGGTGAGACAGATCTGATGCTGGGTACCTACGGGATGGTCGCGAACCTCACGCCCACGGGGTTCGAGGGGGCTCGGGATCGCTACGTCGACGTGGGAGTCGATGGGCAGATCCAACGTCCGCTGACCAACGGAGGGGCCCTGGTCGCCCACGGCACCTGGATCCATGAGCGCCGAACCCTGGACGCGACCCGCGCCGCGGACGGATCGAGCTTCAGGCGAGGGCACCTGGATACGGCGAGACTAGACGCGATGTACGCCTGGTCCAGCCGTTGGGCGGCCACCGCTGGCGTGTTCTCGACCACCGGAAGCGCGGATCCCGGTCTCTATGCACCCGCGGCCGTGAGCGGAAGCTCCAACGGACGGCCCGACACCCGGGGGCTCACGGCGATGCTCACCTTCACCCCTTGGCTCAACACACGACTGGGTCTGGAGTACACCGCCTACACGTCGTTCAACGGGCGGGGAAGCGACTACGATGGCTCGGGCCGCGCCGCTTCGGACAACAACACGCTCTATCTCATGACTTGGCTGGTGTTTTGACAATCGCGTGACCGGATCGGTCTTCCGGGATTCACGCCGGTCGGCCGGTGCTCCCCCTCCATCGTTTTGGCCTGGTGCCGTGACCCGCGTCAGAGGGGGATGGTGGCGACACCGTCCGGCACCGGGTGGCTGGCGTGCGCGCGCGATACGCAAATGGCCCGGAGGGTGTAGGCCACGTCGAGCTCGGAAAGCCCGTCCGCGCCTTGGGTTCCGAGCGCCTGGGCGATGTCCGCCAGCGACAGCATGGCTTGAAGACAACCCTCCTCATCCACCACGGGCAGGCGGTGCACCTGGTGCCGCCGCATGACGCCCGCTGCCCGGTAGACGTTGAGGGTGGGTTGTACCGCCGCCACGTCCCGTGACATCGCCGACTCCACACGTATGGAGCTCAGAGCGTCACCGCTGAAAAAGGCGGACATCGCGATGTCGCGATCGGTGACGATGCCGATGACGATGCCTCTCGCATCGACGACGGGCACTGCACCGATGTCGTGCTCCCACATCAGCCGCGCGGCGTCGTGCAACGTGGACTCGGCATGGACGGCGAAGGCCTCATGCGACATCAGGTCACCGACCGTCAGGGCGGGCTCCGGTAGGTGAGGCGCACCGGCATCGGTGGAACGGGCTTCCAGGGCAGGTAGCGGCTCAGTGGCACGGGCTGGCATGTCTATTCTCCTCGACTCGGTGTGAACCTCTTCGATGGGTTTGTCCACTGCAGGCTCCACGGCGTACAGCGGAGGACTTCTGTGATGGGAGAGCGAATCAAGAGGCACGCCAGCCGAAAGCCTGTTGTAGCCCAACGATTTGGCTGATCGCAGCCCGGTTGGGGCCGCCCGCGCTGGTGGTGGAGATGCAGCGTGCAGGTCGAGAGCGACCATCCGGTGGGGCCCCCTCCATGGCCAGGGATCCGGCGGCGGCGTACCCTGCTGCTCGACCTCGTGACGGGAGCCATGCGCATGACGACGATCGAAGGGATCCTCGCTTTCGTTCACCCAGCCACCCTGACGGGGGCGCTGGTCTACGCCGCGCTGTTTCTGGGCTTCGGCTTCATCGGTGCTCTCCTGATCCGGAAGGCCTCGCAACGGGCGTTGCGTAGAGATGCAGTCGACAGGATGGCCGTGCTGATCCTGCGACCGCTGCTACAGGCGGGGCTCTGGGCGTTCCTGGCCGTCGGATACGCTCACCTCATCCCCGGACTGCGGGCGCTGGGGACGGCTCTGCTGGCTGGCGTCAGCGTGGTCGGGATCGTGCTCGGAGTGGCAGCTCAGAACACGCTCGGCAACGCCATCGCCGGGCTGGCCCTCCTCGTATATCGACCGTTCCAGGTGGGGGATCGCTTGCAGGTGCAAGCCCCGGCCGGACCCGAGACGGGCGTGGTCGAGAGCGTGACCCTGGGCTACACGGTGTTGGTGACGTTCGACAACCGTCGCGTGGTCCTCCCCAACGCGCTGGCGGGCGCCCAGACCACCGTCAACCTGACCAGCGTCGAACCCCGGGTCCTTGCCAACGTCGAGGTGGGAATCGGCTACGGCTCCGACGTCGAGAAGGCTCGCGCGATCCTCCTGGGGTTGGCCGCGGATGACCCTGACGTCACCGAGCCCATGGACTGTCCATTGGTGGAGCTGGGATCCTCCAGCGTGTCGCTCAGGGTGCGGGCCTGGTGCCGGGATTCGCCCGCGGCGACCCGTTTCGAGCACCGGCTGTACGAGAGTGCCAAGAAGCGCTTCGCGGAAGCCGGGATCGAGATCCCCTACCCGTACAGCAACGTCATCGTCTCACAGCGATGAGGACGCCTGCGTCGCGGACATCCGACGGTCCCGCATCCGCGATCATGCGGCAGTGGATCTACGGAGCCCTGTTCATCGCGCTGGCGGCCCTCCTGATCGCCACCGGCGAAGACCTGGGGCGCCACCTCGACGGCCTGGAGCACTGGATCGGCGGGCTGGGCGCGTGGGTCTTCGCGGCCTATGCGGCCCTTTTCCTGGTAGCCTCGTCGTTGCTCGTGGTCCTCATCTCCCGCGTGGCCGATCGCGCGCTGGAGGGTACCCTCGCCGGCGGGGGGCAGGGATGAGCGTCCATCCGCTGTCCAGCGCGTTGCTCGTATCCCACTGGTTGGTGGTCGTGGGACTGTCCCTGCGGGTGATCACCCGACGGCCACCCATCGGCGTCGCGATGGCCTGGCTGGCCGTGGTGATGAGCGTTCCGTTCGTGGGTGCCGCGCTCTATCTGTTTTTCGGAGAGAAGCGGCTAGGTCCAGCGCGTTCGGCCAGGATCGCGGCCACCCTTCCCGCGCTCCACCAGTGGCAAGCGCACCTGCCGAAGGCCCCCGATCTGGATCCCGGCAACCACCTGCGGGAAATGCTCGCCCCCCACGCCTGGAGGGCCCTCGGCTTCCCGCCGATGGACGGAAACCACCTGGAGCTCCTTGCAGACGTAGATGCGGTGTTCGACCGGATGGTCGGGGACATCCGACGCGCCCAGCACTCGGTCGAAGCCTGCTTCTACATCTGGCGCGAGGATGGTCGTGCCGGGGAGGTACTGGCCGCGCTGACCGGGGCGAGCGCTCGCGGCGTCTCCTGTCGCGTGCTGGCCGACGCGACCGGGAGCAAGCCCTTCCTTCGCGGCGACGGCCCCCAGCGCCTTCGAGCGTCCGGCGTGCAGGTGCAGGCGGCCCTCCCCACCAGCGCTCTGCGAACGCTCTTCGCTCGGGCGGATCTGCGGAACCATCGCAAGATTCTCACCCTCGATGGAACGGTCGCGTACGTTGGTAGTCAGAACCTGGTCGACCCGCGGTACTTCAAGCAGGACGCCGGCGTGGGCAGGTGGGTCGACGCCATGGTGCGGATGGAGGGCTCGGCGGTCCCCGCATTGGCGGGTGTCTTCGCGCTCGATTGGAGTGTGGAGCGCGGTCTCTCCTGGGAGGCTCCGCGATCCGCGCCGGGAAGTCCCCCGGAGCCACGATCCACGGTTCAGGTGGTTCCCTCGGGTCCCGATCTACAACCGGACGCCATCCGGCAGCTCTTGCTGACCGCGCTGTACGGCGCCCGTCGCGAGATCTTCGTGACCACGCCCTACTTTGTCCCGGACGATGCGCTTCTCGCGGCCTTGCTCTCGGCTGCTCAGCGGGACGTGGACGTGATCCTGGTCGTGCCCGCGCACGTGGATTCCCGGCTGGTCCGCCTGGCCGGAGTGGCCCACTTCTCCGATCTGATGGCAGCGGGGGCGCGGATCGGACTCTACGAAGATGGACTGCTCCATACCAAGAGCCTGACAATCGACGGATCGCTCTCCATCTTCGGCTCGGTCAACTTCGATATGCGGAGCCTCTGGTTGAACCACGAGATCTCGTTGTTCGTGTACGATGCGGAATTCACGAGTCGTCTCCGCGCACTCCAGGCAGGCTACCTCGAGTCCTCCTCGGTCCTGGACCCTGTCGTGTGGAGCCGGCGGCCCGGGTGGCGCAAGCTGGCCGAAGACACTTGCAGGCTCCTGGGGCCCATTCTCTGATGCAACCGTCGACCTCGACCGCCCGTGGGCTGCGATCGCCAGTCGCGCTCCTTGCCTTTGCAGCCGCTCCGCTTCTTGGGTTGAGCGACGGCGTGGCCGCTCAGATCGACACGGTCGGGACGGTCCCGCGGGTCGACTCGGTGACCACGCCCCCCGACTCCCCGCCCTGGCAGGACGAAGTCTCAATCCAGGGGACCCTGATCGGCGTCGCCGCTGGGGAGGCGACCTCCGGACTCCGGGTGGGTGAAGCTCCCGACGCACTCGCCGTCCAGACCCTCGAGCTCGCCGTCGAGAGCTCGGGCCCAGACCGCTCCACATCTGGCAGCGTGGTCTTCGACGCCAGTGGGCTCGTGAATGCGGCCCAGGACGTCTCGATCTCGGAAGCGCACATTCGAATATCGGACGGCGAGCGGCTGTTCATTTCCATCGATGCCGGTCCCCTACCCTTCGGCTCGTTCGCCAACGCCCTGCTGTCGCAGCCCCTGTCTCAGGATGTCTACGGGGCGCAGGCGATGAGTGTCTCCGCGGGCTGGACCCCTGCGGACAATGCGCACGTCGCGGTGGCTTGGGTCGACGGGCGGCCCATGTACGGGCAGTGGCTCGGCGCGGGTGTGGTCGATTCGGCGGCCGCGGACCCGGCCGAGAGCGGGATGACGGACTCTGCGGGCAGCGCCGCCGGGGAAGGCACGAGCTGGATCGTATCGGCCAGCCGCTCGATCCTGGGCGACCGTCTCTCTGGGGGAGCCGCCGTTCTCACCGAGGCGGGCGCAGCACCTCGGAGCCGCTTCCTCAACGCCTGGGCGTCGAGCTCGGGACTGGGCCACCCTGGGGTGGAGGTCGACGTCGAGGTCTTCCGGGGGTCCAGAGCCCTCCCGCTGCGAACGAACGGCACGCGGTTCATGGAGACGACCGTCTCCACGACCGTATCTCTCACGCTGCCGGCCGCTCCCGGTGGCACGCGGACCGGACGGACGTTTCAAGGCAGGCGCGCACACCGTCGCGCCCGACCCTTCGAGCTGGCCGTGCGCTTCGAGGCGTTTCTCGATGACGGGATGGCGGAAGCTTTGAATACCTGGACCGCCCGAAACCGGATGGCCGTCGGGGGGCGCTACTCGTTCGATCCCGACGACACCTTCCCCGGCTTCGTGACGATCGAGATCGAACGGAGGACGTTCCGAGACGCCCTGAACCGGACTGCGGGCCGTACTGCGACGGTTCAGGCGGGAATCGGTCTCGTATTCTAGGGGTTCGACTCCTCAGAATCCTCCGCCGCTGCCGGACCCACACCGGATCGTGTTCCATCACGGATGGCCTGTCGGCGCCAACGTCTTCAGATACGCCAGCATCGATTGGATCTGGGAGGCGCTCAACATGCCGCCCCACGCGGGCATCGTCGCCGAGAGACCGACGGAGTGACCGCCATCCTTGATCGCCTTCTCCAGCTCCGCGTCGGTCTTTCCCTTCCAGAAGGCCGGATCCGTGAAGTTCGCCGGTTTCGGATTGAGCGCTGCGGCGCCCGGCCCATTCCCCGCCCCCCCCTTGCCGTGGCAGGTGGCGCAGACGGTCTGGAAGGTGGTCCTCGCCTGCGTCAAGTCTGGAGGAGCGGACGGTCCGCCCGCGGCGGCTGCCAGGGGAGCCCCCGGGGGAGGGTCGGGAGCGCCCGCGAAGGACGCGCCCGCCGTCCCGCCGGAGAAGGGGACCACCGCCCAATCCGAGACGGCCACCGTATCCGGCGCATGCACGTACATACCGGGGCTCCCGAACATGTGGGCCACGGTCTGGACCCGGAGCAGAAGCCGGCCGTTCACCAGGAAGGCAGTGCTGTCCTGGCCCACCAGCAGCTCCAGACGGTTGACGACGTGGCGCTGCAGCGCCTGGTTGGGCGCGAGTCCCGGCACTTCGTACCAGAAGCCGCCGGTGAGCTCGGTCGTCTGACCGGCCTCCTGGTGCCAGGCCCGGATGTGCCCGTCACCCCGCAAGGCGAAGACGGAGAGCGGAGCCAGGACTTCCTTGCCGCCGGCCGTCAGGCCCACCACCGACGTATGTCCGAAGGGAGCGTCGTCCTCGGTGAAGGTGGCAGCAACGTAGTAGGGCTGCTTCATCTGGACCGCCGTATCCACGGCGAGCGCCGCGTGCGGCGCCAACATCCGGAACCGCTCCGCATTCTCCTGCAAGAGGCTGGTGCGGGCGTCCGCGAGCTCCTCACCCGGAGCCCGCCAGACCGCCCAGGACGGCAGGTGTCCACCCTCGAACTGCGTCCGCTCCCATTCCGTCGATACCTGCACGTGGCCGGATTCGTCCAGAGGGGCTCCTTCCGAGTCGCTCCCGCCGCACGCTCCGGCGAGTAGGCCCAGAAGCAAGGCAGTTCCTACACAGGTGCGGCTGTTCATCGGTCTGCGCTCCATGTTCTGGTCGTCATCGTTCGCCGGCGATGCGCGGCACGACTCCCCAATCCGCGAGTTCGGGCAGCGCATCCACATCGTCCATGCCGATGTTGAGGCGGGCTTGTCCCGTGTCGATTTCACGGATCGCCGCCACCGGGATCGCAACGTCGCGTTTCCGCAGAAGGTGGCCGCGTTGAAGGATGACGTGGGTAATGCTCTTCCCCTCGCACAAGAATCCTTCCACGTGGCCCAAGTGACGACCGTCGCGATCCACGACCTCGCTGTGACGCCCGAATTCGACCTCGCCCTCGGGCACCTCATCCCAGCGCTCCACGGTCATTTCGGGTCCCGGCAATCCGTCGAAGCGACCGAAGAAGTAGGGGAAGGCCAGCGCGCTTTCGAGGTCGGCGTTCGCGTCCACCTGCGTTCCACCGTAGTCGACGAGTCGGATGAAACGGCGCTGCTCCACGAGCGGAAACTCTTGTGCAGCCCCGCTCCCGAGTGCGATCCAGAACTCGCCGTCTCGCTCCTCGAGGCGATCGAGCGGAATCAGGCGAGCGCGCTCATGATGGCGGTGGGGCTGCGCCACAAGGTGAGTGATCTCCTGGACCCGGGGGTCCACCACGACATTGTCCACGTCCCAGACCACGCCATCGGTCCAGTGCAGTTTCTGTGCGATCGCGACGTCCATGATTCTCCCTCCTGACTCGGGTCCCGCCCGCCACCAACGTCCAGGATCAAGAGGGGAGCCACCGCGCAACATACTGTGGGAGCTACACTTCCGACGCTTGACCCTGTTCGGGTCACGGTACGTTGGCTGTCGCCCTGCTCCACCCTGGCTCAAATGGGCCGTCGTCACAGCACCACTCTCACGCCGCCCAGGTCCGCCAGGCGGTGCGGAAAGCGGTCACCCGGGGTGCCGATGAACATGTAGTTCTTGGGCACCCCCAGACGGGAGGAGAGGGCCTCGACCAGCTCGGGGCCGAACCGCCCTTTGACCGCCAGGAAGTCGATGCGGAGGCGGGGATACAGGTGATCGATCAGGCGCAGGTGCTCCGCGAGTTGAGGCGGGATCCCCCCCTCGTCGTCATAGACGTGCACGACCTTGAGGCGAGTCGTCTGCTCGTTGTCCAGCACGTAGAGCGCGGCCTGGTTCAGGGTCACCAGGTCGTCCCCCTTGCTGAAGTAGACCCGGGGACGGTCGTTGATCCGTCGCATCTGCCCGGTGACCGCACGATGGATCCAGCTGCTGGCCGCCGAGAGCCGCTCCACTAGCGCACTGGAAATGAGCAGGCCGACCTTCAGGATCTCCACCCGCAGGAACATGAGGGCCACCACCGCCAGCGCGGCCAGGAAGTAGGCCTGGAACACCTCGAGGGTGATCGGATCCATGAGGATGTTGCCGGCCAGACCCACGAGAACCGCCAGGAGGGCGACGGTGACCGTGGGCCAGGTCGCCCTCTCGCTGCGAGGCAGCCGTGCCCTGCGCGTCTTGAGTAGCATGTTCCCGACGGCGAACAGCGCCATCACGCTCAGGAATGCCAGCGTGTAGACGCCGGCCAGCGCCTCGATCCGGCCGCTCGTGATCAGGAGGATCGACCCGCACAACGCGAAGAAGGCCAGCGGAATCCAGTGGTTGGTCCCCCGCCAGCGGTTCTGCCGCAGCAGGAACTGGGGCAGACACAGGTCCAACGACATGCGGCGCACCAGGCCCGTCATTCCCACATAGCTGGTCAGAACCGCGCCAGACAGGACCAGCACCGCGTCCGCGCTCACCAACAGCGCCAGCGGACGACCCACGGCCTCACCGCCCATACGTGCCAACAGGTCGGGCGGTACCTGTTGGATGTCCCCGAGAGGGAGGAGGCCGAAGGAAAGGAAGCTGATCGCCGGATTGAAGATCGCGATGGCGATCCACATGTTGCGCAGCGTCTTGGGAAAGACCCCTTCCTTCTGTTCTTCGATGAAGTTGGCGGAGCTCTCGAAGCCGCTGATGCCCAGCATGGCCGCCGCGAACCCGAAGAACAGCGCGTGTCCGAGGTTGTGCAGCGGGGGGATGTGGAAGTTGCGGATCAGCATCGAGGGATCGCGCACCACCGCGATGCTACAGGCCAACGTCAGGAACACCAGCGTGACCATGTGGATGGCGAAGATGACGAGCGCCACCATCGCCGACTCCCCGATGCCGACGATGCTGAGCGTGGCAAAGGCGCCGAGCACCACCAGGGTCGCGACCATGACGTTCAGGCCGCCCCACAGGTTGTGGGCGTAGTGCATGGCCTCGTTGGCGCTGATGACCGCCGTGGCCACATAGGAGAGCAGGGTCAGGCAGGCGGCCCCGGCTGCGAGGCGTTTGTTGGTGGTATTGAGCAAAACGGTGTAGGTGCCGCCGTTCAGGGGCAGCGCGCTTCCTACCTCGGCGTAGACCCGTCGGAACAGATAGAGCACGCCCGCGACGATCAGCAGCACGACGGGCGCCAGGACCCCCGCTTGTCCCGCGCACAGCGCCGACACGTACAGGACGCTGGACGTGATGTCGTTCCCACAGATGGCGGTGGCCTTCCACGTCCCCAGCGAGTGCTGATGCGGCGCCTCCAAGTGGCGCAGCGACGCACCGGCAGGGCTGGGGAGGTCGGTGATGCGTTCGGCGCGCCCCCAACCGGCGAACTCCCACGCTCCGGTTCCGACGCCGCTGGCGCCCGCGTCCCCCCCTCCCTGGAGGGGTCCCCCCGCGGTGTCCGGTTCGCTCAAGGAAGCGCTCTCCAGGCGTGGCCGTCACGGGCGAGCAGCGCGTCGCCGGACGTAGGCCCGTCGCTACCGGCCGTGTAGTCGGGGAAGCCGGTCGGCATTCGTTCGGACCAGGCGTCGAGCACCGGCTGCACCACCTGCCAGGCTGCTTCTACCGTGTCCCCCCTCTGGAAGAGGGTCGCGTCCCCGATCATGCAGTCGTAGAGCAAGGTCTCGTAGCCTGTGGCCGGTGGGGAGTGGAAGTAGCGTCGATAGTCGAAGTCCATCTGCACGGCTCCCAGCTCCAGGCGGGGGCCGGGGCGCTTGGCCCCGAACTCGAGAGACAGCCCCTCGTCCGGCTGGATGCGCAGCACGAGCCAGTTCGGCACCGACCCCTGGAGGTCGCAGGAGCGGAGCAGGGCCACGGGCGCATCCCTGAACCGGATCGCGATCTCGGTCCAGCGACGCGCCAGCGCCTTGCCCGTCCTCAGATAGAAGGGAACGCCGGCCCAGCGCCAGTTCTCCACGAAGAGCCGCGCCGCCACATACGTCTCGACCGGTGAGTCGGCGGCGACGCCAGGCTCCGCCCGATAGGCCCGGAACGGCGCCCCGAGCACGGACCCCGCGCCGTATTGACCCCGCACTACGTCCGGGGAGGGACCCTCCATCGCGGGCAGGCGCACCATCTGCAACAGCTCGGTCTTGCGGTCACGGATGGGGTCGGCCCTGAACGAGGTGGGCGGCTCCATCGCCATCAGCGAGAGAAGTTGGAAGAGGTGGTTCGGGACCATGTCGCGCAACGCTCCGGTCCTCTCGTAGAAGGCCGCGCGGTGTTCGACACCCACTGTTTCGGCCACCGTCACCTGCACCTGGTCGATGTGATCGCGATTCCACACCGGTTCGAACAACCCGTTGGCGAAGCGTAGTGCCAGGATGTTCTGCACCGTCTCCTTTCCCAGGAAATGATCGATGCGGAAGATCTGGTCCTCCTGCAGCGTCGCGGACAGCTTGGCATTCAACGCCTTGGCCGAGTCGAGATCGTGCCCCAGGGGTTTCTCGATGATCACCCTCCGCCAGGCACGCTCCTCCTGACGCGTCAGCCCCGCCGCACCCAGCTGATCGACGATGCCCCCGAACAGCCGATCCACCACCGCCAGGTAGTAGAGTCGGTTCTGAGGGGATCCAGCGGCTCGGTCCACGTCCGCCAGCCGGTCGCGTAGCCGGATGTAACTGTCGGACTCGGTGAGGTCCGCCTGGACGTACGTCATCCGCGACGCCAGCCAACCCCACACGTCGGGGTCCACCTCGTCGGATTCGGATGCGCTCGAGTCTGTCGCGAAGCGCTCGAGGCCCTCGCGGAGGCTTTGGATCCACCCACCGGTCTCGTCGGACGCACGATCCACCCCGAACAGGCGAAAGTCGTCCGACAAGCGCTTCGCACGAGCCAGATTGTAGAGCGCGGGAACGACGAGTCGGTGGCTGAGGTCGCCGTTGGCACCGAACAGCACCATGGCGCAGGGGGGAGCTTGGGGGAGCCGGCCCAGCGCTGACGTGGCTTCCGGGTGCGCGGTTGTGGAGGCGGTCATGGCTGCTCCGTACCGGTCCGCTCCACGTGCCCCCCGAACTCGTAGCGGAGCGCGGACAACAGGCGATTTCCGTAGTCCGCCGCTCCCCGGGAATTGAAGCGGTCGAACAGGGCGGAGGCCAACACCGGTGCCGGGACGCCCTCCTCGATGGCGGCGGCCAGCGTCCAGCGCCCTTCCCCCGAGTCGGCGACGCGGCCACTGAAGCCACTGAGCTCGGGGCTCTTGGCCAGGGCCGTGGCGGCGAGGTCCAGGAGCCAGGAGGCGATCACACTTCCGCGCCGCCAGACCTCGGCCACGTCGGCCAGCGCGAAGTCGTAGCGGTAGCGCTCCGGATGGGCGAGGGGCGTGGTCTCGGCATCCGATGCCCTCCCGGCCTTCCCGACGTGGGCGGCCTCCAGGATGGCAAAGCCCTCCGCATAGGCGGCCATGATGCCGTACTCGATGCCATTGTGCACCATCTTGACGAAATGACCCGCGCCCACGGGCCCGCAGTGCAAGAACCCCTTCTCCGCCGTGCTGGGAGCGTCGCGTCCGGGCGTCCGGGACAGCGACCCCATTCCAGGTGCCAGAGCCTCGAAGATCGGTGTGAATCGGTCCACGGCCGCCGCATCTCCACCGATCATGAGGCAATACCCGCGCTCCCTTCCCCACACGCCTCCGCTCGTCCCCACGTCCAGATAGTGGACGCCACGTTCTCGAGCTTCCTCACCCCTGCGCTGGTCGTCCACGTAGTGGGAGTTCCCACCGTCGATGATGACGTCGCCGGACTCCAGCAGAGCCAGCAGGTCGGTGACGGCCTCGTCCACGCCAGCCGCCGGCACCATGAGCCAAACGGCGCGGGGAGCCGGTAGCTGGTCCACCAGGTCTCGCAGGGAGGTGGCGCCGTGGGCGCCGTTCCGGGCCAAGGTGGTGACCGCCTCTGGCGACCGATCGAAGACGACGCAGTCATGACCTGCGCCCATCAGGCGCTTCGCCATGTTGGACCCCATACGTCCCAAGCCCACCATCCCGATTCGCATCGTGCTCCCCTTTCTGCTGCGCGTATGCAGTGGGACATTTTGTCGCACACCGGGCCCGCGCGGCCCGGTCAGCACTCTGCTACCCCGCTGGTGTAGCAACGGACCATGCGATGACGCCCACTTTCAAGACAAGCGAATGAACGACTCGACAGCGTTCGGGGCACCAGGCATCGAGGCTCGCTGGACACGCAGCGCCAAGGACGCAGTCGGCACTGCATACGCCGCGGCCAGTCGGATCTGGTACACGGTGTCCGCAGGGGTACTGAACGAAGTCTACTACCCCACCATTGATCACCCGCAGATCCGCGATCTGCTGCTGCTGGTGACCGACGGTGCGACGTTCTTCCACGATGAACGTCGTCATCTCACCACCACAACGGAGTACGTGGGCCCCTCGTCGTTGGACGTGCGGGTCGTGAACAGCGACCCCGAGGGGCGCTACCGTCTGGTGAAGGAAGTCCTGAGCGATCCCCACGAGGAATGCGTGTTGATGCAGGTGACGCTGGAGACGCAGCCGGAGTACGAGGGACGGCTCCACGTCTACGCACTGCTGGCACCGCATCTGGATGTGGGCGGCGCAGACAACAACGCCGAGGTGGCCGACATCGCCGGACGGACCCTGTTGACCGCCAACAAGGACGGTGTCTGGTTGGCGTTGGGTGCGACGGTGCCGTTCCTGAAACGGTCCTGCGGGTACGTGGGGCGCTCGGACGGGTGGACGGATCTCGCAGACGACTTCCACATGGACTGGGAGTTCGGCCGCGCGGAGCACGGGAACCTGGCCATGATCGGGGAGTTGGATCTGAGCGAAACGAAGACCTTCGTCCTCGGCCTCGCCCTCGGCAGCGAGCGCCCCCATGCCGTCTCCACGCTCTTCCAATCCCTGTCGGTGCCCTTCGATCAACATCGCACGCGATTCTGCCGGCAGTGGCAGACCGCTTGTACCCACCGCCTGGCCCTGGAACCGTTCTCGACGGATGGGGGGCAGCTCTACCGCCGAAGTCACAGCCTCCTGCTCGCTCACGAGGACAAGACCTATCCCGGTGCCCTGATCGCGTCGTTGAGCATCCCGTGGGGGGAAGTCAAAGGAGACGAGGACCTCGGGGGCTATCATCTGGTCTGGACCCGGGATCTCTGCAACAGTGCTCTGGCGCTGATGGCATCGGGGAACGTGCAGGCTCCTCGCCGCGCTCTCGTCTATCTCGCGGCGACCCAGAATCCCGACGGCGGCTTCTACCAGAACTTCTGGGTGGACGGAAAGCCCTACTGGAAGGGCGTGCAGTTGGACGAGGTGGCCTTCCCGATCCTGTTGGCCTGGAAGCTCGCCGAAGTGGACGGTCTCGGTGCCTTCGATCCGTATCCGACCGTCAAGGCCGCGGCTGGCTATCTCATCCGCCACGGACCCGCCACGCCTCAGGAACGATGGGAGGAAGCCGGGGGCTACTCCCCCGCGACGCTGGCGGTCGTGATCGCTGGGCTGACCTGCGCCGCCCTCTTCGCCCGGTCGCGCGGTGACCAGGCCAGCTCACGCTACCTCCAGGAGTACTCGGACTTCCTGGAGAGCCGGGTGGAAGACTGGACGGTCACACATCACGGCGAGCTGCTCCCCGATGTGCCGACCCACTACATCCGGATTCAGCCCATCGATGGGTCCGACCCCCATGCGGACGAGGACCCGGATCGAGGAGAGTTGCGAATCGCCAATCGAGGCCCGGACCAGCAGTCCGTCTTCCCCGCGCGCAACGTGGTGGACGCGGGCTTCCTCGCCCTCGTGCGGTACGGAATCCGACGTCCGGGGAGTCCGCTGATGGAGGACTCCCTGCGGGTGGTCGATGCCGTGCTGCGAGTCGAGACACCCGGCGGGCCAGTCTGGCGACGCTACAACCACGACGGCTACGGCCAGGGTCCGAACGGAGAGCCCTTCACCGGTCAGGGACGGGGCCGGGCCTGGCCGCTGCTCACGGGGGAGCGCGGACACTACGAGCTGGCGGCGGGTCGCGATCCCACTCCCTTCATACGCGCAATGGAGTGGTTTTCCAGTGGAGCCGGCCTGCTGCCCGAGCAGGTCTGGGACGAGCAGCGAGCCTGGCCCGAACTCGGCCTGGCGTTGGGCCGTCCCACGGGGTCCGCCATGCCGCTCATGTGGGCGCACGCGGAATACATCCGCCTCCTGCGCTCGATGCAGGACGGCGTGCCCTTCGACCGGATCGCCGCGGTGGCCGAGCGCTACCAGAACGGACACCGCCCGGCCGAGCGGGAGTTCTGGACATTCGGCCGCCAGCCGACGCGCCTCCCCGCGGGCCAGGCGCTACGTATCCAGGCGGAGGCCACGTTCCGGCTTCGCGTCACCCGGGACGAGGGGCAAACCTGGACCGACATCGAAAGCACAGCGACGACCCTCGGCGTCTGCTACTGTGACCTCGCCACCCGCCCCGGCCAAGGGGGCACCCTGCGCTTCACCTTCTTCTGGCCGGAGGCGGAGCGGTGGGAAGGGCGCGACTTCCAGGTGGCGATCACCGACGCGCCCGAGCGACAACGACCTTCGTAGAGGGACTCGATTCCATGAATGATCCATCCACCCTCGTCGTCGACATCGGCGGCTCCCACGTGAAGGCGTTGGTGTCCGGAGAGACCGAGCCGCGGGCCTTCCGTTCCGGTCCAGAGCTCACAGCGGTTTCGTTCGCCGATCGATTGCGGGCGCTGGTCAGCGGGTGGTCCTTCGATCGCGTCGCCCTCGGGTACCCGGGACCGGTAGCAGCCAATCGTGCAGCGGAGGAACCTGCCAACCTCGGTGATGGGTGGATGGAATACGACTTCGCGGGCCTCTTCCACCTGCCGACTCTGGTCCTCAACGATGCCGCGCTGCAGGCTCTGGGCAGTGACCAAGGGGGCCGCATGCTGTTCCTCGGGCTCGGCACGGGGCTCGGTTCCGCCCTCGTCCTGGACGGACTCCTGCACCCCACTGAGCTGGCTCACCTGCCGTATCGCAAGAAACGCTCGTACGAGGAGTATTTGGGCGAGGCGGCGCGGCACCGACGGGGAAACAAGCGATGGCGCACATCGGTGCAGGACGTGGTGGAGCTGCTGAGCCACGGACTCCAGGTCGACTACGTGGTCCTGGGCGGAGGCAATGCCCGGCGGGCTCGTCGCGTGAAGTTCCGCGTCGACGTTCGCTTCGGAAGCAACCGGAATGCGTTCCTCGGCGGGTTTCGGGCGTGGGAGCGGGGCCTGGGCCGGTCATGACCAACGACGTCCGCGTCTTTCCCGACATGGACACCCTGTCCGACGCGGCCGCCGCCGCCATCCGGCAGTGCATTCGCGGGGCAGTCGCCGACCGTGGTGAAGCGGTCCTGGCGCTCTCGGGCGGCCATACGCCGGAAGGCCTGTTTCGCCGACTCGCCCTGCGACCCCAGGCCCTGCCCTGGAAGGAGCTGCAGGTTTTCTGGGTCGATGAGCGCTGGGTGTCCTCGGACGATCCGCACAGCAATTTCGGGACGGCACAGCGCGGCTGGTTCGCGCCGGCCGACGCACCACCCGACCACCTCCACCCCATCCCAACCGATCGACGCTCGCCTGGCGCCGCGGCAGAGGAGTACGAGCGACTCCTTCGGGGATACGCCCAGCGTCGCGCACCATGCCCGCTGTTCGATCTGGTGATCCTGGGACTGGGCACGGACGGTCACACCGCCTCCCTCTTCCCGGACCAGCCCGCTCCGATCGATGCGTGGGTCGCGCCAGTGGATGCACCTGCCCAGTATACGATTCGCTCCCGAGTGACCCTGACGCCACTGGCGCTCAACCAGTCGCGCAACGTGATGTTCCTGGTCAGTGGAGCCGAGAAAGCCCCAGCGGTGCGCGCGGCGCTCGCCCGCGAAGGCGACGTGGGTGCAACCCCGTCCCGATCGATCCGACCACGCGGCAGGCGACTGTGGTTTGTCGACGAAGCGGCCTACTCACAGGTCAGTACCAGCGCTACGGCCCCTGAAGCCTCGCCACGTACGTCCAGCTAGATCCCTCCCTGCCGGCCTCGGGACGGATCGATCCCGTATGGTCATGGAGACCTGTCAATGAAGGCGCACCTACCGGGTATCCGGCAGCTGCTGTATCCGGGGCACACCCTTCCCACGGCCGCCGCCCCCGTGTGCGTGGCGTCGGGTGTCGCGATCGCTGCAGGGGTCTTCGCAGCGGGTCCGGCCCTGGGCGCCTTCCTCGCTGGATGGCTGATTCAGCTCGGTGGAGTGATCGCCGACAACTACAACAACCTACGCCGGCATCCGGACGATCAGGAGCATCCAGACCTCGTGCTGGCATTGCGGAGTGGGACGGTTCGCATCGAACAGCTTCGCGGCGCGGCAAGGGCATGCTACGTCGCGTCTCTCGGAATCGGACTGTACCTGGTCTGGGTCGGTGGGCTGCCGGCTCTCATGGTGGGCTGTGCGAGCATCCTGGCCAGCCTGGCCTATTCGTCGGAGCCCCTGCCTCTGGGGGACCGGGCCTTGGGCGACCCGCTGTTCTTTCTGTTCTTCGGAGTGGTTTCGGTGGTCGGAGCGTTCTACGTGCAGGCGGCCGACGTATTGGGAACCCCCTTCCTGATCACCCCGCCCCCCGGGTCGCTTCCGGCTCAGGCGTTCGTGGCCAGCCTGCCGGTGGCCGCGTTGACGACCAACATCCTGGTCATCGACAACATCCGTGATCGGGAGCTCGACGCCGCCAAGGGGGAGATCACGCTGGCGGTGCTCCTGGGGGAGACGTGGAGTCGCGTCGAGTTCTTCGTCCTGATGAGCGTGGCCTACGGCGTGCCGGTTGTGCTGTGGCTGCGGGGCGCCGGAGTTCCGGTGCTGCTCCCGCTGCTCACAGTGCCGTTGGCCCTCTGGTTGGCATGGCGCGTCTGGACGCTGCGCGGTCACGAAGCGCTGGGCCCGGTCACGCCGCAGGCCGGTGCGCTGGATCTGACCTTCTCTGTGCTGTTCGGACTCGGTCTGGCTCTCGCAGGCGGGGCGTAGCTCGATATTCGAACAGGAACGTGGGTCCTCAGGCCGCCTCACCCAGCCGGTACCCGGCACCGCGAACCGCCAGCACCACGGTCGGCACCAGGAAGAGGGTGATCGGAGTCGACAGCGCGAGCCCGCCGATGACGGTGAGGGCCAGAGGGCGCTGCATGTCCGCGCCGGCCCCCAAGCCCAGGGCCAGCGGCAACAGCCCGAAGAGCGTGCAGAGCGTGGTCATGACGATGGGGCGCACGCGCACCTTGGCCGCCTCCCGCAAGGCGACGCCGAGCGCGTCACCCTCGTTCAGCATGCGGTGCCGTGTGAAGTCCAGCAGGATGATCCCGTTCTTCACGATCAAGCCGACGAGCAGAATCAGGCCCATGAGGGAGGACACGTTGAGCGGGGTCCCGGTGAGCAGCAGAAGCAGCGCGGCACCGACGAACGAGACGGGTGCCGCTGCCAGGATGACGAGCGGCTCCAGGAACGACTCGAACTGGAGCAACATGACCGCGACCACGGAGAGGCCGGCCAGGGCCAAGACCAGCAGCAGGCTTCGGAACGCTTCGCGTTGGCTCTCATGCTGCCCACCCAGGACCACCGTCACCCCCGCGGGGGCGGGAGTCGCCGCGAGCACGGCCTGTACGTCCGCGGTCACTGCACCGAGCGAGCGCCCTTCCACTCCTCCCGTCACTGTGATCATCTGCCGTTGGTTTTCTCGCTGCACCTCCGCCTCTGTAGTGACTTCCTGGAAGGAGGCCAGTATGGCCAGTGGCGTCGGATCGTCCACACCCGGTGGGTAGATGGGAAGTTGGCCCAGCAGCGTGGGATCAAAGCGCACGTCGTCGGGAGCATGAACTCGGACCCCGATGGCCCGCTCTCCTTCGCGTAGCTGGCCGCTGATGGTGCCCAGGAGCGCCGCGTCCACCTGCGCGGAGACGTCGGACGGGGTCAGCCCCAGCCGGCGTGCTGCGGCAGGATCGATCTTGAGGTGCAACTCCGGCATGCGGTCCGGAACGCCGTCGAAGAGGTCGACCAGTCCGTCGATGCCGCCCAAGCGCTCACCCAAGGTACGCGCGTACGTCTCTAGCCGAGCGCGGTCCTCGCCGAAGAGCTTGACCTCCACCGGAGTGGCGTTCCCGGCCAGGTCGTTGATCAGGTCGCTCAACAACTGGATGAACTCCACGCGCAATCGCGGAAGGGTGTGGTCGACGTCTCCGCGCACGTCGTCCATCACCGCGAAGATGTCCCGGCTCCTCTGGGAGGCCGGGCGCAGACGCACCACCACGTCGCCGGTGTTCTGCTCCGTGGCGAAGAGACCCATCTCCGCCCCCGTGCGCCGAGAGGTGGCCTCCACCTCTGGAACACCTGCCAGGATCCCTTCCAGTGCACTCAACTGCCGGTCCGTCTCCGCAAGCGACGTCCCGGTGGGGGTCCAGTAGTCGAGCACAAACGCCCCCTCGTCCATGGTGGGCAGGAACCCTGTGGGAAGAACCCGTCCGAGCACCCCCCCCACCACCATGAGCACGACCGCAATGCCCACCACAGGCCTCGGCCGGGCCAGCGAGGCCTCGAGCCACCGGGGATAGTGGTCCAACGCCCCTTCGATCCTCTTCTCGAGACGCTGGCTCCAGCGGCGCCCCGTGGGACGCTCCTTCGCGGTGCGCTCTACGATCCACTCCTGCGCCAGCAGCGGAACGACGGTCAACGCCAGCACCAGGGACACCAGCACTGCGATGACCAACGTCACCGACAGCGCTTTGAAGAACTGACCGACGACACCCTGAAGGAGCCCAAGCGGAAGGAACACCACGACTGTGGTCAAGGTCGAGCTCGTGACCGGCCACACCAGCTCTACGACCGCGTCCCGCACCGCCGAGTCGCGGCGACCTGGCATTCCCAAGTGCCGCATGATGTTCTCCGTGACCACCACGGCGTCGTCGATCACCAGCCCGATGGCCACCGCCATCCCGCCCAGGGTCATGAGGTTGAAGCTGGCGCCTGCCAACCACATGACGAGCACGGTGATCGCCATGGTTAGAGGAATCGCCAGCGCGCTGATCAGCGTGATGGAGCCACCCCCGAGGAAGGCGAAGAGGACACCCACCGCCAGCAAGGCCCCCACGAACATCGCGTCGCGGACCGATCCCACCGCCTCGCGGACCAGTCCGGCCTGATCGTACACCGGCTCCAGGGTGACTCCAGGGGGCAAAGAGTGCCGGAGCGATTCCATGGTGCGGGCTACGCTGTCCGCGAGCTGGAGTGTATTTCCACGCTCCTGCCGCGCGATGTTGATCAGGGCCGAAGGGCGTCCGTCGCCGCGGATCAGCGTGACCCGGTCCACCGTGCCCAACCGGACGGTGGCCACGTCCCGCACGCGCAGCCCACCCGGCAGAGCCACATCGGCAATGTCATCCAGCGACTGCGGCTGCTGGTCCACCACCACCAATGCCTGTTGGTGCTCGCGGTCCACACGACCCACTGCCTGGACCCCGAGCCCGTCCTGGATCACCTGAGCCAGCTCGCGGTAGCCGAGACCGATGCGGGCCAGCCGCTCGGGCGACGCGATGACTTCGACCTCCCGGATGTCGCTCCCCTGCACGTCGATGCGGCCGATGCCCGGGATGTCGGCCAACGCCGGCCGGATCTGATAGCGCGCTACGTCGTACAGCTCACCCGGGTCGTTCCCCTTGACGTTGTACGTGATGATGGGGAACAGGGAGGGGAGCTGACGCTGCACCTCGACCGCCAAGGCTGCGGGCAGGTCGCCTCGCACCTCGTTGATGCGGGCCTCCACCTGCTGGAGCGCGACCTGCATATCGGTGTTGGGGGCGAACAAGAGCGACAGCTCGGTGGCCCCTCGGATCGACCGCGACCGGAGCCGGGTGAGCCCCGGTACCACGCTGACCGCCTGCTCCAGGGGCTGGCTCACCGCGAACATCTGATCCTGAGCCCCCAACGAGGTTCCCTGCGCCACGACCACGATGCGCGAGAACTTGAGCTCAGGGTAGATGGACGAGGGAAGTATGAACGCCGCTCCGATGCCCGCGACGGCACACAACATGGTTGCCAACAACACGAAGCGGCGCTGCCGGGTCAGCAAGCCGAAGCCGTTCATCGCTGCACGCCGTCCAGGATGCGGGTCCCTTCTGCCACTCCGTAAGCACCGGTGGTGACGATGCGTTCCCCGCCCACCAGGCCCTTCAGCACTTCTACGAAGGCGCCCACCTCCGCGCCGACTTCGACGGGCGCTTCGTGCACCACCCCTGCGCTGTCGAGCACGAACACGACCAAGCCGTCCGCTTCCGGTACCAGGGCCTCGCGGGGAATCACTACGGCCCGCTCGTGACGGGCCACCGTGATGTGGGCCGCGACGGTCTCACCGGGGCGAAGCACGCGCTGGACGCTGTCGACCGACACCCGAACGGTCACGGCTCCGGTGGCCGAATCCACCGCCGCGCTGACGCCCGCGACGTGTCCGCTGGCCAGGTCTTCCGCCTCCTGCTGGAGACTGGCGGTTACCCGGGCCGGCGCCCCGTTCGGGACACGCGCAGCCTCCGACGGAGACAATCGGAGCTGCGCTTCCAGCTTGGTGGGGTCGACGACCTCCACTAGGACCTCCCCGCTCGTGACTGGCTGCGCGAGGGTGGCTCGCATTGCAGCGACAGTGCCGTCGATGGGTGAGCGCAGCACAGCCCTCGAGTGTGTCCGCTGCGCATCGGCAACCTCCGCATTGGCGCGGGCCCGTTCGGCGCTGGCGGCCTCCAGGTCCTTGCGGGGCAGAATACCCTGGTCCACCAGCCTCTGCGCACGGGAGAGCGCCTCCTCGGCAGTGGCGAGGGCGGCCTGGGCCTGGCGGAGGCGCTCCCCCCACACGCTGGCGTCCAGCTCCACCAGCCGCTGGCCGGCCCGCACGCGATCGCCCTCGCCTACGTCGATGGCAGTCACCACCGTCTCGCCGGGCGCCGACAGGCGCGCGTGCGCGCTCGGGTGCGCCGTGATCGTCCCGGTGGCCGTGACCACCACGTCGAAGGGACGCACCTCCGCCACCGCCGTGGAGGCCATCGTCTCCGGCGGCTGATCCTGTGGCGCGCCGTCTCCTGCACCACAGCTCGAAGCCACCAGAACGGACAGTCCCACGGCAAGGCTGCGGGAACCCGTGCGGATCATGGAGTGCCTCCTCCGGCGCTGAACGCCCATTCGAGCCCCGCGCGTGCCGCGCGAGCGGCGACGTACGCATCGACCTCCCGCTGCAGCGCGGCCAGCGCGCTCCGGCGCGCTTCCAAGGTGCTTGCCAGCGGATACGCTCCCTCTCGGTATGCCTGTTGAATCAGGGCGGCGACCTGCTCCGCTTCGCGAGCAGCCGGCACATCGACCGACAGGCGCGACTCAGCGACCGTCCAGGCGCGTTCAGCTTCTCCGCGAAACAGAGCCACTTGGCGGGCGGTTTCGTCTTGATCGGCTCGCGCTGCCACCAGATTGGCCTCCGCCTCGCGTACACGCGCCGTGCTCCGATCGAACCACGGGAGGGGGATCGCGACCCCGACGGTCGGAAGCACGCCGGACTCCGCCCCGCTGGGGTCGCCAGTCTCGAACCCGAAGCGTAGGGCCGGGACCGGAATCCGGTCCCGGCGAGCCGCGCTCAGCAGAGCCACCTGGGCTGTCGTGCGCGCAGTTGCCGCCTGCAGACGCGACGGCGTTTCCTCTCCGACGGAAGGACGATCCGGGACCTGGGCCAGGGGATCCGCCAGCTGAAGACGCGCCTCGTTCACCGGCAGTCCCAACAGGGACTGTAAAGCAGTCACTGCACTGATGGCCGACAGTGAGTCCGCCAGTGCGGCACTCCGTTGCTCCGCGAACGCGACCCGTGCGACCTGGACGTCCAGCGCACTCGCGTCCCCCGCGGCCTCGCGCGCCTCGGCAATGCGGACCAGCTCCTCACCATCGATTGCCGCCTGCCGCGAAAGCTCAGCACGCGCTCGCGCGCCGAGCGCCTGAGCATACGCCAACTCCACCTGGTAGCGGAGATCGGCCCGTGCGGCCGCTAGGGTCCACTCCGCTCCACTCAGCTCGGCGCTCGCGGCGTCCAGGCGCGGACCTCGCTTCACGAGGGCGTCCAGAGGCTGCTCGAGCTCCATGTGGTAGTTGGGGACGGACCTGCTGTATCCGAGGGCGAGCGCGGGGTTGTCGAATGCCTTCGCTTGGCGGAACGCCGCGCGAGCGGCCTCCACGCGCGCCTGCGCGAGCGCGAGAGTGGGCGCCTTGGCCTGCGCCCGCTCCAAGACCTCCGCCAGCGAGAGGGATTGCGGCGCGGCAGACGATTGCTGCGCAGAGAGCGAGCCTGCTTCGAGGAAGACCGAAGTGGCGAGGACCATCGCCGCTCCCGCAAGCAGGCGGCGGAAACTCACCCGCACGCGCGTCCCTCGCCCATCCCCCTGCGTGACGGTGAGCTGTGCTCCGTGTGCCTCCGCGATGGAGCGCGCGATGGCGAGGCCGAGGCCGCTTCCAGCCGCGCCGGTACGGGCAGCGTCGGCGCGGACGAATCGCTCGAACACATGCGGGAGGACGTCCGGCGGGATCCCGGGACCATCGTCCTCCACTTCTACGACGGCTCTATCTCCATGCGCGGTGACCGATGCCGATACTCGACCTCCGCTGGGTGTGTATTTCACGGCATTATCCAGTAGGATGACCAGTAGGCGCAGCACCAGATCCCGGTCCGCGAAGACTTGTACTTCGTCGAACTCTGCAAGTCTCAGTCGGATGTCTTTCTGACGAGCCAGCGTTCCCACGAGCCGAGCAGCTTGCACCACCAGGTCGTCCAAGAACAGCGGCGCTTTGTTGGCTCGGAGCTTCTGCTCGTCGGCGGCGGCAAGGAACAGGAGATCGTCGATCAGTCTGCCCAACCGCTGGGCCTCGCTGGCAATGTCCTGCAACGCAGCGACGTACTCCTCGGCCTCTCGTGGACGATCCAGCGCCACCTCCGACCGGGCAAGCATCACCGCCGTGGGCGTCCTCAGCTCGTGGGAGGCGTCGGCAACGAATCGACGCGTACGGGCCATGGAGTTGCGAACGGGCTCCAAGGCGCGGTCCGCGAGAAAGCGACCCCCCATGCCGACAAGTCCCAACGCCCCGGCCGCAGCGAGCAGAAACGTCAAGAGAAGTGCAGGATACTGTTGCTCCAACTCGACGGCATCTGCCACGGCAAGTACCCGGTAGGGTGCACCCCCGACCTCGACGGCCCGGCCGTAGACCCGCCAGGAGCGCTCATCTCCGGTCTCGAGTTTCTGCCATACCTCAGAGCGTGTTCGCAACGTATCCGCAGATTCTTTGAGAAACGCGGGTAGCGGAGTGCCGGCCAGCGGCCCCCCGTCGGCGGTGAGTACGTGGATCTGGATTCCTGGGATGACCAGTTCGTCGAGGGCATCCACGAGCGGAACCCCGAGCGTACGTTCACGCTCCCGGACCCGCAGCGCACGCTCCGCCTCGGCGGTGGCGGCGACCAGTTGGCGGTCGACCACAGCGCGCACCTGGCGGCTCACAGCCAGGTAGACGGCACCCCCGAAGAGCGCCAGAATCACCGCGCTGACTCCCACGTACCAGCGGGTGAGCCGGGCGCGCGCCGTTCGTACCGCCCGATCGTCGGCGCCGCTCTTGCTGGTCATGAACCCAGGCGGTATCCCGCGCCCCGCACCGTATGGATCAGCGGAACGTCGGACCCCCCGTCGATCTTCTTACGGAGGCGCCACACCAGCACCTTGAGCAGATTGCCGAAGGGATCGTGATTCTCATCCCAAACGTAGGCGGTGAGTTCGGCACGGGTGACGACCTGCCCTCTGCGGCGGAGCAGGCACTCCAGCAGGGCCCACTCCTGGGCCGTCAGTGTGAGGGTGCGGCCCGCGCGCTCGACGCGGTGGCTCTGCAGGTCCACCTTCAGATCCGCAATCTGCTCGGGACCTCCCGTCAGTGTCTTGGAACGACGCCCGAGCGCCTCGATGCGCGCAACCAGCTCGCGGAAGGAAAACGGCTTGACGAGGTAATCGTCGCCGCCAGCCCGGAAGCCCGCGAGCCGATCGTCCTCCTCCCCGAGGGCGGTGAGAAACAATACGGGAGTATCCACAGCGTCAGCGCGCAGACGTCTGCACAGCTCGACCCCATCACCACCGGGCAGTAGGACGTCGAGCACCAGCACGTCGAAGGTGCCCTCCGCGGCTGCGATGACTGCCCCTGCGAAGGTCCCCACGCCGGTCACCCGCATGCCATGGTCCTCGAGACCGTGCACCAACGTCTTGCGCAGCGCCGCTTCGTCTTCGACGACCAGGACCTTCACCGGCCGCTCTCAGTGCTCGGACGCATGCCCTTCTTCCTCGTGTTCGGCCGCCTCGTGTTCCGCGCTCTCGTGTTCCACTCGAACGATGGCTCCGGTGGTGGCGTCCACCCAGACCTCTTGGACGCCCTCCTCCCCGTCAACTTCGATGTCGAACGAGTACACCAGTCGACCCTCCTCCCGTTCGAGCTCCGCCGATTCGATCTCGCCTCCGGGCACCCGTGCGAGTGCCGTCCGACGGGCAGTGGCGTCGTCGATCCGCGCCTGGGCCGCGAGGCCGGGCTCCGCCTCTTTGGTCCGCACCTCACCCGTGCAGGAAGCCAAACCCGCCAAGGCAAGCCCCATCACGAGACCCGCGCGACCGGCCGAGAGTCGTGTCTGCCGGAATGCATCCATGTCTGAACCGCCTATCCGAGGTGTTCCCGCGAGCCGATGGCACGGGCTAGAGGAATCTAGGGGGGCCGGCTTACGGCAACCTTTCAGGGGGCCCGGGCAGCATCGGAGCGACCGTTCCGACGGGGCAGTGTGGCTTGCTCGCGCCCGGAACTGCAAGGTGGCTGAAAGGTCGCCCTGCCCACCTTCAACCTTGGGCCTCCGTGACGCTGGACCCGCCAGACGCAAATCACCCATGCCGCTTGCCGCACTCCTTCCTCGGAAGCTGTCGATTCATCACCCAGCCGTCGCTGCTCTCGCAGCGGCTCTTGTCATCTGTGGGACTGCTGAGGCGCAGGTCGCGACCCCTGACAGTGTCCATACAGCGTCGACCGTCCCCGTGGCGAGGATTGCCGTCGCTAGCGGTGCGCTGATCCTTGGGACTGAACTGGACGAATTCGCCCGTGCCCTGGCCCAGTCCTCCGCTGCGCAAGGAAGTCGAACCGTGGCCGGGTTCGCCTCCGCCTTCGAACCGCTGGGAACGGCTTGGCCGTCGCTCATTGGCGGCAGCCTCTATCTCGCCGCGCGCATCGGCGGCTACCATGACACGGCGGACATCGCCGGGCACGTGACAACCAGCATTCTCGCAGCAAGCGCCGCGTCGGGCTTGGCCAAGTTCGCGTTCGGGAGGGCACGTCCGTACCTCCCGTCCTCCGACGACGGGGCCCTGGCGCCTTTCCGCGCGCTTGCCGACGGCGGATATACCTCCTTTCCCTCCGGCCATACCACCGCCGCCTTCGCCATGGCCTCCGCCCTTTCGGCGGAACTGTCCGACCGCTGGCCGCGCCTGGCTCCCATCGCTCCCACAGTTCTCTACACAGCAGCGAGCCTCACGGGGTTCGCCCGCGTATACCACGACCGGCATTGGCTCACCGATGTCGTGGCGGGTGCCATGCTAGGACGGTGGGTGGGCCTGCAGGTTGTGCGGCACGCCCACGCGGAAGACGCAGGGTCATCTGCAATCGAGCCGTTTGTCGCCCTGGGTCCCACCGGCGGCTGGGCGGCAGGGATTCGCATCGGACGTCCCGGCGGGGGATCGACGTGGCGCGCCAGTCCGACACCGTGCACGGCGGGCGTGCGTTGTCCTCTGAGTGAAAGGTAGATGCAAGCTGCCGAGTGCGATCATGGGGTTGCCATCAACCAGGAGGAGTTCATGTGGAACCCGCAAACGCGCAGTCGAACCCTGGCGCGAGCGTCCGCTTGGGTGGCGCTCGCCCTCGCAGGGGGCTGCTCCGACGCCACTGGTCCCGTGGTGCCCGTGTCCTTGCAGGCCGCCGGACATCACGCCGAGAGTGTATACGAGCAGGTCTTCAGTGACCAATGGAGTGCGGCCAAGACGTTCGCCGACAGTCTGGCTCAGGATCTGGACGACATGGATCGTCAGGGGGTGGCGGCCACCACGGCTCGAGCCGAGCTACGGACTTCGTTCGCCGGCCTCGATGCGGCGCTGATCACGCGCGAGCGCTTCGTGGCCTTGGACGGGGCGAACGAGATGACCCGGGTGGTGGCGGAGCTCACCGAGATGCACCACCCCTCCGTGCCGACTGAGATCACCCTGTTGGACTACTACGGCCGTGTTCTACAGATCCAATCGGAACGGGACGACCGAACCGCGCTGGCCACCGGCGTGGACGGGTTGCGACTCACCTGGGATGCGGTCCGCGCCAAGGTGGTGGCCCGACCCCAGGGTGCCGCTGCTGCCGCTGACTTCGACGCCCTCGTGCTCTTGGCCGAGTCCACTGCGGAGCCCACTGCCTTCGCCGACCTCTCGGTGCGCATCCTGGATGCAGTCGACGTGCTCGAGCAGCTGTTTCCGGCGTCGGATGCGCCTGATTGACCCATCGCCGAGGGGACGACCGGCCGCGGTAGCCGTTCCAGGACGACGCTACCGTGGCCGAGGTCCCGTCGCCGGGGGGACCCGCATCCTCACAGCGCCCCACCCAACCAGCGGCCAGCACCGGCCGTGACCAGCATGGCCACCGCACCCCAGAAGGTGACTCGCGCCGCGGCTCGAAGGGCGGGGGCGCCCCCGACGCGGGCGGCCAACGTTCCCAGTAGGGCCAGACACACCAAGGATGCCAGCACGACCGTAGGAACCACCGATGACGACGGGGCCAGCACCGCCGCCGCGAGCGGCAAGGCCGCGCCGGCGGCGAAACTGGCAGCAGAAGACAGCGCTGCCTGCAGGGGGCGGGCAGTGGCCAGCTCCGTGATCCCCAACTCGTCGCGGGCGTGAGCCGTCAACGCGTCCTGGGCCATCATCTGCTCCGCAACCTGGAGGGCCAACGCCGAGTCGAGGCCGCGGCCCCGGTAGATCGCTGCCAGCTCCTCCGTCTCCGCAGCCCGATCGTTGGCCAACTCGGAGCGCTCCCGTTTCAGATCGGCCCGCTCGGTGTCTGCCTGTGAGCTGACGGATACGTACTCGCCCGCAGCCATCGAGAGCGCACCGCCGACCAGCCCGGCCATACCCGCGATCAGAATCTGCGCGGAGCTCGCATGCGACGCGGCAACCCCGGAAACCAGGCTTGCCACCGAGACGATCCCGTCGTTTGCCCCAAGCACGGATGCTCGCAGCCAACCGATGTGTTGTGCCCTGTGACGCTCGGCGTGCCCGGGGCTCATGACCAGACCCTCAGCATGGTGGGCCCGTCGCCTTCGAGAGGCGATGGCTCCGGACTGCCAGCTTGGTGCACCCAAGCCACCAGCGACGATTCGCCGAAGGGCGGGGCGACGGTCTCAACCTGTGGTTTCATAATCACTTACCCTCCTGGCGCCGGGTTTGAGGGCTATGGGTGGCAGACGTTACATGGGCGGCACCGCCCAGCAGTCCCGGGCGGTGATCAAGGTACGCAACGACAGGTCGGTCCCCGAGATGGTCTTCCTCGAACAAGCGGACTTCGACGTCAGGCTGGGCAAGGTTCCGCTCGTGATGGTCCCGTTGGGCGACGACGGCCATCTGCCTCCGACGCCGGACTCGATGACGGTGATCGCCAATCCCGGTCCGGACCAGGCCACCCCAACAACACACAACGAGCGGGACGTCCGCGCGATGATGTTCCTCGAGGAAGGTGCATTCGACTTGCGCCGCCAGGCCGTCGGAGCCGCTCTCCCCATCAATGCCGCTCGCCGCCTTGGGCCCCGAGCCCGCCTGGCGCCACCAGCAGTTCGCCGATGTGCTCGATGGTGCGGTCGGCGGGAGGATAGGGGCCCTGTTGCTCCGGGTCCCTGGCATAGTGGCCTTGAAGCGGCTGGATCGTCGTCACCCGCTGCCCCCAGCTCCGCTTCACCGCCGTCAGGATGCGCAGCTTGTCATCGACCAGCACGTAGTGCTGGGCGGGATAGCGGCGTTCGACGTCGGACAGCTCCTTCTCCTTGTGCACGTAGATCAAGGCGTGGCCGCCCACGGCATCGAGGAGTCCGGAGCGCTCGACCTTGCGTGGTTGGAAGACCACGTCTCCATCGGTCAATATCGCGACCTGCCCCTCTTGCTTGAGCCGGCCGATGACTTCGAGTGCCCCGGGAAAGAGTCGGTTGGCGAACGGATAGTCGAGGAGATACGACGAGAGTTGCAGAATTCGGGTATCGCGCGGACGCTCGCGCCGGTACTGCTGGAGCGCGCCCAAGTAGTCGGCATATCCGAGCTCCACGCGAAGGTGCTCGAAGACCTCCCAGTAGCGTCGGGCTCGTAAAGCACCAATCGCGATCTCCAGGTGGCGCCTGAGATCGGCGATGATGCGATCATTGTCCAAGAGCGTGTTGTCCACGTCGAGGAGAAACACCGTGTCACCGGTGCGGGACGCCCTCGGTCTCCAACCGCTCATTTCAAGGCTGCTTCGCAGACAAGCGCAGGTAGAAAGCCGCGAACAGCAGGACGATCCCGACGTTGGCGACGAGCCGCGACCAGAAGTGCAGACGTCCCTTGAAGAGAAGCACATCCATTCCCACCACAACCACGATCAGCGTCACCACCCAGACCGGCGTCGGGATCCTGCTAGCCATGACCATCCTCCGGTCCAAGAGCATCCACATCGCCCACGGCCATGGCCGCTGGGCGCCGAGCTCGAGGGACGGGTCGTTGTTCGCCGCAACAGAGCCATGCGCAAGCGAGGTCAGGGCTGCCGGGCGGCGATCCCACGGAGGTGCTGGTATTCATGGACTGCCATCCAGACGATGAAGAGATCGAACACTGTGAGACCCAGCAGCGTGAAGGAGGAGCGGATCCACGCAAGGTACCCCTGATAGGCCGCGAACAGGGACAGGGCTGCGATGGCCCAGGGATACGCTCGGACCACGCCGCGCAACAGGTAGTAGACCAGGACGAGCTTCACGACTCCGTGTGTCAGTAGGAACACGGCACCGAAGATGCGCTGCGCCCCCAGCTGCTGTCCCAGGACGAAGAGTGTGTGGGCCACGACGTCGGTCGGGTCGGCGGTGAGCTCTGGCACCGTGACGGCCCGAACGGCGGCTTGGATCGCGGAAGACGGAGTGAGGAGCAGGAGAAGTCCACCGAGCAGCTCGAGGCCGCCGTCGGCGGCTTTCAGCCAAAGGGACAGGCGGAAGACGCGGTCGAAGACCGGCGCCGCCGTCGCGGAGTGCGCGCCCCCGTCGAGGCGATCCTCCCTCTGTGCGCCTACCTCCACCGGAGCTGCTCCGCGATGCCGACGGCCATCCAGATCTTCGCCGCTGTTCAACGCTTCATCGCGTCCAGACGCGTGGACAGTTCGTCCATGAGGTCCGCCTGGATCGCTTGCACGTCCATGAGGCGTTGCCAGTTGTTGAGGAGGAGGTGATCGAGCTTTTCGTGCAACATCCGGATCTCGAGCTCCGCCTTGAGATTGACCTGATAGTCATGCTCCGCGTGGGCCCGGTCCCTGGCAGCTTGCCGGTTCTGGCTCATCATGATCACCGGAGCCTGCACGGCGGCCAGACAGGAGAGCACCAGGTTGAGCAGGATGAAGGGGTAGGGGTCGAAGGCGCGCCGAGCCAACCAGAGGCCGTTCACTCCGATCCATCCCAGGATGATGGCACCGAACAGCCCGATGAAGGGCCAGCTGCCCCCGAAAGCTGCCACCCGATCAGCCACTCGAGCGCCCAGAGAGAGTCCTTGGCTCACGCTCTCGGCAATGTTCTCCGAGAGCAGCTCGTTGTGGTGAAGACTCTCGATCACCTCCTTGTCCAGCGCACTCAACTCTCCCTTTCTGGAGGCCAGCAGGGTTTGTAGGTAACTAAGGCGATACCGATGGAGATCGGCTAGGCAAAGCTGCTGATCCGGGTCCCACTGCGGATGTTCTGTCTGGATGAGCTGCAGCACGGCGGGTCTCACCAGGATCCCCGGGACGAGCTCCGCTGTCGAGCGGATCTGGCCGCACAAAGGACACTGCACCGTGTTGGTGGGTGCTTGGGTCGGCTCGTCGCTCATTCCTGATCCGCCATGGCTAGAGGGGGAACCGGTGACGTCCCTGCCAGCCCCTGCCCGGGCTCTCTCCCGCGGAGTGCACGGACCCGGCTGACGGTTCGCTCCGCGCGGAACGGCCAGGCCTGTTCACAGACCTCCGACGCGTAGAGCGGCACCTTCGCCCGAGGTCACGGCCTCCGCAAGGGACCGCAGTTTGGACTCCACCCAGCCACGCTCGAAGCCGGACAGCGGGCTATCCAGCCTATACATCGCGACTCGCGCCAATAGTGGTTGGCCTCCGTCGAGAGGCTGCAGCAGGGCATGCACCACCCGTGCGGCCACGAAGTAGTGCGTCGAGTAGAATCGAGAGCTTTGCACCGCGGCCATGATGGCGCTTTCCGCAGCGCTCGCCTCGGTCAATCCCTCCAGTGAGATGACCGGGCGCGAACCGACGTCCTCGACCATCCAGTACGCCACCGCTCGAGCGGAGTCCGCCCCGGTCACGCTCAGCCCCAGCGCTTGGAAGCGCTGGTCGAGTCCGGCCAACGCGGCGGCAACGGAGGCCGGTTGTGCGCGATCCACGTAGGGCGGAAGGGCGTCCGCCCCTCGCTCCTGGAACATCTGCCCCCGCTCCCGCAGCAAGCTTCGAAAGGTGGAGTCCTTTTCGGGAGGCATGGCGTCTCGCAAGGGCGCCAACCACGACTCGGGAAGCTTCACCCGGCACTTCCCCACGAGGCAGGTCTCGAGGTCGGAGCGGTCCGCATCCGGAAGAACCAGAGTCCGGAAGTCATCAGCGGTCGGAGGAACCGAGAGACGACCCAGCGACAGGGCCGAATGCCGCACTGCATCCAACCCACGAAAGCGCTCGATGAAGCGGCTCGAATCCGCGGATACAGGCGCGACCGCCAGCACCGAGATCAGGGTGGGATCTCCCCCGCTGTCCAGGGTGCGGGATACGGCCTGCCCGGAGCCCAGCGACGCAACGTCACTGGCTTGCAGCCCCCACCGGCCCAGAACAGCGGCCGTGGTCGACTGCCCTGTCGCCGGCGCTGCCCCGTTCCACGACAGCACGAAGAGGGTCCACACGATCCGGCTGACCGGGCGTCCACGCCCTCCACTTGCATGATGCATACATCACTCCAGTTCCAAGAAATGCGCATTCTGAACGTGCTCGAGTGCGCTCACGGATCCGGTTCGCGAGGAGTAGAAGGCGACGCGCGCCCGACAAGCCTGGTACTTCCCCCGGTCAACGCATCACCGCGCCCCGCAAGCCTCCAGAGATGAGAGCCGTCGCGTCAGTGAGGATCTTCGGCAACCCCAACCCGGGTGGTGCAGCCAGGTACCGGGGCTCCCAGACCGGGGAGAACTTCTCCTTGTAGTCGTGCAGACCCTGGAAGTTGTAGAAGTGCTCCCCGTAGCGGAACAGCGCCGCGCCCATCCTCTGCCACGCGGGAGCCAAGCGGTGTGTCTCCATGCCTGCGAACGGGGCCATTCCCAGGCTGAACCACCGGTACCCCTGTTCGCCTCCCCAGATCAGAAGATGCGTGAACAGAGCGGTCATGACGCCCTTGGGGGCCGAGTCCGAGTACCTCATCAGGTCTACGGTGAGCTCCTCCCGGCTCGTCGAGGTCCACAAGTTGGCGAAAGCGTGGATCGTGCCATCCACGCGGACGACCGCGCACGGGAAATGCTGCAAGTACTCCTCGTGGAAGCAACCCAGGGAGAAGCGTTTTTCCCTCACGCTCTTACTCTTTAGCCACTCATCGGATATCTCGCGCAGCCTTGGGAGCAGCGGTGCAACCGCCTCTTTCGGCACGACCTCGAAGACGCCTCCCTCCCGCTCCAGACGGCGCTTGGATTGGCGAAGCTCCGCTCGCTCCCTCCCCTCCAGAGTGAAACCCTCCAGCGGTACGCGTGCATCCTCGCCCAGCTTGTAGAAGACGAGCCCGAGATCGATGTACAAGGGAAGCCAGGTAGGACCGACCTCGTAGAACACCAGGTGCCCACCGGCGCGATCCGCCCGGTCCCGGAGGTTCCAGGCCAACTCCTCGAACTCGGACGGCTCCCCGACCGGATCCCCCATCACCACCCAACTGGATCCCGAGACGGCGTACATGATGAAGGACCGGCCGCTCTCGCTCAGCACCACGTCCTTGTCCCCGAGAAACACCAGGTTGGCCTCGGTGTTCGGTGCAGCCTCCGCGACGGGCGCCAGACGGGCCAGCACGTCCGGACCCGCCACCCCACCGCCCACCGGCGCCGGCCGAAGCAAGCGCGCGGCGAGGAACAGGGAAATCGTCACCGCCACACCAACCAGAGCCCTCAGGAAGCGAGGAGCGTCATCCTCGAACGTGAACCTCCACCAGAGATCGTTCGAGTACTCCACATGCTCGAAGGCGAAGAACCCGAGCCAGACAGTCGTCACCAGCATGGCCGCGATAGCCAGGACCCAGGCCGGCGTGAAAGGTTCATCCAACAAGGAAGCGCGTCGGTAGAACTCCTTGCGCGACACGTAGAGAATGGTGGCTCCCACCAGGTAGGTGACGGAAGCCACGGCATGAAGATCGCGAGTGGCCATGAGCAGAGCCGAAAGAAGCAGCGCGAACAAAGCGAGGTGGTACGCTCCATCCAGCCGTCGCTGGAGACCGCGCGCCAACAAGAGCAAGCCCGCTCCCAGGATGCTGGCCAGGAAATGCGACAGCTCCAACACCCGCAGCGGAAGCAGATCGGTAAGCAGTTCGAGTCGCCCGCGCGGAACGGGAACGGAGCCCGAAAGCAGTAGAACTCCTCCGAGAGCGAAGACGAGCGCGGCGGACGCTCCGGGGACGACCTGGGAAACGGCGCGCGCGGCCCGCAGCGTCGGTGGACCGATCGCTTCCTTGCGTTCCCGAAGCTCGCGCAGCCCCAGAAGCAATACCGCCATGAACAGCGGCACCAGATAGTACACCAGGCGGAACGCGAGCAGGCTGGCAAGTACCTGGGAGTTTCCGGGGCCATCCGGCAGAAAGGAGAGCAACACCGCTTCGAAGACTCCCAGGCCCCCGGGTAGGTGGCTGACCACTCCCGCGCTCTGAGCGAGGAGATAGGTGCTCAGGAAGGGGCCGAAGCCGAGCGCGTGTCCCTCGGGCAGCATCACCCATAGCACCGAAGCCGCCACGGTCCAGTCAACCGCTCCCAGGAGCACCTGGCTCACGACGAGGCCCGCCCTGGGCACAGGTAGCTGCAGGGGACCAAGCGTGATTCTCCCTTTTCCTCGCAGCGCCCAACCCAGCACTACGAGCACCCCGACCAACAACAGACCCCCGAGAATCCGCAGGGAATCTCCGGGGAGGGACACGAACGTTGGCGGTCGAACCGGCCACACCATAAAGGCCACGCTGGCGATGCCGGCGAACCCGACCCAGAAAGACGACGTGTAGAACGCAACGATACGGCCGATGTCCAGGGCACCCACGCCCCACGACGAGTACAGGCGAAATCGCACCGGCGCCCCGGTGAGCAGCGGGAATCCCAAGCCTTGGCTGAGGGCGTAGCCGATGGTCGCGGCCAAGGCGGTCCGCCCGCGGCTGAGCGCGATACCGGCGTAGCGCAGAGCCAGCGCGTCGTATTGGGTGAGCACCAGGTAGTTCAAGGCGGTCAGCAGCAGACCCAGAACGAGCCAGCGGGTGGGGAGCGCCGACAGGTCCGATCGGACTTCCAGCCACGTAAGACCGCGGAGCTCGTTGTGCAGTGACCAGAGCGCGAATCCGAGTACGATCAGGGCCACGACCGGGCCGAGCCACCGCCACCGCGGCTGGGCTTCGCCAGATGCAGGTGGGGTCGGGTCGGCAGATCCGGTCACCGGTGGCCCCCCCCGGGGCATCCCGGGACGGTCCGCGAGGCGGCGAACCTCTCCCGGTGGAGCGATCGCGAGGCTACGGAGCCTCGGGTCGTGGCGGTGAGCCCGTCGATCATGGTCTGCAAAGCGGCGACTCCTGGTGGAGGAGAGCCGACAGCGAACGCAGGCGATTCGAGCGCGCCCTTTCGCCGCAGTTCTTCCCGTACGCACCCGACATCCGAAGGTACCGGGCCGACAGTCGAGCGGAAATATCCCGGAAAGGCGTGCTAGCCAGCAGCGAAATCCTTGCGGAGTCGTCGTTGGCCGGAACAGCTTTCCTCGGCGCGGCGATGGACCAGGTTCGACTCCACCCCCGATCCTTCACCAGCGGGGATAGGCTCGCGAGATGATGACACGCGCGTTGACCAGTGTAGTGGAGTCGCCGGACGGGCGTCCCATACCGGTATCGCTCGTCGCTCGCTTCCCCGCCATCGGCCGACGGGCGCAACTGGCCTGTGCGATCTCCCTGCTCGTCCTTCTTGGATGTGTCCGGGCGGGTGCTCAGGAGCACCTGCCCATCGTCGAGGTGGCGCCGTCGGGGTCGCAGGCGAGACTTCTCGCGGTGTTGGTCTCCGGAGACGGAGACTGGTCCGCGGCAGATCGAGCAGTTGCGGATTCGCTCCATCGACGGGGAGTGGCGGTCGTCGGTTTGAAGGCGCGTGCGTACCTTCGCTCCGATGCCCGGTCGCCCGATGGCTTCGCGGCGGACCTGGCAGGGATCGCTGAGCGGCATCTGGAGCTTTGGGGAGCCTCCGAGTTGATCTTCGTGGGGTATTCGCGCGGGGCGTCCATCGGACCCTTCGCCCTCACCCGTTGGCCCCCGACGCTTCGTGAACGGCTTCGATTCATTGCACTCCTCGACCCGGAATCGACCGCGAATTTCGCTTTCCACTGGATCGACCTCGTCCGCGACGTACCCCGGGCCGGCGACCTTCAAGTGCTCCCAGAATTGGAGCGTTTGCGTGGCATCCCGATGCTCTGTGTCTATGGAACCGGCGAATCCGCGTCGCTCTGTGCGAATCCACCGCGCGAGCTGTTCGTCTCCATCACCCGCCCTGGAGGGCACCGGATCGACGACTCGCCAGAGCCCGGTCGCTTCATTGTCGAAGAGCTTGCGCGGCTTGGCATACTGGGCGGAGGCGGCTGAGTCCCGCTGTAGCCCGACGCTGGCCAGGTACGTGGCTGCCCGCCGAGCCCGCACCGGTGGCGGGGTGGAAGCACTCACTCCGAGCCGGCCGGTTCCTCCCCCGGGCGGATCCATCGCCTTCCTACGATCCATCCCATCGGCATCGCGATCACGTGTGTGAGGTTGGCGGAGAGATTCTGGGGAAGCTCGGGGCCGAGGCGGACCCACCCGAAGAGATTCAGGAGCAGCCAGATTCCCACGGCGACCGTGAGACCATGCGCCGCACGGGAGCCCCTCAGACCCAGCGCCGCGCCGAGGGCTCCGAAGTATCCGGCGGATGGGCCCACGTCCCTGACTGCGACAAGTCCCAGGGTGGCACGGGACTGAAGCGTAGCGTGCAGAGGAGTGAAAACCAGGGTCAAGATCACAATCGTGGCAAGATGTACTCCCCAGAACACGGCGAGGGCACGTACGGCGCCGGTCTGGCACTCCAGAAGACCAACGGAGATCGCCGTCATCACCAGGGCTCCCATCAGTACGCTGTGGCCATGGGTGACGAGGGCTGAAGTGAAGAGCCGCCCGATGTCCAACTGCCAGAGGTCACGGGGGGCGAAGCCTACCCGGCGCAACCAGGCAGACGTCAGCCTGCCGGTCGCTGTCTGTGTCGCAAAGGCGCCCACCAGAAGGGCGGAAAGCATCGCCCAGGTGCCGGTGAACTGTCGAGCCACACTTGGATCGAAGGGCTGCACGATCGGTCGCTCGTGCGTCACACCGCACCGTCCTCGGCATCGTCCCCGGTGAGACCGAACTTCTCGATCCGGTAGCGCAGCGTCTGTCGGGTCATCCCGAGCAGGCGGGCGGCCGCGGATACATTGCCCTCCGACAACTCCAGGGCGCGGGCCAGCACGTGCGCTTCGATCTCATCGAAGCTGGTGCTTCCGTCCAGACGCAGGACCACCGCATCGGGTTCCGTCGGCAGCGGACGCTCAGAGCTGCGCGGTAGCCCCAACCACCGATCGGAAAGGACGGACGAGGTCGCAAGCAACACCGAACGTTCGAGGACGTTGCGTAGCTCGCGCACATTACCCGGCCAGCGATAGGCCTCCAATCGCTCCCAGACGCTGTCGGGAATGCTCGTGACTGCGTGCCCGGCCCGGGCGTTGAATTCGGCCACCGCGGCCCAGGTCAGCTCGCGGATGTCCGCCTTCCGCTCACGCAGCGCAGGAAGCTCGATCTTCAACACGGCCATCCGATGATACAGATCGGCCCGGAAGTCGCCCCGTGCGACCGCGTCGTCCAGTGCTGCGTTGGAGGCGGCGATCACCTGCACGTCTACGTCGATCTCCTTCTCTCCACCCACCCGTCGGATGCGTCGGTCCTCCACGGCCTTGAGGAGCTTGGCCTGCAACGGGGGAGGCATCTCCGACACCTCGTCGAGGAACAGGCTGCCGCCGGACGCCTGCTCGAAGAATCCACGGTGGCGGGTCCGGGCTCCCGTGAACGCGCCGGCCTCATGACCGAACAGCTCCGACTCCATGAGCTCGGAGGGAAGAGCGGCGCAGTTGACCTCCACGAGAGGGCCTTCGCGTCGGTCCCCGCTGTAGTGGAGAATCCGTGCCACCAATCCCTTCCCCGTGCCCGTCTCCCCTTCGATCAGGACGGACGTGAACGGCACGCCCGCGATCCTCCCCACCAGCGACCGCACTTCCTGCGCCGCGGAGCTCGTCCCCAGGAACGCATCCGGCGTGTAGCGATCGTGGTGCCCTTTGCTCGCCTCTCGCAGTCGGCGTTCGGCCCGGGCACTGCGGGCCGCACTCTCGACCACCAGATCGAGCCGGTCCAGAGGGACCGGCTTCTGGAGGAAGTCGATCGCACCCAGTTGCAGCGCCCGTACGGATTCGGGAACCGTTCCGTATCCGGTGAGGAACACCCAGGCGGAGCCGTCTCCAGCCTCTCGCCGCTCCTCGAGCAGATCCAGCCCACTCCCGTCGGGGAGGCTCAGATCGGATAGAACGACGAGCGGTTGCAGCGCGCCCGCCTTGAGGACCGCACGCGCCTGGGCCACGTCCACGGCCCGGGCCGCTTCCCATCCTTCGCGGGTGAAGTGACGGACCAGCTCCTCGCCCAGGAGTGCCTCGTCCTCGATCACCAGAATGGCTTCGCCCTTCATTCGTGCTCTCCGAGATCCATCAGGGTCACGACGGCCTGCGCTCCTCCGCCCGGTGGGTTGGAGAGCTCGATGCGACCGCCCATCTCCTCGACCAGTCGGCGAACCAGGCGCAACCCTACACCGGAGCCGCCGGGCTTGGAGCTGACCAAGGGGCCGGTTGCGCCGTTCAGCACCTGCTCCGGGAATCCGGGGCCGCTGTCACGCACCACGAGCTCTACGCCACCCTCGCTGCGTCGACCCTCCAACACCACCTGGCCACCGCTCCCGTCGACGGCCTGGATGGCGTTGAGTCCCAGGTTCAGAAGGACCTGACGCACCCGGTCCTGGGGCAGGCGCGCCCGCAAGGGCTCCGGCACGTCGTGTTCGATGCGGACGCCCTGCCCCGCCTCGTACGTCAAGAGCTCGACCAGCTCGTCCACCATCTGTGCCAGATCCATGTCGCGGGGCGCTTCGGCGGGTGCACGCAGCGCGCCCAGGTGCTCGTTGAGCGTACGACTGACCCGCTGCAGCTCCGCGACCATCGGTGTGATGCGCGACGCCTGCTCCGGGAGATCGCGCTCGAGATTCTGCAGTCCCATCGCCACGCCGGCCAAGGGATTGCGAAGCTCGTGGGCAAGCGTCGCCGCGGATTCAGCGGCCACGGCGACGCGTTCCGCACGCAGCAGCGATCGGCGCTGATCGAACACGGTGCGAATCGAGGCGCGCAGTAGCTTGCGTACGGGAGCCGTCGCGGCCATACGAGGGGCGTTCCAGACAGTCAGCGCACTGAAGAGGCCGAGGAGCAGCAGCGCGCCCAGGGTCAGGGCGGTCTCCCTCCCCGCGTCTCGGCGCGCGTCCGCGAAAATCCGTTCCTGCACTACCGACTCCGCGTCCACGATCTCCGCGAGCACCGCGGCGGCGGCCAGCAGATCGTCGCGGCTGACGAGCGGTTGGGAGAGGGCCTCCGTCAGGCGGTCCAACACGACCCGCGAGTCGCTGTCCAAGCGCTCCCCGAGGCGACGCGCCTGCTCGATCTGAATGCGAATGTCTTGCACGAATGCGCTTTGGGCCGACAGCACCGGTGGCAGGCTCTCCAGGGTGCGCTGCTGCAGGCGGGCACGCGCTTCGGCGAAGCGTCCGGTGTCCTGGAGCCGTGCGTTGACGAGCTCGAGACGGGAGGCATTCCGCGAAGAGAGTCCGTAGATCGTCAGACCGACCACGGCGACCACGAGCAGGACGATCCCCGTCCACGCCAGCCGCACGCGGCCGAAGTGCCGTCGATCTCCACGCTGTTCATCCGGCTTGGTCATGGCGCTGGCAGCACCCTCGCTCTTTGCTGTCGATCGAAGCTCGTCGGCCACGCCGGTCGCGGTCAACCGGTGGCCGAGAGCAGCCGGACTGGCGGAATTCCGCCACCAGCGGGCGGATCTCCTCCCAGCGGGCGTCGAGCCCGGAGGGCGCAACCGTGCGTTTGGGGGGGATGGTACGCCCGATGCGAGGGAGACGGGTGCACCAGGATTCCTCCATCGGCGCAAGAGCTCGAGCGAGGCATCCTGGAAAGGGAGGAGACAATGTACACGCACTTCAAGCACGGGCTCCTGGCCCTGGCATTCGTCATCCTGGCATCTGCCGCCACGAGTGGGCAGCTCGCCGCCCAGTCCACGACGCAACCTCCCGACTCGGTCATGCTTCGACGCAAGACCGCACAGGTACAGGTGGACAACCACAACTGGTTGGACATGCACATCTACCTGGTTCGGGACGGGATCCTCTGGCCGCTGGGCGTGGTGACCGGGCTCAACCACGACACCTTCGAGCTCCCGTCGCTGGCCACCCTCGCGGGCGCCGATCTTCGCCTCCTGGCCGACCCCATCGGAGGAAGCGGCGCCTACGTCTCCCAGTCGCTGGTGATCAACCCGGGCGACCGGGTGCAGATGGCCATCGAAAACAACCTGGACCTTTCCACCACGTCTGTGATGGCGGGGGAGCGAGCGAGCCGCTGACGCCCTGCGTCGGTCCGGCACGTGGCTGCGGCGCGCGGCGGTCGTCCACGCCGCGCGCCGCTTTCGCGCCCGCCATCGGGCTGGCCCACTTCAACCACTCTGGCCGGGATGCGCCGCCGAGCAGGTGCGTTCCGCAGACCGCAAAATCAGCATAACCCGTTTTCCCACATTCTCTTATGGAGCTGGCCCGCCCCCTGCTCTTCGGGAGTCTCGAAAACGATCTCGAGTGATCACGACCGCGGCGGATGTCCGTGGGCAAGGACTCGAACCCAAACACCGAGAGCAGCCATGAGCAGCAGATTTCGCAGACGCGCCGCGGTGGGTACTGGAGCCCTCGCGCTCGGCGTCCTGATTGGCGGCGGTGCCCATGCGGCCTTCGTCGCCACCGAGCACGTAGTGGCCGAGGCCACCCCGGAGCACCGCACATCGATCGATTGGACGGACCCGGCCAGCCTGGCCCAGGGCGTCAGTGAAGCGACGGCCGACTTGGCCGCCCGCGTCACGCCCGCCGTAGTGCAGATCTCCGTGAAGCTGGCGCCGTCCCCTCAGGACGAGGAGCAGCTTCCGGACCAGTTCCGTCGCTTCTTCGACCTCCCGTTCGGGAACCCGCAGGCCCCCAACCCGCAGCCGCAACCGCGCTTCGGCGGCGGTTCGGGGTTCCTCGTCTCCGCGGACGGCTACATCGTCACGAACAACCATGTGGCCGGGGAGGCGGAAGAGATCACCGTACGCTTGAACGACAACCGCACCTTCAAGGCGACGCTCGTCGGCGCCGACCCGACCACGGACGTTGCCGTCATCAAGATCGACGCGAAGGGGCTCCCGTTCCTGGCCTGGGGTGACTCCGAGGCGCTGCGTGTCGGCGAATGGGTGATGGCCATCGGCAATCCAGGCTTCGGCGGAAGCTCCTTGGACTACACCGTGACCACGGGGATCGTCAGCGCCAAGGGACGTCCCCTTCAACTGATCGGTCGCGATCTCGAGCAAGATCCCCGCTTCGGCCGGGAGATGGCCGGCTACGCGATCGAGAACTTCATCCAGACGGACGCCGTCATCAATCCCGGCAACTCGGGTGGACCGATGGTGGACATGGCCGGTGACGTCGTGGGTGTGAACTCGGCCATCGCCAGCACCGACGGGCACTTCCAGGGCTACGGTTTCGCCATTCCGTCGCACCTCGTGCAGAAGATCGCTCACGATCTGATGACCGAGGGCCGCGTGTTGCGCCCGTGGCTCGGCGTGCAGGTGGTGCAGGTGAGCCCGGAGGACGCGGAGGCCTTCCGTCTTCCCGACGTGAGCGGCGTGCTGGTACAGGCAGTGACCGACGACAGCCCTGCGGACGCTGCCGGGCTGCTGCAGGGGGACGTGATCGTCGCGGTCGACGGCAAGGCCGTGATGAGCGGGGGCAGCCTGCAGGAGATGATCGCCGTCCGGCGTCAGGGAGAGCGCGTGGACGTGGAGTACTACAGGGACGGCTCGCGCCGGTCCACCGAGGTGCGCCTGGGTGAAGCACCGGTCAATCCACGCGCCACCGCGGACCGACGCCCGCAGGGCTCGACGACCTCCGCGGAGGTGGAGCACCTCGGACTGAGCGTTCGGCCTCTGACGCGCGACCTCGCCGAGCAGCTCGGCTACGAGCACGCAGGCGGCATCGCGGTCGCGGAGATCGATCCCAGCGGACCGGCTGCCCTCAAGGGGATCACGTCGGGCATGCAGCTGCTGGAGATCGACGGCCGTCGCGTCGACTCCGTGGAGGACGCCACCGACGCCTTCCACGGCGTCGAGGCCGGCAAGGTCGTGACGTTGCTCCTGGGAACGCCAGCGAGCGGCACCCGCTTGGTGAACGTGCGGGCCCGGTAGCCACACTGCGGGCGAGCCCCACAGCGGGCTCGCCCGCAGCGCGGGCGGCCGGACATCCTCAAACAGCATTCGAGGGACCGATGAACACGATGGAAGAGGGGCGCGAAGGTGTACCCCGGAGAGCCGCCCTCCCCGTCAGCGCGGCACTTGTGCTCCTGGGCAGCGCATCACTCGTCGCGTGCGGCGGCGACGCGAACGAGGTGCAGCACCCACCGGTGGCTGCGCTGACCAGCGCGCAAGCGCATTGGATCGACGGCGAGGAGGCCAGCACCGAGCTCCGGTCGCTGTGGACCCATCTACAGGCAACCGAGCACGCCCAGGCGGGCGAGGAGTTGGAAGAGATCGCCACCGCGATGCGGGAAGCTGCCACCGGTGCGGTGGACTCGCTCGATAGCGCTCGCTTGCGGTCATCCGCCGAGGAGCTGGGGAACGTTGGGCGAGACCTGGAGGACGGCTTTCTGTCACAGCCCCCAGCGTCACTCGCCGGAGTGGTGGCGCGAGCCTACCTGGCCCTGTCGCAACACCACCGAATGGAAGCGACCGCAGCGCTGGCAGACGACGACCTCGAACGGGCCGGACTTCAGGCGCTCCGAGCGGTACGGGACCTCGAATCGGGCTTCCGGGTTGGCCAGGTCGAGATGACGGACGACGGCGCGCAGCTCATGGAGCGAAGTGCCCGCGCCGCAGACCGTTTGCGCGCCGGTGACAGCACGAGCGTCGCGTTGAGCGACACCCTGTTGTGCGGACTGCGTGACGAAGCGCAGCGATTGGCCAATGCGTTGGGGGCACGGCGGCGCTGACCAGCCCTCAGCCACCCAGAAGGGCTCCGACTCAAGGGCCGGAGCCCTACCTGCGGAACAGCCAGCTCACCTTCACGAAGAAGCCGTCGGCACTGCGCTGGACGTCCCGGAACCGAAATGCGTCCGCCTCGCTCATGGCGCTGCCGTAGCCTGCGAACACCACGGTTCCCGGAGACGGCTGATAGGAGAACAGTACATCGGCCGTGATCCGGTTGCGGCTCACCTCGCCGGCCGGCGCGAATGTGCCCTCGGCATCACGGATCAGGATGGGCGCGTCGGTGCGGGTGTCATCGCGAAGGGCATCGCGCCACACTGCGTCGTACTGCCCCACCACCCGGATGAAGACGGCACGGCTCAACTGGTACTCCACCTTGAGGCGAGGGATGTCCCGCACGCGCACGGTGGTGCCCTCTCCCGGGCGGATGTACTGCTGGCGCGAGTAGGTCGGAGACACTCGCACGCGATCGGTGGGCCGCCAGTCCAAGCCACCGCTCAGGATGACGATGTCCGCGGGTGCCCACTCGTCGAAGTTCTCGTCCCGACCCACGATCACCATGGCGTTGGCGCCGAAGGTGGACCAAGTGGGTGTGCTCACGGACAAGACCAGATCCAGATTGTCCAACCAGGGCGTCCCCGTGAACGCCGCCGTATCGGAGACGCCGGGACTCACCGGTACCTCCAGCGCGTAGTCCGTATAGAGATACGGCAAGTACCAGAAGCGCTCCAACAGCAGCGAAGCGCCCAGCTGCCAGCCGCCCGCCAGCGTCCAGGAGTTGTTGATGTGGAACTTGAGATCCTCCGGGTCCGCCCCGTCCCAGAAGGCGTCGTGCAGCCAGCTCCCCGACAGGTTCAGCGACAGGCTGTAACTCTCCAGGCGGGCCCCGGGCGCGCCGGGTCGCGTCACCCTGGGTGTGGCCTGCAACAGCACGGTTCCGGTCCGACTCAGGAAGCCGCTCCCGGCCACGAAGTCCGCACTGGTGCCCCGGAAGCGTGTGTCGAACCCGAAGCGGCGGCCGGCACGGCCGAAGGCCACGTCCCAGAGGTGGCCGGTCCCGTCCACAATGGCGTCACGGTTGGCGCTGAGCGCCCCTTGCAGAGACAGCGTATACGCGCCACGGACCAGGCGAGCGTCCAGTCCACCCACCCGGTTGTAGTCGTCCCCTTCCGTCCGGTCTGTGTAGACCATTCCCAGCGTGGACGCGGCGCCCAGATCCCGGGTCAGGCGCACGATGCCGAACACGGGACGTTCGCCGGTGCGGGAGGACGCTCGGTCATCGATCGCGAAGAGCGCGCCCATGTCTGCGCTGGAGATCTTGCCGGACAGCTTGGCTGCGATGTCGGGCCGGACGATGCGCCGCGTGTAGATCAGTGAATTGGGCACGCGGAAGCGCTCGCTCCCCTCCAGGAAGAACGGGCGCTTCTCCGGAAACGCGATGGCGAGCCTCGGGTCGTAGGAGAGCTGTTCGGCATCCGCCTCGACCTGCGAGAAGTCCGGATTGACCGTGCCGTTCAGGGTCAGGTTCTCGGTCACGCCCCAGCGCACGCTGCCACCGAACTCAGGCCCTACGCGGTCGTAGTCCCAGGAGCCGGACCCCACCGCCCCGCCGTCCGCACGCGCCGTCACCACGGGGTTGATGTCGAGCACCAATCCGCGCTCGAATCCGGTCAGGCCCTCCAGTCGACCGCTTTGGGCCAGAAACGACGAGCGTCCGCGCCGTGCCGGCGTCCACGTCTGGGAGTGCCCGCTGGCCTGCACGATGCGGATGACGTTGATGCCCCAGGTCTGCACCTCGTCGGGTCGGTAGCGCAGGCTCTTGAAGGGCACGCGCAGCTCGACCTGGTACCCCCACGGCTCCAGTCGGCCACTCGACTCGTAGACGAAGTCGGGGTTGCGGTCGAGAGGGTGGATCTCGGCCTCCGCCTGGAAGCCGTGCCCACCGGTGCTCTCTCCCTCCACGCGGATCCCGTCCAACTGCACGCCCAGCGGATTGACGCCGAAGACCAACGCCCGCCGGGCGTCGTCGAACGTGTCCAGCAGGATCTGGATCTGATCGTCGTTGTCGATGCGATCACGATCGGCCAGCGTGGCGCGCACACTCCCCGGCGGTGCAAAGGCCCGCACACCGAAGTGGATGGCCTCGTGTGAGTACCAGACCAGGACCTCGGTCGAATCGCGGGCGGGAACGCCGTCCTGGGGGCTGTACTGCGAGAAGCCCGTGAGCAGCGCCGCATCCCTCCAGATCGGCTCGTCCAGAGCGCCGTCGACCTCGACTCCAACCTCCACTCGGGGCACCACCACGGAGAGGTCGGTGCGGGTCCCCACATAGGGACGACCCACCTGCGCGGCCAGCGGGCTCGCCATCAGGAGAATCGGGATGCACAGGCCCCAAGCCCAGCGCATGGCGAAGATCATAAAGCGGCTTTTTCCCCGATGAGGAGGCCGAGCCCGAGGCATGGTTTTGCCCGTTAGTCGGACACCGTGCCGCGGATCTCGCGGCTCACGCGCTGCACTTCGTCCAAGACCCGCAGCAGATTGCCACTCCAAAGCTTCGCGATCTGCTCCTCGGTGTAGCCCCGCTTCACCAGCTCGTGCGTGACGTTGAACGTCTCGGTTGCGTTCATCCATCCGTCCACCCCTCCCCCACCGTCGAAGTCGGAGCTGATGCCCACGTGTTCGATGCCGATCAGATCGACGGCGTAGTCGATATGGTCGACGAACTCGGCGACGGTCGCACGCGGGGGACCCGGGAACTGTTCGTCGATCGCTGCCATGCGGCTCCGGAACTCGGCGATGTGCGCCTCGCTCATGTTGGCCCGACCGCCCCGGCCGCCGAACTCCTCACGCAGCGCCGCCAGCGCCGCCTGTCGCTCAGGCGAATCCTGCTGACACTTCACGTAGCTGTTGAAGGCGACGATCTGCGCCACGCCACCGTTCTCTTTGAGCGCCACGAGCTGCTCGTCGTCCAGGTTGCGACTGTGATCGCACAGCGCCCGCACTGCGGAGTGCGAAGCAATGATCGGTGCGCGACTGAGCGCCACCGTCTGCATCATGGACTCCTTGGACGGATGGGAGATGTCGATCATGATGCCCCAGCGGTTCAGCTCAGTCACCGCTTGCCGTCCCAATTCGCTCAAGCCGTTGTGCATCCAGACGCCGTCCCGCTCCCCCGTGTTGGAATCGGACAGCTGGCTGTGGCCGTTGTGGGCCAGGGAGAGATAGCGTGCGCCCAGCTCCGCGAACTTCTGCACGTTGGCGAGATCGTCCCCCAGGGAGTAGCCGTTCTCGACGCCGATGAAGGCCACCTTGCGACCCGAGGCGTAGATCTCGCGCGCGTCCGCGGCGCTGAGAGCCAGGCCGATCCGATCGGGCGCCAGCTCTTCGGTCAGACGGTGGACGGCGTGGAACTTCTCCAGGGCCGCTTCGTGCGCCCGCGCGAAGCCGGCTGGCGTGAGGTCGTCATCCTGCCCCACGTAGACGATCAGGAACACGGCATCGAGGCCACCCGCCTCCATCTTGGGCAGGTTGACCTGCGTGTCGAGGTCGGTCGCGTAGCTCTGCTCCGGCGTGAAGTTGGCCGGGTCGATGTCCACGTGCGTGTCCAGGGTCATGACCCGCTCGTGGATCGCGCGGGCGCGAGCCTCCAGGTCGGCTGGCGCCTCGGGCGCCTGGTCCTCGGCGCCCTCACCGGTGCAGGAGATCGCGACCAGTGCGGACAGGAGCACGAACGCGCGGCGACAACGCATGGGACCTCCTCGGAGCGGCTCGAAGAACCAGCTTGGGTGGCCCCGATGATACGCCCCGCCCCGGCCCCCGGTCCAGACGCGCGACCGAGGGTCGGCGGCCCGCCGACCTCAGCCCGCGGCCTTCTCCTGGAGGATTCGGTCAAGGAGCGCGAACACCGCCTCGCTGCCCTCCTCCATCTCCCCGAGAGCGGCGGCGGCGGCGGCGAAGTCCTCGCTGCCGCCATCGGCGATCAGCTCGAAGAGCCGACGGGTGCCGTCGTGCACCACGGAGTGAGGTTGTTGGAGCTCGGCATAGGAGGGCGTATGGCGGAAGCTCTCGTACCCGTCGCCTTGATCGTACCACTTGCCCAAACGGCAGTTGTGGTGATCGACAAAGGGGAAGGTCGGCTTCTTCTGGAGCAGAGAGTTGTACGTGTTGACCTTCCAGACCACGTGGTCAAGCTTGGCGAGGCTCATGAAGATGCGATCGTTGGTTCCGAAGACCCGCGACGTGGTGTTGAGGCTGCTCTGAACCGTTTCCCCCAACGCTTCGCTCAACTCCGTGACTTCCCGGGAGATCGTCTCGCTCTTCTCGTTGCTCCGAACCATGCTGGTCTGCACCGTTCCGGCGTGACCTTTCAAGGTGCCCGCGGCCTGGGTGATCTGCTCCGCTGCCTCCCGCGTGGCCTGAGCGAGCGCTTTCACCTGACCGGCTACGACCGCGAAGCCCCGTCCTGCGTCCCCTGCCCGCGCTGCTTCGATGGTCGCATTCAGGGCAAGCATGTTGGTCTGGGAGGCGATGCTCACAATGGTGGCCACCAGGTCGTCGATCGCCTCGATCGCGCGAGTCATCGAATTGACCTTCTCCAGCGACCCGTTGACGAGACCTGTGAGCTCCCCGGCCGCTCGTGCAATCGACGACGAGCTCGAATCCAGAACCTCGAACTGCTTCTGAACACCCTCGAAAGCCACCAGCGACTCGCGATTGAGTGCCACACAGTCGGCGAGGTTCGCCTGCACATTCCCCAATCCCTTGCTCAGCCTCTCGTGCTCGGTGCGCAGCAGATCGGGCAAGGTCTCGGGATGCTCCGGAGAAGCCCGACGGACGGACTCCGGATCGGCCTCCCGGGGGCCGCCCTTCGGAAGCCCGAGAACTGCCGACGAGGTGCTTCCTGAAAAGCGCTGGTCCATGCGGTTCCTGTGGTCTGGCCCGTGAGTGCCTCTCGGCCGCCAAGCACGGGCACCCCTGGGGAGCGTCTGTGGTCGAGTATCGTCAGGGCGGCGGGCCGGCTTGACCCCTGGAGCCCCCGGACTCGGCCCTTGGCGGGTACGGTCCTTGCCCTCGCTTCCCCGGAGCCCCCACTCCCGAGGAGACATGTCCGTCTTTCCAGGGGTCACTGGACCCTGCCCGCGCCGATGACCGGACCGGTCACACCCCAGGCCGGTCCCGCTCCGCGCTTCCTGCGGATGGACCGCATCACGAACCGCATCGTGATGCTGACGGTGGGCGCCACTCTGGTCCCCATCCTGGCCGCCGGCTTCCTGGCCTACGCACAGACCCGGCGGGCGGTCACCGAACGGATCGACGAGGATCTGAGGAGCGTGAGCTCCCTCACGGCGAGGGAGCTCGACTACTGGCTCCGCAGCCAGTCCTACCAGATCGGGGTCTTCGCCAGCTCGTTCGAGGTCTCCCAGAACCTGGCCCGGGTCGGTACACGGGCCCCCTCCGCCGACGATGCTCGCGCCCGGCTCACGGACTATCTGTCGTCGGTCTCCCGTCGGATGGACTTCTACTCGGAGTTGATGGTCCTCGACGCCGAAGGCCTGCTGGTCACCTCCAGCGACCCTGGGCGGAGGGCCCTGCCCCCCGAGCTCGTCTTCGATCGCCCCCTCCGCGGGGCAGGCACGGAGTTGGGTGAGCCCCATGCGGGCCCCGAAGGGACCTACCGGGCGCCGTTGCTGGAACCCATCCTGGCGCCAGGCGGCGCCGGGCGCCTGGGCACCCTGGTGGCCCAACTCGATCTCGCTCGTCTCTCGGAAATCCTGGGTGCCTTTAAGGAGGGTGCGGCAGGCAGGGTGCTGCTCCTCAGGGAGGGCGGCACGGTGCTGACCACGTCCGACGCGACCCTCGAGCCCGCAGCCAGCTTCGATCCGGCGGATCTGGCGACGCTCATCGCCGCCGGCGAGGGCGTGGCCGAGCGTCGTGACGCCGAGGGGCGAGCCCGGCTCTCCACGCTGGCCCGCGTTCCCCAATCCGACTGGGTGGTGGTGGCCGAAGTGGGCCGCCGCGATGCCTATGCGCCTTTGGTGCGCGCTCGCAATCTGACTGCGGCGGCCATGGCCGGCTTGATTCTGTTGGTGGGTGGGATGGTGCACGTCCTGGGGGTCATTCTGATCCGGCCCCTCGACCGTCTCACGGCGGGAGCCGCCGAGGTGGCCGCCGGCAACCTGTCCGTTGGTCTACCACCCGGCGGACGGGGCGAGGTCGGCTATCTCACCGAGGTCTTCAACGAGATGGTGCGCAGGCTGCGGGCAGGACGTGACGAGCTGGACGCAGCCAACCTGGAACTTCGGGAGCGCAACGCCGAGCTCGCGCTGCTGTCGGTGACGGACGGGTTGACGGGTCTCCTCAATCATCGCCGCGGCATGGAGGTGCTGTCCGAGGAACTGGACCGCGAAGCCCGCTCCGGCGGACCGTTGTCCGTCCTCATGATCGATGTCGATCACTTCAAGCAGTACAACGATTCGTGGGGGCACCCCGAAGGCGACGCCGTGCTCAAGGGCGTAGCCCGCGCCCTCCAGCAGGCCACGCGCGGGGTGGACGGCGTGGTTCGCTACGGCGGTGAGGAATTCATGGTGGTGCTCCCCGACTGCGACGCCGAGGGAGCCATGGAGGCCGGCACCCGCATCCTGGAGCGCCTCTCCCGAGAACCGTTCACCGGTGGACCGGTGACGCTCAGCGCCGGGGCCGCGGTCTACCCGTCGCACGGAACCGAAGCGCACGAGCTGGTGCGCGCCGCCGACGAGGCGCTCTACACCGCGAAGCGCAATGGACGCAACCGCGTCGTGCTGGCGGAAGGCGCAGGGCTGCCCGTGGGCTCCCGTTACCGCGCGGAGATGGTGGGGACGCGGGCGGCGACGCCCGCCTGACGGTCCGCTAGCGCCCGCCCCGCACCAGGGTGTGGAAGATCCACCCTTCCTCCCCGCCGGGGACGATGACGTACACCCACTCGTCGGTGTAGGAAAACCCGGTGACGATGGTCCCCTCGTCCAGAACAGAGCGAATGCGGAACGAGGTCGCGGGACCCTCGCGTAGGTTGCTGCGCTGATTGACGGTCAGCAGCACCGGCACCCCGAAATGCGCCTCGCCCTCACGGGCGTCCCTCCCCGCCCCGGTCTGCAAGCGCGCGGCCCCCTGGGTGGCCAGCGCACGGGCCCGCCCGGCCAGGTAGATCGCCCCATCGTAGTTGGTGCGTCCAAATGCTTCGCCAGCCCGGCTCAGCAGTTCCGTCCCGGCCAGGTGTTCACCCGAATCGGATCCGCCCGGCATCCGCGCCAACGCGCCCAACGCGATTTCCGCTTCGGCCATCTCGGAGGCGGCCTGGGCCCGGCTGGCCTGGCTCTGCAGCTTGGCCATGGTGCTGACCACCTCGCTGCGCTCGGCGTCCAGCTGCCCCTCCAGCTCGGAGACGCGCGCATCGCGCTCCAGGAGCTGCATGCGGAGTCGGGCCACCTGCGAGCGCAGGTCGTCATCCGGGGCTCCCGCGACGACGACGGTATCGATCCGCACCAGCGTGTCGGTCACCATGACGGTATCCACCGTCGCCACCGGCGAGGGGGACGGGACCGTCGGGGCTCCGCCGCAGGCCGCCGCGGAGGCCACCGCCAATAGCGCGGAAAGCGCGCGTCGGGGCGCCATGGATCGTCTCTGAACCACCCTTTGGATTCGAGCCCGGACTCGACCCCCACGGGCTCCCGCGGGGGTGGGTCCAACCGGTGTGCAAGACCGGGGCCCTGGGTCGTCCTGTCCATTGAGCGGAGGGGATGAGCCTCGCCGCGGTCACCCCACTCCGGCGGAACCCCATGAAGATCCCACTGCTGCTGGCCGGCCTGTTCGTGGCCGGCACCGGCCCCCTGTTCCTGACCCGACCCTCGCCCCCACCGCCGGCTGGCGCGGTGATCGCGGGCCGGGTCACCGATGCCGCACAGGGCCACCCCATCGAGGGTGCCCGCGTCCTTCTGGAGGGTACCGCCGTCGAGACCCTCACGCGCCGCAACGGCACCTACGTCCTCGAGCTGGACGCTGGCGTCGGGGCGCTGGTCCTGCGCGTCGAGGCCGCCGGCTACGAGACCGCCCGGCGGACGCTCCCCACGGACGGCCTCTCCCAACGCATCGACTTCGCCCTCCAGGCGGCAGCAGCGCCCCCGGTAGAGGAGCAGAAGCCGGAGCGGACGCTGGTGGATCGCATCCTCGGCCGCCGACAGGAGTCGGAGGCGGGTCGCGCGGCTCCCAGCCCTCAGGCCACGGTCGGGTACGCGACTGGCGTGGCACAGCCCATGGCAGCCGACATGTCCATGGCGCCCGGCTTCCGTCGCACGGCCGATCCAGACGACTTCAACACGGAAGGATACGACCACCTCACCGAAAACCCGTTCCGGTCGGTGGCCGCCGATCCGCTCTCCACGTTCTCCATCGATGTGGACCGCGCCTCGTACGCCAACGTCCGCCGCTTCATCGAGAACGGTACCAAGCCTCCCATCGATGCGGTCCGCATCGAGGAGATGGTCAACTGCTTCCACTACGACTACCCCAACGCGCGCGGCGAGCATCCGTTCGACGTGCACACGGAAGTGGCGCCGGCTCCCTGGAACGGCCGGCATCACCTCGTGAAGATCGGGCTGCAGGGGCAGAAGATCGACCTCGAAGAGGTCCCACCCAACAACCTCGTGTTTCTGCTGGACGTGTCCGGGTCCATGTCCTCGCCCGACAAGCTGCCGCTGCTCAAGCAAGCGTTCGCCCTGCTGGTGAATGAGCTGCGACCCCAGGACCGCATCGCCATCGTCGTGTACGCGGGCGCGGCGGGGCTGGTGCTGGATTCCACCCCAGGGAGCGAAACGGAGACCATCCTGCGCGCGCTCGAGTCCCTGGAAGCGGGTGGCTCCACGGCCGGAGGAGCCGGCATCCGACTGGCCTACGACGTGGCCCGCCGCAACCACATCCGGGGCGGCAACAACCGCGTGATCCTGGCCACCGACGGCGACTTCAACGTGGGAGCCTCCAGCGACGGCGAGATGGTGCGCTTGATCGAGGAGAAGCGCACACAGGGCACGTTCCTGACCGTGTTGGGCTTCGGGACGGGCAACCTGAAAGACTCGAAGATGGAGAAGCTCGCCGACCACGGGAACGGAAACTACGCGTACATCGACTCGGAGCTGGAGGCGAAGAAGGTGCTGGTCACCGAGCTGGGCGGCACGTTGGTGACCATCGCCAAGGACGTGAAGATCCAGGTCGAGTTCAACCCGGAGCGTGTGCAGGCGTACCGACTCATCGGCTACGAGAATCGACTGCTCGCCAACCAGGACTTCAACGACGACACCAAGGACGCCGGCGAGCTGGGGGCCGGGCACACCGTCACCGCGCTCTACGAAGTCGTTCCGGTCGGCGTCCGCTTGGATGTGGACGCGGGCAGCGTCGATGCGCTCCGCTATCAGCGACCCGCCGAGTCCAGCGTGCGCAGCGACTCCGACGAGCTGCTCTTCGTGAAGCTCCGCTACAAGCGCCCCGATGGAGAGCGCAGCCGTTTGCTGGAGCATCCGGTCGAGGCGCGCGTGGCGCGCACGCCGTCCACCGACTTCCGCTGGGCGGCGGCCGTGGCCGGGTTCGGCATGCTCCTACGGGAGTCGGAGCACTGTGGCGACTTCACCCTGGACGACGTCCTGGCGTTGGCCCGGGACGCCCGAGGTGACGACGCGCAGGGCTACCGCGCCGATTTCATCCGACTGGTCGAGGCCGCGGAGCTGCTGGGCCTCATGGCCGAGCGATAGACCGACCGACCCTCCCGGACGTATCGCAGCGTCCGGGAGGGTCCCCCGGCTACGATGTCGCGGTCCCCGGTCGGTTGCGCTCGATGAACTCGTCCGCGCGCTCCGGCAGCAGCAGGCTGTCGGAGATGGCCGCGATCTCCTCGGCGGCTTTCCAGGCCTGCTCCAACTTCCAGAGCTCGCCCTCCAGGGCGCGACGCTCGCGCTCTTCGTGCAGGGCCATCTCCAACGCCAGCTTCGTGGGCGTGGGCATCTTGTTGATGTAGCCCGGCACACCCCGCTTGTCGGTGAAGCGCTGACCGCGGGCCAGGTCCGCCAGGAACGGATCCGGGTGTCCGAACTCCTCGATCTGGTGCACCGCGTCCTGCACGGTGCGCTGCTTCCCACCCATCCGGTTGATCTTGGGCATGATCACACCGATGTGGCGCTCGGCCTCCTCTCCGTCGAACCAGCGCGTCTTCCTGCGCTTGCGGACCTCCAGTCGGAAGCCAGGCCCCCCGTCGGCCGCACGGATGCGGGTGCCGAGGAGGTCGGGTTGCTTGAGCCTGAGCACCTCACCGTCGTCCGTGCGCAGCTTGACCAGCGTGCGTCCGTTCGCCCACAGGTTCACGAAGTTGCCGCTCTGACTGAGCAGGACGGAGCTGATGACGCCGGTGGCCAGGCCGCCGATCAGCACGCCCCCGACCACCACGGCCGCTCCACCACCGTACAGCAGCGCGCGCTTGCGCCTGCGCCCGAATTGATCGCCGTAGCGCCAGGCAGCGAACTCCGAGCGTAGGGGCTCGCCGATGCGCACCATCTCCAGGCCCTCCCGGTGGCGCGCCAGGCCTACGTTCTCGGTGGCCACCCGCACCCGGGTGTCGCGATAGAGCCGCTCGAGAGCCTCGACGGCTTCCCAGCGCTCCTCGATCGGAGAGAGGTTCCAGCGCTCGCAGCTCCTGCAGACCACCCACAAGCGCCCGCGGGTGGCGTCGAACGCCAGTCGGCGACCGACCGGAAAGTGCTCGACGACCTGGTTCTCGCCCAGCGGCTTGTTGCAGAACATGCAGGTCTTGTACACGGGCCCCCGCTGCGTCTCGATGGTGGGGTCGTATGAACCCCTCGTCTGGGATACGCGGCAGGGCTCGTGCCCGTTCACTCCTGCGTGAAACCCCCGCTTCCGGAACCGCGTAGGGCTGCCTGGGTGGTTTCCTCGCACTTCTGGAGAAAAGCTCGTGCCTCGAGGGGAGCTGCTGGGGGAGTTCGAGCAGATGGTGCTGCTGGCGGTAGCCCGGTTGGGAGCGGGCGCCTACGGCATGTCCATACTGGACGAGATTCGCACCCGCACGGGTTTCGAACCGGCCGTCGCCTCCGTGTACTCGGCGCTCGACCGCCTGGAGCGACAGGGCCTGATCCACTCCCAGATGGGCGAGCCCACGCCGGAGCGGGGAGGCCGGGCCAAGCGTTACTTCGTGCTGGAGGCCGCCGGCGCGGAAGCCCTTACCCGGGCCCGTTCGGCCCTGGATGCTCTCTGGGACGGCCTCGAGCTCGAACGGGGAGCAGGCGCATGACCTCGCCGCGGCCGCCCCGCCTGGCCGAGCTCCTGGCGGGAGCCCTCATGCCCGCCGAGTACCGGGCGGAGCACCTCGGCGATCTGAGCGAGGGCTTCTCCAGGCTGTCTTCCGACCTGCGGGCGGCGCGGCGCTGGTATTGGCGCCAGGCCGTGCGCTCCATCCTTCCCGCCCTGCGCATGCGCATACGCGCGTGGCGATCCACCGACCGAACCGCGGTGAGCCCCATGCACACCTTCAAGCAGGACCTCGTCTACGGTCTGCGCGCGTTGGCGCGGAGTCGCACCTTCGCCGCGGTGGCCGTGTTGACGCTGGCGCTCGCCATCGGCGTGAACACGTCGATCTTCAGCCTGGTCAACGTGGTGGTGTTCGCCGATCTCCCGATGAACGGCCTGGACTCTGCCACGCTGGTCCGGACCCGCAATCCCAGCCTCGGCATCGATCAGGGCAGCGTCTCCGTTCCGGACTACCTTGATCTCGTCGAGCGCGCTCAAGGGTTCCAGTCGTTCTCGGCGATGACCGAGGACCAATGGGTCCTCACGGGCGCGGATGTACCGACCCGGGTGGTCGGGTATCGCATCACCGCCAACCTGCTCGACGTGTGGCAACTGCCGCCGGTACTGGGCCGGGGCTTCGCCGCGGGCGACGATCTGCCGGGCGCTGCCCCGACGGTGATGCTCTCGCACGCCTTCTGGCAGAGCCAGTTCGGCGGTGACCCGGCGGTCCTGGGCAGCACGATCCGCCTGGACGGCATCGAGCATACGGTCGTCGGCGTCATGGATCCGAAGATCGGGTTCGCGGAGCTGGGCTTCGCTCAGGTGTGGGCACCCCTGTCGCTCAGCCGCAGCGAGGCGGCCCGCGACGCCCGCAACCTCTTCGTCGTGGGCCGGCTGCGCGAAGGGGTGAGTCAGGTGCGGGGAACGGAGGAGGTCGCGTCGATCAGCCATGCGCTGGAGAGCCAGTATCCGGAAAGCAACGTCGGTTGGGCGCTCTATTCAGCGCCCGTGCGCGAGGCGCTGCTGGGCGACGAGGGCCAGATCATCCTCCTCATGCTGATCCTCACGGTGGCTTTCGTGATGCTGATCGCATGCGCGAACCTGGCCAACATGCTCCTGGCCCGCTCGACCGTGCGCGCCCGCGAGTTCGCGGTGCGAACCGCGTTGGGCGCTCCCCGCGGTCGCATCATCCGCCAACTCCTGACGGAGAGCCTGGTGCTGTCGATCGCAGCATCCCTCGTCGGTGTGCTCTTCGCCCTCGGGCTCAACCGGGCGCTGGTGAGCATCTCCCGTGGGCAGGAGGCCCTCTTCATGATGGCGAAGCTGGACGGGCGCGTGCTCAGCTTCATCGTCGGGATCGCACTGGTGGCGCCCGTCCTGTTCGGATTGCTACCAGCGGTGAAGGCGGCCGCGCCGGACGTGAGCACCCGCCTGCGCGACGGACGGAGCGGAGGGGAGGGCCGGTCCGGCAAACGCGCCCGCAACGTGCTGGTCTCCGCTCAGGTGGCGCTGGCGCTGTCCTTGATGGTGGTGGCCGGTCTGCTGGCGCGGACCGTCTACAACTCGGAGACCCGGACCCAGGGATTCGTGCGCGACGGAGTGCTGGCCGCCGAGTTGGATCTGCCCGAGAACGAGTATCAAACGGACGACGCTCGCCGGGAGTTCTATCGTCGTGCGCTGGAGAACATCGGAGCCCTCCCCTCCATCTCGGAAGTCGCTCTCATCAGTGCCATCCCGGGGGCGGAGTTCGGAGCGCTTCGCGGCATGGAGATCGAGGGCCGCGAGATCGCACCCGACCAACCGCGGCCTTCCGTGCTTCAGGTGACGACTTCGCCCGGTGCATTCGCCTTGCTGCAGGTACCCCTTCGGTCCGGGCGCGACTTCGACACGCGGGATCAGCCCGACACACCGCCCGTGGCGATCCTGGCCGCCGAGGTCGCTCGCCGCTACTGGCCGGAGTCCGATCCGGTGGGTCAGCGGATCCGCTTCGGCATGGACGCTTCGGCACCGTGGATCACCGTCATCGGGATCGTGGAAGACGTCCTCTCCACCAGCCCGGAGGAAGAGTTCGCCGAGCACGTGTACCTGCCCTACGCGCAGAACGCGCGCACCGGTATGCGGGTGCTCGCCCGCGCTCCTAGAGACCCGACGGTGCTCAGCGATGCCGTACGCTCTGCGATCTGGAACGTGGATCCCAACCAACCGATCGACCAGGTCCGCACGGTGACCCAGGCCCAGTACGCCAACTCGGCGAGCTCCTACGCGCTCATCTCCCTTTTCGTCTCCTTCGCTGTGTTCGCGCTGCTGATGGCGGCTCTGGGCATCTATGGTGTGATGTCGTACATGGTGTCGCAGCGGCGGGCCGAGATCGGGTTGCGTATGGCGCTAGGCGCCGAGGTCGGCGCCGTGCACCGGATGATCCTGGCCCAGGGCGGCCGCTTGTTGGCGGGCGGGCTGATCGTGGGTCTCCTTCTCTCGCTGGGGCTCAGCCGCATGCTCCGCAGCGTGGTCTACGGCATCAGCGCTACGGACCCGGCCACGTTCATCGGCGTGGCCGGCGTGCTCACGGGAGTCGCGCTGCTCGCCAACTACGTGCCGGCGAGGCGGGCGACCCGCTCGGATCCGGTCACGGCGCTCCGGGCGGAGTGAGGGCGGCGATGGTCGCGGAACCGGCGCCGCAGCCGCGGCCTCCGCGGTCAGGCCTACCTGGCCCGCATCCGGTTGTTGCGGGCGCCGTGCTCTACCTCGGCCAACCCAAGCTCTTCCATGAGCGGCGGAACGTACATCGCGAAGCGGCCGCGAAAGCCCTTCTTCAGCCCATACCACCCGCCGACCGGGTTGGAGGCAGCGCGGGCCCAATGCTCGACGGTGCCCGGCTTGGCCTCCTGCTTCTCGTCCTTGCTTCCCAACTCCATCCAGTCGCCGTGCTCCCTGAGCATGGCGTGGAGGTCGGCCAGGCAGCGAAAGTCGTACTGCAGGATGGTCTTCCCCACCGTGCAAACCAGGATCGTGCGACCGTCCCTCTCGTCCACATGCATCGTGTACTCGGACGTACCAGGCGGGGTCTTGAGCAGCCACGGATCGGACGCTGGTCGAGTGGGCAGCTTCATGGCGTGCCGCTCTCCGGTAGGATGGTGGTCTCTGCGGCGCCCTTCAAATCGGCGCTGAAACGCTCGAAGCTCTCGTCGAACGAAGGGATGAACCGCCCGTAGAGTGGGAAGAGTGCCCCGCCGATCCGCTCGGTCATCGTGAATCGCACGTTGTTCGGACCCTGCGGGGTCAACGTGAAGACCCGCTTCCCCTGTCCGTCGCCCCAGACGAGGCGCTTGGGCGGAAGAGCCTCGAGCACTGTGAGCCTGAAGGACCGCTTCTCATCCAGGGCCGAACGCAGGACGATCCTCCGGCCAAGCGCGATCTCGCCATCGATGGAGCGCACGGTCGCCGTCCACGCGGGATAGTCGGCGGCGTTCGTCAGGATTCGCCAAACCGTATCAGCAGACGCGCCGATCGAGATCGCCACCGACGTCTCGCGTGAGAAGGATTTCTTGACCGTCCGTGCTTTTCCTTCGTCGTCCGACGTCATGTTGGACCCTCTTGATCACGCTGGGTGGGCGTCGGGACCCGATCAGCCCGGACGTGGCCTTCGAACGCCGCGAGGACGCGCCCCCACCCCGACTCGAAGCGAGCCAGCGCGCCCTCCCATCGTTCCGCCCTGAGGTCGCCGCGCCGGTGACGGACGTAAACTCCCGTTCGCCGGGGTCCGAGCGGCTCGAAGCGCACCTCGACAATGCTCGGAGCATCCGGATCTGCCGCCGGAAAGAACGTATGTGAAATACGCCGAGGGGGGTCCCAGACGCGCACGACGCCCCAGGGGATCTCTCTGCCATCGGTGGTGCGCTCCAACAGGCGCCCCCCGACGTGCGGCTCCAGCGACATGCGCGCCTCCGCGCTGCCGGAGATGCGGTGTGACTCTGGCCACCAGAGTTCGATCCGTTCGTGCCAGAGCCGGAAAGCCTGCTGCTGCCCCAGGTCCACTTCGATGGAGCGTACGACCTCGTCACGCGCCATCGGCATCGCGCTCCGCCGAGAGGTTGTCCGCCACCAGGCGAAAACGCGCCAGGGCCTCGGACCAGAACGCATCCAGGTAGGAGGTCGCCGCCTCGAACCCCTCGCTCCGTATCGAATAGTGATGGAGGCGCCCGGTGACCTCGCATTCGACCAGCCCCGCTGCGAGGAGCGCCGCGAGGTGTTGGGATACGGCGGGACGACTGACGGGCAGCCTCGCTGCCAGCTCGGACACCGACTTGGGGCCCGCGGCGAGCAGGTCCAGGACCCGCCTCCGGGTGGGTGAGCCCAGGGCGTCCAGCGCGCGCTCAGAAGCGGCTTCGTGACGGGCGATTGCAATGGCCATTGTGGGAGATGCACAGGGGCGCCGGACAAATGGTAAGTAGAAACTTACGCATTGGCCAAGTGAGGCGCCAGGGCGGCGATCCCCGTCGCTCCTCCGGTCACTCCCCGTCGGCGGGCGAATCCTGGCGTGGCTGCTCGCCGCCCACCCGCGCCAACCACTCGGCAGCCTGCACCGTCCTCCGGTCGTCCGGTCCGAACTCCGACTCGAGGACCGAGTGGGACCGCCGGAGCAGCACGGCGGCCGCCGCGCGATCACCGGACAGAAGCAGGCACCCGCCGAGCGCGCTCTCGGCCTCAGCCACCAGCGGGTCGTCGGCCTCGCTGACCGCTCTTCGGATCTCGGTCCCACGCTCCAGCGGGGCCCGGCACTCGTCTGCGCGTCCCAACTGGACCCGGACCGTCCCCACGTCCACGAAGGAGTCGGCGAGGTCGAGGTCGTCGCTGGCCAGATTCGGCTCACGGATCTCGAGCGCACGAGTGAGCGCGGAATCGGCAGCGACCCACATCCGACGGCTACCGAGATAGCGACCGAGATCCTCGTAGCTCACGGCGACCAACGGGTGGTCGTCTCCGAACGCGTTTCGGCGCAGGGCAAGCGCCTCGCGCAGCATCGGCTCCGCCGCCGCCGTGTCGCCCGCGAGCACCCGCGTGCGCGCCAGGCCCGACAAGGGGTACGCGAGGTCCGGATGACCGGGGCTGGCGGCCCGTCCGATCTCGACCGACTCGGCAAACGCCGCTGCTGCCGCGGCCTGGCGGCCGCCCCGCAGGAGGTTGACGCCGTAGTCGCTGAGGTCCGCGGACAGGACCGCGGGTTGATCGAGCGTGCGCCGGGCCGCGACGACCGCGCCCAGCAGCGTGATCGCCTCGTCCTGAAGACCCTGGCGACTCTTGTTGACGGCCAGGTTCGTGAGCGCAGACAGCGTGCTGGGGTGTGCGTCACCGTACAGCGCCCGCCGCATCCCGATCGAGCGCTCATACAGGGAGTCGGCGACATCGTACTGACGCCGGCGCGAGTAGGCGGTGGCGAGGTTGTTGAGTGTCGACGCTACCTGCTCGTGCGGCCCGTCGAACATCGTGCTCTGACGGTCGAGCACCCTCTCGAAGATGACCGCCGCCGAATCGTAGCGGCCCTCGCGAAAGAGCAGTCCCCCGAGACCGTTCAAGGGCTGCGTCGATCCAGCACCGGTCGGATCGAGTGCGTCCGCGACCGCTGCGCTCTGCTGGTACGCGGCGGCAGCCCCGTCGAGGTCTCCCCTGAGCTCGCGCGCGAACCCCAGGTTGTAGAGCGCCGAGCCCGTCGACTCGTGCACCTCCCCGTTCACCCGGCGCAGCCCGTCAGTGGCCTCCTCCAGGAGCGGAAGAGCGGCGGCCGCGTCTCCGCGACGCAGCTCGAGGATACCGAGATTGTAGACGGTGTGCAGATAGTCCCCGTCCTCCGTTCCCAGCGCTTCGCGCCTGAGGTCGCGCGCTTCCCCGAGCAGGGCACGCGCTGTGTCCCAGCGCGCCATGGTCGCGTGGACGCTTCCGATCATGTCGAGCACGGCCGCCCGCGTCTCCGGCTCGTCCCGAAGTTGTTCCCGGGCCAGGTCGGTTCCCCGGTTCAGTAGCTCGAGCGCCGTCATGTCGGCACCGCCGACTTCGTTGGGGTCGGCAAGCTCGAACAGGTTGACCAGGAACTCGGACGCGCGCTCGGCCTGGCGCTCCGCACGCTCGGCCGCGTCGCGCTGCGCAGAGACGCGGCCGTTCTGAACCACCATCGCCACCCCAAACCCGACGAGTAGCGTGACCACGGCGGCGGCAGCCGCGACGCCCGCGCGGTTGCGCTGGACGAACTTCCGCGACCGGTAGCCCCAGGTGGGCGGCCGCGCCGCGATCGGCTGCGACGTGAGGTACCGCCTCAAGTCGTCCGCCAGCGCCTCGACCGAACCGTAGCGCCGCTCGGGCTCCCGCCGCAGCGCCGTGAGGGCGATGGTGTCGAGGTCGCCCGCTAGCCGCGCGTTCGACGCCACGGTGCTCGGAAGCCGGGGGTCCTCCTCTGCGATCCGTCGACTGAGCTCGGCCGGCGTGGAATCTTCCTCGGCGTAAGGAAGCTCACCCGCCAGCAGCCCGTAGAGGATGAGACCGAGCGAGTAGACATCCGACGGCGTTCCGATCCGCTCGCCGCGGAGCTGCTCGGGGCTGGCGAACGCCGGCGTCATGATGCGGGTGGCCGTACGCGCCGCGGCGAGCTCGTCCTCCGGCGTGAGCAGCTTGGCGATACCGAAGTCGAGCAGCTTCGGGACGCCATCTTCCGTCACGAGGATGTTTCCGGGCTTGAGGTCGCGGTGGACCACCAGATTCCGGTGCGCGTACTGGACCGCGGCGCAGATGCTCAGAAAGAGCCAGATGCGCGACTCCAGGTCCAGGCCCTTCTCCCGTACATAGGTGTCGAGGGGGAGGCCCTCGACGTACTCCATGACGACGTAGGGGACGCCCTCCGCGGTCGCTCCCCCGTCGAGCAGTCTGGCGATGTTGGGGTGGTCGAGCCCGGCGAGGATCGCCCGCTCGTTCCGGAAGCGCGCCATCGCCTCGTCCGAGAACAGCGCCCCGGGAAGGACCTTGATCGCGACCTGGCGCTCGAACTCGCCATCGTCGCGCTCGCCGAGGTATACGACCCCCATCCCGCCGCGGCCGATCTCGCGGCCCACGCGGTACGGGCCGAGTCGACGCCCCTCGACGCCTGCAGCCGCGCTCCCGATCAGGTCCTCGGAGGCGCGTTTGACCGACGCCACCGCGTCCGTGAGCTGGCTGCCGGCAGCCTGGAGCAGGCTCTCGACCTCCCGCCTCAGCTCCGGGTCCGGGCAGCGCTCCTGGAGGAACGACGCGCGTTGATCCGCGGGAAGGTCCGCCGCCTCCTGGAACAGCGCCTCGACCTGCGCCCAGCGCTCGGGGCGCACCCTCAGCCGTCCCCTCGTTCGTCGCCCTCGCCCATGTCGAGCTCGCCCAACGGGTCTCTCTCGACCAGATCGGCGACCTGATCGTAGACCGAGGCGTTGTCCTGCATCTGCTCCTGAAGCGACTGGTTCTGCGCGCCGACGTTGCGGAAGAAGACCGCTGCATCGCGAAGGAGCTTGGCGGCGAGTTGCGCGTAGGTGGCCATGAAACCTCGGGAGGCGGGTCGCTGGGGGATCCGTTCCTCAATGACTGCCGGCGAGCTGCTTCTGGCAAGGAGCGGGCGGATCTCGGCACCCAGCCCGCGCCGCCCGCTGACGAACTCGACGAAGGGCAGTACCGGGGCGACCCCCCCCTGAGCCGGCCGGGCCCGGCTCCGCTGCCGGGCCCCGGCCCCCCGGTTCCGCGGCGGCGCGCTCGGGCTACCTTTTCGGCATGTCCGACACCGACCGATCCGACAAGCCGCGGGACTTCCTCCGGGAGATCGTAGCCCGCCACGTTGCCGAGGGCACCTACGGGGGCCGCGTGGCCACACGCTTTCCCCCGGAGCCCAACGGCTTTCTGCACCTGGGCCACGCCACCTCCATCTGCCTGAACTTCGGCATCGCCGAGGAGTTCGGGGGCACCTGCAATCTCCGTTTCGACGATACCAACCCGGAGACCGAGGAGATGCGCTACGTCGAGGCCGCCAAGCGCGACGTGCGCTGGTTGGGCTTCGAATGGGACGGCCTCTACTTCGCCTCGGACTACTTCGAGAAACTCTATGAGTTCGCCGAGAAGCTGATCCGGGACGGCCACGCCTACGTGGACTCCCTCTCGGAGGAGGAGATCCGGGAGTACCGGGGCACCGTCACCCAGCCAGGCCGGCCCAGCCCCCATCGCGGCCGGACAGCGGAGGAGAGCCTCGACCTCTTCCGGCGCATGAAGGCAGGAGAGTTTCCGGACGGCACGCACGTGCTGCGCGCCAGGATCGACATGGCCCATCCCAACATGGTGATGCGGGATCCGGTCCTCTGGCGCATCCGCCACCATGCGCACTACCGGCGGGGCACCGACTGGGTGATCTACCCACTCTACGACTACACGCACGGTCTCTCGGACGCGATCGAAGACATCACCCATTCGTTCTGCACGCTCGAATTCGAGAACAACCGCGAGATCTACGACTGGTTGGTGGACCGGGTGGGCTTCGAGGAGCCGCGCACCCATCAGTACGAGTTCGCGCGCCGCAACTTCGACTACACCATCGTGAGCAAGCGCAAGCTGCTGCGCCTGGTGAACGAGGGCCACGTCAGTGGCTGGGACGATCCTCGCATGCCCACCATCTCGGGGCTCCGTCGTCGGGGTGTCACTCCGGAAGCGCTGCGAGCCTTCTGCGACATGATCGGTGTGGCGCGCGCGGACAACCGAGCCGACATCAGCAAGCTGGAGTTCGCCATCCGGGACGACCTGAACCCCAGGGTCCCGCGGGTGATGTGCGTCTCCGACCCGCTGAAGGTCGTCATCAGCAACTGGCCCGCGGGCACCACCGACACCATCGACGCCCCCCTCTACCCACACGACGTTCCGCTGGAGGGCTCGCGGCCGCTGCCGTTCGACGGCACGCTCTGGATCGAGCGCAGCGACTTCGAGGAAGAGCCCCCCAAGGGATTCCACCGACTCGCGCCCGGCCGGGAGGTGCGCCTGCGCTACGGCTATTTCGTCACGTGCGACGAGGTGATCAAGGACGCGGACGGCAACGTCACCGAGCTGCGCTGCACGTACGACCCGGCCACCCGTGGCGGGGATGCCCCCGATGGGCGTTCGGTCAAGGGCACCATCCACTGGGTGAGCGCCGCACATGCCCTGCCCTGCGAGCTGCGGATGTACGACCGCCTCTTCACGGAGTCCGATCCGGAGAGCGTGCCCGAGGGAGGAGACTTCACCGACTTCCTCAACCCCGAGTCGCTGGTGGTGCGGCGGGGCTGGATCGAGCCCAGCGTGTCGCACGATCCTGCCGGCAGCCGCTACCAGTTCGAGCGACTGGGCTATTTCATCAGCGACCCGGAGGACTCCACGCCGGGTGCGTTGGTGTTCAACCGGACGGTGACGCTGCGGGACACGTGGGCGAAGCGGGCGAGCACGGTCAACGTCGCCCCCACCGCGAATAAGGCCGAGGCCCGCGCCGCAGCGGACGCGGCGACCCCTTCCGACTCGCCCGCGGCGCCCCACCCCCACGGTCACCACCACCACCACCATCACCATCACCACGGCCACGGCCACGGCCCCTCGGAGGCCGAGAAGGCCATCCGCGACCGCCGGCGCAAGGGCAACGAGGCCGAGCGCTTCGACCGCTACGTCGGCCTCGAGGTCCCGATCCTGGACGCGGACGTGATCGCGCGCGAAGACGCGCTCGCCACCCTGATGGACGACGCCCTGGCCGGCCCGGCCGAACCGGCCGCCCTGGCCAAGTGGGTGGTCAACGACGTGCGGCGCGAGACCAAGGACCGCCCCCTCACTCTGACGGGCAAGGCCTTCGCGAAGCTGGTGGCGCTGGTCGAGACGGAGACCATTCCCACCGGCGTGGGGCGTCAGGTGCTGGTCGAGCTCCTGGAGAAGGGAGGCGACCCCAGCGCCATCGCGGAGCGCCTCGCAGCAGACCGTGTGGACGACCGCTCGGATCTGGTTCCGCTGGTGGAACGCCTGCTGGCCGAGAACGCGGACAAAGCGCAGGCCCTCAAGGAGGGCCGGGACAGCCTCATGGGCTTCTTCGTGGGCCTGGCCAAGAAAGAGACGGGCGGAAAGGCGGATCCGCGGGTCGTGCAGGAGATCGTGCGGGAGCGGCTGTAGGGAAGCAGCGGTCAGGCTGACGCACCTCCTAGCGCACCGCTCCCTTCTCCAGCGCCTCCAGCATCGCAGCCGCCGAGGGCGGCACCAACACATTGTTGGCCGCGAAGCTCTCCGCCTGCGGATAGGCCGTGGCCCGCACCGCGGCCGCCGCGGCCTCCAGATCGTAGTCGGTGTGCCGGAAATCGATGTCCGGCCCCAGCAGCAGCCAATCCGCGCCGGCGGGCCCGAAGGGCATCCCGACACTGCCCGCGTTGACCACCCGTAGTCCACCGACGGTCCGCTCGAACGGCATGTGGGTGTGGCCACAGACCACCACGTCGGCCTCTACGCCGTCGAACACCGCGTGCAACCGCTCCGCCGGCGTGAGAGCCGTGAAGATCTCGGTGTCGTTGCGTGGGGTCGCATGGCAGAACAGCACCCGCCCCAGCCCGGGCACCTCGGCGCGGACGGTGCTCGGCCAGCCCTCCAAGACCGCCTGCTGGGCGGAGGAGATCTGTGCGGCGTTCCACTCCATCACCTCGCCCAGGGAAGCCGGGTACTCTCCGCTCTCGACTCCCCGTTTGCGCTGCAGCACGGCGCGGTCCCCGTTTCCGTGGATGAAACGGATCGGCAGATCGAGGCCGAGAAGTCGCTCGACGCACTCGGCTGGCATCGGTCCCGGAAGCACGTCACCCCCCATCACCACCTCGTCGACGCCCGCGGCACGGACGTCGTCCAGCACGGCCTCCAGGGCGGGAAGGTTGCCGTGGATGTCGTAGAGCGCCGCGATCCGCACGTGCCCCTCGCCGCTCAGCTCACCGGACGCGTCGGTCCGAGCTGTTGGTGCAGGTAGGCCAGCCAGAGCGCCAGCGACTCCGCCTGCTGCTCCGGCGTTACCCCGGCCCCGTGCCCCCCTTCGACGTTCTCGAAGTAGTAGAGATCGTGCCCCTGGGACAGCATGAGCGCCGCCATCTTGCGCGCGTGTCCCGGATGGACGCGGTCGTCCCGGGTCGTGGTGAAGATGAAGGGCTTCGGGTAGTGGACGTCCGCCTTCATGTTCTGGTAGGGAGAGTACTTGCGGATGTACTCCCACTCCTCGGGCTTGTCCGGATCCCCGTACTCGGCCATCCAGCTGGCCCCGGCCAACAGTGTGTGATAGCGCCTCATGTCCAACAGGGGCACCTGGATCACCACCGCGTTGTAGAGGTCGGGCCGCTGCGTCATCGTAGCCCCGACGAGCAGACCGCCGTTGCTACCGCCCATGATGCCCAGATGCTCCGGCGAGGTGATCTTGCGGGCGATGAGGTCCTCACTGACCGCGATGAAGTCGTCGTAGGCCCGCTGGCGGTTCTCTTTGAGCGCAGCCTTCCACCAATCAGGACCGAACTCGCCGCCACCCCGGATGTTGGCCAGCACGTACACCCCACCGTTCTCCACCCAGCCCTTGCCCTGCGCGCCCAGGTAACTGGGCGTGCTGGAGATCTGGAACCCGCCGTACCCGTATTGCAGCGTGGGGTTGGTGCCGTCCAGAACCATGTCCCGGGGATGCACCACGAAGTAGGGCACACGCGTGCCGTCCTTGGACACGGCCTGGAACTGCTCCACAATGAGACCTGCCGCATCGAACTGCGCGGGGAGGCTCTTCACCGTGCGGACCGAGCCGTCCTCCTCGGCCAGATACAGCGTGCTGGGTTGGATGAACGAGCTGTAGGTGAAGAAGAAGCGGTTGTGGTGCACCGACGTGGCGCCGATGCCCACCGAACCCATCGGGGGCGCCGGGATCTCCTCCTTCAACCAGCCCTGGGACGCGTCCCGCCAGTAGCGGAACAGGTGCCCCTGCACCTCGGTCAGCTCGTTGATCAGCAGGTAGTCGCGCGTAGCCGCTACGCCGTTGATGGTGGAGCGTGCACCGGGCACCACCACCGTCTCGATGTTCCTCCGGCCGGCCAGGTAGTCTCCCAGACCGGTGCTCACCACCGAGCCGGCGGCGAAGGTCTCGCCACCCACGGTCCAATCGGAGATGAGGTGGAGCACCATCCGGTCTCCGACCATCGACAGCTGTGCGTCGGAGGGGATGTCGATCGGCACCAGCCGCTCACCGTCGAGGATCCTGTACTCGGTGTCGAAGATGGTGATGAAGCGCATTACCATCACGCGCGCACCGTCCGCCGTCTCCTGGGTGCCCAGCCACATGGCCATGTCATCGCGGTTGGCTTCCGCGATCACGGGCGCTTGTTCCAGAGGGGTTCCGCGCGTCCAGCGCCGCACCGCCGCGGAGTATCCGGAGGTGGTGTTCCGAGCTTCGTCCAGGTTGTGGCTCACCAGCAGGGTGTTCTCGTCCACCCAGGCCACGGAGTTCTTGGAGACCGGCACGTGGAAACCGCCGGGCACGAACGCTTTCCGCTCCAGGTCGAACTCCCGGACTTCATCCGCGTCCGACCCGCCCGGCGACAGGCTCACCAGACAGAGGCGTTCTTCGGGGAGCAGGCAGTTCAGACCGTGGAACGCCCACGGTTGCCCCTCCGCCTCGGCCAGGGCATCGACGTCCAGCACCGTCTCCCAGGTGGGGTTGCCGCTCAGATACGCATCCCAGCTGGTACGCCGATACACGCCCCGCGGCCGCTCGGCGTCCGTCCAGAAGTTGTAGATCCACTCGCCGCGCATGGTGGGATAGGCGATGCGGTCGCCGGACGTCAGGAGGTCCAGCGTGTTGCGATACATGCGCTCGTAGTCGGGCAGCGCCTTGAGAGCGGCGCGGGTCTCCGCATTGCGGGCCAGCACCCACTCCATCGCGCGGGAGCCCTCCACGTCCTCCAGCCAGAGGAAGGGGTCCGTGGCCTCCTGTGCGCCGGCCGGCGTAGGCAGGCCGCTGTAGAGCGCAGGCAGGAGGCAGAGGAACAGCAGCGACCGGACCATCCGCAGACGGAGCATGGAGCCTCCTTCAGTCAGAGGACGAGAAATCACATCCGCGAGGCGACGCAGGGCCGCAGCGCCCCACCCCTCAGTCCTGCAACAGGTACCCGAAAATCAACGGTGCCACGATGGTCGCGTCCGACTTGACCAGGAACTTGGGCGTATCGGCCTCGAGCTTGCCCCAGGTGATCTTCTCGTTGGGCACCGCCCCCGAATAGCCACCATACGACACCTCGGCGTCGGTGATCTGACAGAAGTAGCCCCAGAACGGCACCTCCTGCTCCAGATCCTGGATGATGCACGGCACCGCGCAGATGGCGAAGTCACCGGCGATGCCTCCCCCGATCTGGAAGAAGCCCACCGAGGGCGTGCCCTCGGCGGCGCCGTTGTTCTTCATGTACCACTCGACCAGGTGGTGGAACTGCTCGGTGCCGCTCTTCACGCACGAGTGGTCCGGCAGGGTGCCGTTGATCACGCGGGCCGCGAAGATGTTGCCGGTCGTCGAGTCTTCCCACCCCGGCGCGTAGACAGGTACCCCCTTCTCCATGGCCGCCAGCAGCCACGACTCGGAGCGATCCACCTGGAAGTGCTCGTCCAGGCGCCCGCTCCTGAGAGCCTCCATCAGGAACTCGGCCGGCGTGCGGCGGATGCCATTGGCGGAAGCGTGCTTCCACTGCCGGACCAGCTCCGCCTCGATGTAGCGCACCACGTCTTCGGGGATGCAGGTGTCGGTGACGCGGTTCATCCCGCGCTCGTAGAGGGCCTGCTCGTCCCCCGCCGAGAGTGCACGCCAGTCATGGATGATCTCGTAGGTCTTGTTGCCGACCAGATTGAAGACGTCCTCTTCCAGGTTGGCGCCCGTGCAGGAGATCGCGTGAACCATGTCGGCGCGGATGAGCCGGGCCAGGATCACGCCCAGCTCACCGGTGGACATGGCGCCCGCCAGAGAGACGAGCATCTTGCCGCCCTTCTCGATGTGGGCCTCGTAGGCCTGGGCGGCCCAGAGCGCCTCGCGGGCGTTGAAGTGACGGTAGTGCTTCTCCATGAACGCGCGGACACTGCTCATTGGTGGGCGTCTCCCTCCTGTGTCGCGCCGGGGCGCGGGTGCTGGAGGACCTTCCCGTGAAGGCCCCCCGTGAAGCGGCCATCCGTGATGGCGGGCTGGCCGTTGACGAACACGTGGACCATGCCTTCGGCAAGCTGGTGGGGCTCGGTGTAGGTGGCACGGTCGTTGACACGGGCCAGGTCGAAGACGACCACGTCGGCGGCCAGACCCTCTGCGATGCGCCCCCGGTCCGTCATGCCGAACACCTGGGCCGGCAGGCCCGTCATGCTGTGGATGGCCTGCGGTAGCTCGACGACGCCCTCCTCCACGACATAGCGGCGGAGCTTGCGCGCGAAGGCCCCGTACGAGCGCGGATGCGGAACCCCTTCGTTCATGGGCACCAGATCACCGTCGGACGACGTCATCGTCCAGTGCTGGACCATGAAGGCGCGCACGTCGTCCTCACTCATGTTGAAGGACACGATCGAGGCCGATCCCTGCCGGATGATGTCGAGCGCGACATCGAGGGGATCCCGCCCTTGTTCCGTTGCGATCTCCGACAGCTTCCGGCCCTCGATGGCGGGGTCGGGCGTGAAGCGGCGGAACTGGATGCGGTCGGCCCCACCCCGACGGGCGAGGTTCTCCACCATCTCCGTACGGATACGGCGCAGCGTACCCGGGTCCGCCAGGCGAGCGCGCAGGGCATCACGCCCCCCCGCCTGGGCCCAGCGTGGCAGCAGGGCCGCATCCAATCCGGTGGCAGATGCTTCGTAGGGGTACTGATCCGCCCAGACGGGCAGGCCCTCCACTTCGCGCGCCGCGCGGATGTGCTCGATGATCTCGTCTGAGGTGCCCCACACCGGCGGGCCCAACGCCTTGATGTGCGTCACCACGGCCGGGATGCCGGCCTGGCGGGCCACATCGATCACTTCGTCCACGGCGGCCACCACGCCGACCGTGTAGTTGGACTCGTCGCGGATGTGGCTTTCGTAGGCTCCTCCGTACTCGGCCACCACCTTCGCCAGCTCGTTGATCTCGTCCGGCTTGGAGAACGAGCCCGGCACGTAGAAGGTCCCGCTCGACAACCCCCAGGCGCCCGCCTCCATACCGGCGCGCACCAGGCCTTTCATCTCGTCCATCTCCTCCGCCGTCGGTGCGCGGTCCTCCGAGCCCAGAACGGCTCCGCGTACGCTGCCGTGTGAGATGAAGGGAGCGGCATTCACGCCGAGGCCGTGCTCCAGCAGCGCCGTGTGTTGCGCCGCGATGTCCACAGGCCCGCCGCCATCCGGATTGATGAAGACGGTTGTGAGACCCTGCGCGAGCAGTGGCTGGGCGTGACTCAACTCCGCGCTTGCCAGACCGGGGCCGGAATGGGAGTGCACGTCGATGAACCCGGGCGCCACCACCAACCCGCTCGCATCGATGACCGTGGCGGCCTCGGCGCCAGACAGGTCGCCGACGGCGGCGATGACTCCGCCTCTGAGGCCCACGTCCGCGTCCCGGGCCGGCGCACCCGTGCCATCGATCAGCGATCCTCCACGGATGAGCACGTCGTAGGGCTCGGCGTCGGCGGCACAGGCCGCTGCGCCGAGCACGAGGGCAACCGTGAGCAGCCGTCGCATCAATGACCTCCTGTCTTCATGGCGCCGTCCGCGGCCCCGCCCCAGCGCGGATCCGCCACACCAAGCAGGGTGCCGTCCGCTTCGATGCCCACGGCGTGCACACGCGAGAACGAGGTGGGACTGGGGTTGGCTTCGGCTTCGATGTCCAGGCTGTTCAACAACGCCAGCGCCGAGCTCTCGGTCCAGGACGCCACCGGGCTTGTCTCCAGTTCCCAGGGCCCTGGGCCGCTACGACCCATGTTGGGGAAGAACCGGGCTCCGGCCACTGCGTCCTCGAGGGACTCCCCACGATCCATCAGCCGCGATGACACCTCGACGACACCGGCGATGATGCGAAGCCCGCCGGCGGCGCCCAGTGCCCAGCGTGGCGTTCCGTCCTTCTCGATCATGAAGGGCGAGATGGCCGAGCCCGCCCGCTGGCCGCGCGCGATCGGTCCGAGATATCCGCCCAGTGTGGCTGCGTAGGTGAAGCCCAGGCCCGGTGCCACCACCTTCGAGCCCATGGCCGGACCGAGCGATTGGGTGAGCGCGATGATGCGGCCGTCCGCATCGGCAGCGGTGAGGTGCGTGGTATGCTGGTGTGCCGACCAGAATTCGGGAATCCCGCCCATGGGGAGGGCCATTCCCAGGCCCGCGGCGGCCACCCCCACCGCCGCGGGTAGCCGGATCTCGCGTGCACGGCGCACGGCCCACTCTTTCGAGGTCAGCACATCGGCGCGCTCCTCCTCGAGCTGCACGCCGCCGTAGTAGTCCTCGAAGCCGAGCATCAACGCCTGCCCGACCACCGCCATCCAGGCTTCCTCGTCCAGGCTGGGCACGTCGAGGGTCTCGAGGATCTGCAGCGCTTCGATCACCGTTCCGCCGCCGGCGGGTACGTCCGAGCCGACGAGTTCGAAGCCCCGATAGGTGCCGCGCAGCACGCGCGAGTCGACGACGCGGTACTGCGCGAGGTCGGCAAGCGTGACGAACCCTCCGTTCGCCTCCATGTCGTCGACGATCTGCTCGGCGATGGCTCCCTCGTAGAAGACGCGCAGGCCACCCTCCGCGATGCGCTCGAGCGTCCGGGCCAGATCCTCCTGGACCAGGCGGTCCCCGGGTCCGTAGGGCGTACCGTCCGGCTTGAAGAAGTACCTGCGGCCACCCTCCGATTCGGCCAGCCGTTCCGCACTTGCCACGATGTGGCCGCCGATCTCGTCGTCCAACACGAATCCCCGACGTGCGTAGTCGATCGCGGGCGCCATCACCTGGGCCAACGGGAGCGAGCCGTAGGACGCATGGACCTCGAGCGCACCGGCGACCATGCCCGGGATCCCGACCGTCGCGTAGCCATACGAGGCCTCGGGAGCGTTTTCGGAGTCGTAGGCCAGGGGCGCCTGGGTGGTGGCGTCCAAGGCCCGGAACGATCCGTCCGGCTGGTGCACCAGGACCTGCATGCGCCCGCCCAGCGACGACATGCTCGGCTCGACCACGGCCAATGCGAACGACGCGGCGACGGCCGCGTCCGCAGCATTGCCCCCCGCCTCGAACATGCGCACACCCGCGGCGGTGGCGAGGGGCGAGGCGCTGGCCAGCATCCCCCCGTTCGCGCGCGCCACCTTGGCGGTGGAGGGAAGCGCGGGACTGCCCGACCCGGACGTACGATCACCGGTGCGGTCGCACGCCACCGCGGTGACGGAGAGCGCGAGCAGGGAGACGAGTCCGGCAAGAGGCCGGGCGAAGCGGATGGGCATGGCGGTGTTCCGAGAAGACGGGCCCTGGCCGGGCAGACCGCGGGGCTCGGGCGAACTGCGAGGCTCAAGTGTGGCGTAACGCCGATTTCGGGGCAACCAAGGCGCGCTCGGTTGTCGGACCTTCACACCTGTTCGATCTTCCGGACCATGCGGACGCACGAGGAGCTGCGCCGGGCGCTGACCGCGCTCGACGGCCGAAGCTATAAAGCCTACAAGTCCATCGAAGGCGAGTGGTCGTTCGGATCGTTCCGGATCTCGGTCGACCACGTTCAGGGCGATCCGTTCGCCGAGCCGACGCGGGTCCGTGCGTTCGTACCCCCCGACCTGGCCCGGATCGCCGGAAACCTCCGCAACAACCTCCCGAGGGCCCGCGGAATCGAGTCCCTGGTGGCGCGCCGTTTCGCCCGCATCGCCGAGGCCGAATCCAAGCCGCGCGGGACCGGCAAGAGCGGCCAGATCTTCATGACTGCGCCCGGCCAGGAGGTGCTGCGCCAGACGGCGGTGCAGCTGGCACCCGACGGGTCCATCCAGGCCCGCTTCACGGTTGGCCTCCCCGCCTACGGCCGACGGATCCGGGGTGGAGCGGCTGCGGAGCTCCTGTGCGAGGACGTGCCCGCGACGATCTGGCGGGCTCTGCGCGGGGATGAGTACCGCCCCGAAGACCTCAAGGCTCACGCCGACGCCAACGAGGACGCCGATTTCCTGCGCGACTGGCTGAGCGAGCTGGGGTTGGTGGCCTTCGTGGCGGACGGGTCCATCCTGCCCCGTGCCTCCGGCGTGTCTTCACTGCCCCTCAAGACCGGACGGGTGGTGCCCTTCGATTCGCCGCCAGAGCTCCGCCTCACCGCGGAGGTGCCCAACCGGGGGCGCATCACGGGCATGGGCGTCCCCGAGGGCGTGACCCTGGTGGTGGGCGGCGGCTTCCACGGCAAGAGCACGCTGCTGCAGGCGCTCCAGTGGGGGATCTACAACCACCGTCCAGGAGACGGACGGGAGCTGGTCGTCTCCAGTGCGGCGACGGTGAAGGTGCGCGCGGAGGATGGCAGGGCCGTCTCAGGCGTGGACATCTCCCCGTTCATCGTCAACCTGCCGCTCGAGCGGGACACCCGCTTCTTCAGCACTCCCAACGCCTCGGGCTCCACCAGCCAGGCGGCGGGGATCCTGGAGGCCGTGGAGTCGGGCGCCTCCACCCTGCTGGTCGACGAAGACACGGCCGCCACCAACTTCATGATCCGGGACCACCGCATGCAGGCGCTGGTGCCCAAGGAACTGGAGCCGATCACCCCGTTCATCGACCGGGTACGACAGCTCTACGACGAGCTGGGCGTCAGCTCCGTCATCGTGGTGGGTGGCAGCGGAGACTACCTCGATGTCGCCGACACGGTCATCGCCATGGAGGAGTACACACCGAAACTGGTGACGGCCAAGGCGCGCCAGATCGCATCGATCTTCCCCACCGGACGGGTGAGCGAGGTCGTGGGCCCGATCGGACGACGCCGGCGCCGCGTCCCCGAGGCGGGCTCGATCACGGCCCGGCACGGCCGTCGCTCCTCGAACATCCGCCTGCAGGGTCGCTCCTTCTTCCGCTTCGGTGCGGACGACATCGACCTGGGCGCGGTGGAGCAGCTCATTTCCACGGCGCAGACGCGGGCCATCGCCCTGGGGCTTCTCCTGGCCAGTGAGCGTTTTGTGGATGGGGAGCGCTCGGTGCCCGAGATCCTGAGCGCCGTGCTGGAGGAGATGGACCGCCGTGGCCTGGACGCGCTGGACTCGCGGATGGTTGGGGACCTCGCCGAGTTCCGCCGCTTCGAGCTGGCGGCGGCGCTGAATCGCCTCCGCTCGCTCCGTATCGTACCGCCCGAGCCAGGGCAGGCGTGAGCGAAGGCATCCGGCCCACCACCGGACGTCGCGCGTTCGCCTGCCTGGACCCGGAGCGCGGTTGGACCCTCGGATTGGACGGCGTGCCCGCAGTACGCCGCCTGGGCTGGGGGACGCACGCCTGGAGCGTGGACGCAGAGGGGCCCGGTTGGGTGCGCTCGCGCTCGGCCCATGGAGCGGTCACGGTCTACGTGCCCATCCGCGCCCCGGCGCTGCTGCTGCGCGTGGAGCCGGAGGGCCAAAGCGGACTGCCTTCGTGGGACGGCCCCCCTCTGCCCGCGCTTCCGGACCCGCCCCACCCTCCGTTCTGGATCGCGCTGTCACGGGCCGGCGTTTCGGTGCGGACGGACGATCTCCTGGCAGGCTCGTGGCCTCGCGCCCTCGGGGACCCGGACGCCGTGCCGGAGCGCATCCGGCGCGAGCGATCCAGCGCGCTCGAGAACCGCACGCGCCTTCGCATCGAGGGAGGAGCCGATGCCCGCCGCTGCGACGCGGCGGTGCAGGCGGCGCTGAGCGCCCTGGACGGCTGGGTCACCTTGGATGCAGAGGGTCGGCCCCGGGCCGTGGCGGACTACGGTGCGGACGGCGCCCTGTGGGCGGACGCGACGGCAACGGAGCTGTTGGCTCGCGGGCTCTTGGCGGCGGGAGTCCCCGAGGACGTGGGTGTCTGGATCGAGGCCGGCCTCCTGGGCGAGGAGACGGCCGGTCGCTTTCGACTCTGGACCGGCGCCGACCAGCGCGAAGCGGAGGAGGAGATCGTCACCGACTGGAGCGCGCAGGCCGCTCCGGGGGCGGAGGGACGACCGGCCCGCCATCTGGGACAGGCTTCCGACCTGGTGCGGGCGGTGCACAGCAGCGTGGGGATCCGCCCCGACGCCCCCTACGCCCGCGTCGGGGTGGCGCCCCACTGCCCCCCGGACTGGAACGCATTCGCGCTCGAACACCTCCGAGTCGGGACCTCGGAGATGCGGGTCCGGTATCGTCGCACCGACCGCTCCCACCGCTTCGACTGCGAGCAAACCTGGGGGGTGGTGCCCCTTACGGTGGTCCTGGAGCCCTGGCTGCCCGTGCCGACGACGGCCGCGGCCCATGTCGACGGGAGCCCCGGAGAGCCCGCCCGCGAGCCGGAAGGAGGCGGGTCCCGGATCCGTCTCCAGATGCCCCTGGAAGCCCCCCGCAGTCTGGAAATCGCCGTGGAAGATGCTGTGGATCAGGACACCTAATCTATTGTCCGACAATAGATTGAGTCGGCTGTAAACATCTGTGGAAAACCGGGGCGCCCCGGACACGGATGTTTCGGGACTCTGGCGATCGGGGCAGGCGACCCGTATTTTGAGCGAGCTTTACCCGCCTTGTTTTCACCTTTCCAGGGGGGATCGAGTTGGAAGATCAGGTCGCCATCGACGCGAAGAGGATCCTGCTCCGCTACGGAGCGCCGATCGCAATCCTCGACAAGATCGCCGTGAAGGAGCGCATCGCCTTCGCTCGTCAGGTCACGCGGACCTCGCTCCCGGAGCGCGGACCGCGACTGAGGGAGCTCCTCGCAGAGGGCGGCTACCTCAGCGCCTGAAGCCGCACCGCTGCTGATGCAAGAGAGGGAGGTCCCGCAGGGGGCCTCCCTTTTCTCATGGGGACAACGGAAAGGCCCCTCCCCGCTCACGCAGGGAGGGGCCTCGAGCGGTCCGCGCCTGACCCGAGAACCACGCGCGTCACCCCTTCCTCACATCCACCACCCAGGGCTCGACGCGAACCGCTCCGATCGCTTTGCTAACCTCCGATCCCGATGCCCACCGACACGATGAAGTCGTGTAGGCGGTGTCCCGGAACCTGTGAGTCGCGGTCACTGATATAGTCCGAGATCTCCACCACGCCGCTCAGGGGGCCCAGGTCCAACTCGCCCCCAACGCCCAGATGCCAGGCGCGCACATTCCGGTCGTCCACCAGGATCTCGCCGAAGTCGGCGCGACTGAAATCGTACCGCTTCAGGCCCATACCGCCGATCAGGTAGGGCTCGATGAACAGGAGACGTAGCGGCCGCACCACCAACCCGGCCGTCGCGGCCAACATGGTGCTCCGCGAAGAGCAGACGGTGCAGCCGACCCCGGAGATGGGCACATCCGAAGACGTGGCATAGGCCAGGTTGGTCCGCAATCCCAGGAAGCCACCACCACCCCACTCCAGGCCCAGACCGTACGCTCGCGTCGATTCCTTCTTGCCCAACTCGACCGCCCCGTCCACACCGTCCGCCGTGACGGCACCGAAGCTCGTGGCAGGCACGTAGAGCCCGATCTGCGGGACCACACGGGTCTGCCCCTGGGCGGCCTTGAGGGGCACGAAGCCCGACGCGGCTGCCAGCAGGGCGGGCACCCACCTGCGTCGACTCCACACGTTCATGGCTGCGACCTCCGTTCGGGCCCATCCGGCACCTGACTCGGGAAGCGTCCAGGCGCAAACGGTGTGCCTTGGCCGGAACGGCGTGAACTCGCCATTTCCTTGAAGGGACGCCTGGGTCGCTGTCCTCGGAACGGGACGTTTCCGCGCCGCGATACAGGTCAGTTGGTTGAGGGGGCCGGGTGGCGGGACGGCGCGGACCGGTGCCGGGCGCACGTGAGGGATTTCCCGCTTCCCGCCCCGAGCCCCGATGTACATCTTGAAACATGCACGACACACACCTGTCCGGGTCCGTCGAAGACTACCTCAAGGCCATCTACGCGCTGAACGAGGGTGGGGGCCCTGCCCTCACCAACGCGTTGGCCGAGGCACTCGAGGTCCAGCCGGCCTCGGTGACCGGCATGATCAAGCGTCTGGCCGAGGGGGGTTGGGTGGAGCATGAGCCCTACCGCGGCGTCCGTCTCACCGAGAAGGGGACGCATGCCGCGCTACGGGTCGTGCGTCGGCATCGCGTGCTCGAGACCTATCTCACCCAGGTGCTCGGCTATTCCTGGGACCACGTGCACGATGAGGCAGAGCGCCTGGAGCATGCCGCTTCGGACGAACTGATCGAACGGATGGCCGCCGCGCTGGGAGATCCTGCCTACGATCCGCACGGAGCGCCCATCCCCAGCCGCAGCGGACAGATCGAGCCCGTCTGCCGCGATACCCTGGCCGATGTTCCCGAAGGCGAGCGGGCCGTGGTGCGCGAGGTCATGGATGGCGACGCTGCACCGCTGCGCTGGCTGGAGCAGGCTGGCTTGTTGCCGGGTGCGCGCCTCACGGTCCAGCGCAGGAACCTCGACGGGCGCCTCGACATCCGCGTCGACGGGCGCGGCGGGATCAGCTCCGTGCGGCCGGATCTGGCCACGCGCGTCTTCGTTACGGTCGGCTAGCCACGCCAGGTCGCGATCGCCCGGTCGTGAATCGGCCGGTCGCTCAGGGAACGATGAGCGCCTTGGTGACGCGGAGTTCCTCCACGTCCTTCAACGCCTGACCCGCCTGCTCGATCGGATAGCGAGCGCCGATCACGCGCGCGAACGGGATGCGGTGGCGAGCCACCAACGGCAGTGAGCGCGCGATGTGGCTGAAGTCCGTTCCCCACTGCCCCAGCACGCGTGCGTGCTTGCGATTGATGTCGGTGTGCGCATTGATCTCCACCGCGCCGACATCGGTGTAGTGCCCCGCGATGGTGTAGCAGCCGCCGTCACGGAGGAGACGGAACCCCTCGGGCACCGCTGCCCGCGCGCCGCTCGCCTCGATCACCACGTCCGCTCCGCGACCCTGCGTGGCGTCGCGCACCACCTGGAGGCGTTCTTCCGGATCGGAGCCACTCACGGAGAGCACCGTGTCGGCTCCCATCCCCAGCGCCAGCTCCCTGCGCGCCTCCGGATCTCCGATGGCGATGATGCGCCCGGCCCCACGGAGCTGCGCAAAGGCGACCGCCGACAACCCCACCGGTCCGATACCCTGCACCACCACGGTCTCGCCCATCGCCATCCCGCTGCGCTCGACCGCCGCGAAACCGGTGAACAGCCCGCACCCCCCGCCGATCACGTCGTCAGCGCTGAGCGTCTCCGGGAGCTTCACGGTGAGCACACCGGGCTTCAGGTGGATGCGCTCGGCCCAACCACCCAAGGGCCCGTCCGCGACCGTGTAGGTGATGCCGTACACCTTGCGGGACGCGCAGCGATTCGGCTGATGGGCCACGCGGCAGAAGAAGCACGTGTGGCAAGTCTCGTGTACGTCCAGGAAGGTGACCACATCGCCGTCGGCGAGTGGTTGCCCCAGCGCGTCCCGGTCCACTCCTCGCCGCTCCAGAACGCGGCCCACGCTCACGTGACCCGGGATGATCGGATAGGGCACCCCGGCGAGGCGGCCATGATGGAGATGGACGTCCGTCCCGCACACCTCGCTGGCCACGGTCTCGAGCAGGATGCTCCCTGGCTCCAGGTCGGGATCGGGGATGGACTGGATCTCGATGGGCCGGCCGGGCCCCGTCATGACAGCGGCTTTGATGGACATGCCGGGCAAGGTAGTCGTCGGGGGAGGTGGGGACGATGGGGGCATGGACGCCTCGGCCCCCCGACTTCCCCTATTCCAGCGTGCAGGCCGGCCGGTTGGAGGCAGGGACGTCCTGGTCCATGAACAGATAGCGCTGCACGTAGGTCCCGAAGACCCCGAAGCCGTCGCCACGCAGGCTGGGGATCCGCACCGGCCCCGAAGGATTGAAGGTGCCGCCCCGCACCCAGTTCACGTAGTTGCGGTCGGTGGCCGCGATGAACACCACGGCACCGGTCAGCGCGGGCAGCCCCTTCTGCAACTGCAGCGCGATGTCGCGATCGAGGTCGAAGCGGTCGAACACGCCGAACTCGGCCGGGAAGACGATGGTGGTGTCGTCCGCGGAGATGGCCAGCCCCAGGAGCTCGAGTGGCTCGCGGAAATCCTCGCCCTGGTAGTTGGGGAGCCCGGCGATCGACGTCTCGGTCACGTACGCCCAGGCCCCCTCCGAACGCGTCCACGCGATCTCGACCAGCGTATCGGCGGGGAGCGCACACCGACTCCCGGACGCCGTCGGGCGGATCAGATCGAAGGCTCCGGGCACGACGGTGTTCCCGACCAGCCTGCGCCCGTCGGCGGCGACGATCTCCACGGTAAGCGGATCACCGGGTTGGATGCGGGCGGAACCGGTGAGAGGCGCCCGGTAGCAGGCGGCCTCTCCGGGAGCCGCCTCCTGCGGCAGGTCGCGGCAGGCCGACGAGGCATCCGCGACCAACTCGAACGTCTGACCGTTGTCGATGCTCATGGTGACGCGCGCCGCGGGGACCGGTGCCGTATAGCGCGACGTGTGCAGGAGCGCGAGCGCCAGAGGGGCCGGGTCACCGACGCGCACGAACACCTCGGCGACCAACACGTCCTCCGGCTCCGACACCACGGTCTCGGTGAGCTCGCACGCGGACGTGAGCAACAGCCCCACCCACAGCAGGGTCGCACGTCTCATCGGAAGGAGATGTCCAGGCCGAAGGTAGGAAGCACGGGAAACATGGAGACGCCACTGCGCGTGGGCGTGTCCTTGTCGTACTCGTAGAAGTAGAACAGCACGTTCTTGCGGTTGTAGACGTTCAGGATGTCCAGATGAGGCGTCATCGTGCCCCATGACTTCTGGAACGTCTTGCGGAAGCTGAGATCGAGTCTGTGGTAGGTGGGGTACCGGTCACCATTCCGCGGGCCCAGCACCACGCCGTAGTCTCCCAGGCCTCCGTCCGGTGGCCATTGCAGCCGGCCGTCCAACGTGAGCTGCGGGGAGTAGTAGGCGAATCCGCCGAGCGGCCGCGTATAGGGCAGGCCGGTTCCGAAGTTCCAGCGCACGCCACCCTCGATTCCCTTCGGGAGGGGGACGCTCAGCACCAGGTCCGCATCCAATCGTCGGTCGAAGACCGGTGGGTATTCCACCACGGGTGCCGGCACGAGCCCTGAGTTGAAATCGGGAAAGGCACGCGCGGCGTGCAACCAGGAGAGGGCGAGCCACCCGGTGACGCCCTCGCCCGACTTGCGAACGAAGAGATCGACACCGTAGGAGTCGCCCGTCCCCGGTAGGAGGTCGTCCAGCTCGTCGTTGGGATCCTCGGCGAAGTTGTTGGTCACGACCCCGTCGAACCCGCGCGCGTAGCCTTCCAGCGAGACGAACCAGTCTTCCGCGGGATACCCTTCCAGGCCGACCTGTGCCTGGTTGGACGTCACCACGGGCGCGCGTTCGCCACTGAGCACCCACACATCGAGCCCGAGCGGCAGCTCTTCGTCCCGGATCGAGTGCAGGAACTGCGTGTAGCGCCCCACGGATGCCTTGGCCGCCCAGTCCCGCCCACGGAAGAAGCGCTTGACCGCCAGCCGCGGCGAGAGCTGCAGCGAGGTTCCGCCCGGATCGGCCTGCCATGCGTCCACGCGTCCGCCGAGCTCCACGACCCACCGCTCCGCCGTCCGCCAGGTGCCCTGTGCGAAACCACCGAGCAACCATCCGGTGCCCTTGCCCGAGGCGAACTCCGTCCCGCCCGAGGCCGCACGGTTGTCGTAGGCCATGCGTTCGGCCTTCACGCCCCCCTTCACCGTCCAGTGGTGCCAGGGGCGCGACTGCGCCTCCCCGTTGATCGTGAACAGGTCTACAGCGCTTCGGAACTCCGTGTCGCCGAAGTCGGGGAAGAACAACTCGGTGTTGAAGCGCGAGATGCCGGTGCGCAGATCGAAAGAGCTACCGTCCGGCCGCGGTTGCGACCAGCGCGCACCCAACAGGTCGTTGCCCCAGGACCAATCCACCTTGAGGGGAAAGTCCTCGTCGTTCAGCTGGCTGAAGTCGATGACGTCACGCCCGGTGTAGCCAGTCACAGTGAGGCGGCCGCCTCCCGGTGTCCATCCTTCGAACACGCCCTGCAGGTCCGTGAGGTGATACGGAAAGTTGGTGACCGGCTTCAACAAGACGTCGAAGTAGGAGCGCCGCCCCGAAAGGCGCCACCGCGAACTGGTGAGCCCCAGCTTGTCGTCCCACGTGTCGGGCAACCCACCGCCAACCGCGAGCCGGGTGGCGAGCAGAGAGATGCCGGCGTCGACATCCCACTCGCCGTCGCCCGGATCCGTCTCGATGGCCAACACGGACGAGACGCGCCCACCGTACTCGGCCGGGAAGCCCCCCGCGAACAACTCGGCGCGGGCGACCATGTCGGAGTTGAACACGGAGAACAATCCACCCAGATGGAACGGATTGAACACCGGCAATCCGTCCAGCAGGATCAGATTCTGATCGGCGGAGCCGCCGCGCACGTTGAACGCGGACGAGAAGTCCGACGTGGAGACCACGCCGGGCAGCACCTCGACCGCGCGGATGGGGTCCTTCTCCGCCACCCCCGGAATGAGCTCCAGGTCTGTGCCCGCCAGCTCCTGGGAGGTGAGGCCGACCCGGTCTTCGAAACGCGCCCGCTCACGGCTGCGCTCCACGTCGACGGAGATGCCTTCCAACTGCAGCGCCGTGGTGGTGAGCCGCACGTCGACCGTCGTGACCGCGGCGCGGGCCACCTCCACGGTCTCGAGATGCATGTCGAAGCCGAGACGCCCCACGCGCAGCTCGTACCGCCCCGGGGGGATGTCCTCCAGCCGGTAGTATCCCACCCGATCGGTCTCGGTGGTTCGGAGCGCCGCCTCCTCACCGGGCCGGAGCAGCTGCACCGCCGCTGCGAAGACCGCTGCGCCTTCGCCGTCCGTCACGCGGCCCTGCAGCGTTCCCATCTGGGCGAGCGCGCCCAGCGGACCGACGAGACACGCAAGCAGCGAGAGCGCCAGCGCGCCCGCCCAGGCGCGAAGGTCGAAGATCATCGAAGGGCTCTGAGGCGGGGACGGGATCCAACCATGGGACCCCTGGAACCCCGTCGACGGCCCTGTGGTCCCGCCCCAGGGCTTCGTGTTACCATCGGCGGGCTCCCGACTGGCCTGGTCCCTGATCTCGCTCGCGCCCATGGACTTCCGTTCCCAGCTCGACGCCCTGCCCCGCCTTCCCCTGGCAGTGACACCCACCCCGCTCCGCAGGCTGCAGGCGCTCGAACGAGCGCTGTCCGCCGGCCTGGGAAGGGCCGTGCCGCGCATCCTGATCAAGCACGACGACATGACCGGCTTCGGCTTGGGTGGAAACAAGGTCCGCAAGCTCGAGCACGAGCTGGCGCCACCGCGGCTGGAAGGGGTGACGTGTCTCATCACCACGGGAGGGCCGCAATCCAATCACGCTCGGGTCACGGCCGCGGCCGCCGCCTGGCTGGGACTGGACTGTGCGCTGGTGGTCAATGGCAGCGCCGCTGAACCGCCGCGTGCCAACGCGTGGCTCATGCGTCACTTCGGTGCCCGCATCCAGACGGTTTCCGACCGGGCCGAACGCGCGCCCGCCATGGAGCGCATCGCCCTCGAGGTGGCTCAGCAGGGTGGCAGGGCGCTGATCGTCCCGCTGGGAGCGTCCACAGCGGTGGGTGCCTTGGGGTATGCGCGGGCGTTCGTCGAACTGGACGGGCAACTGGAACCCTCGGGCCGCCCCACGCATGTGTTCGTGTCGTCATCTTCTGGAGGAACGCTCGCGGGACTCCATCTGGGACAGGGGCTGTGCGAGCGGAGCGACATCGTGATCGTCGCCGTTTCGGCCGATACCCCCGCGCCGGAGCTGCGCGCGACGGCCGAGTCCATGGCCCTCGGGGCGGCGCAGCTCCTGGGGCGTGAAGTCGAACTCCCGGCAGAGCGACTGGAGGTTCGCGACGACCAGGTGGGCCCCGGGTACGGCCAGCCCACGGAGGCATCGCAGCGCGCAGCGGACCTCTTCGGACGCTTCGGCGGAGTCGTGGTGGACCAGACCTACACGGCCAAGGCTGCAGCGGGGCTCATCCACGCGATCGAAGCCGGAGCGATCGACGCGGAGGAGCGTGTGCTGTTCTGGCACACGGGCGGGTGGCCCTCCGCCCTGCCCTGAAGTGGGACTGCGCGAACGCCCCCCGGCCGATCGACCGGAGGGCGTCAGGCGAACGAAGTGGTTGCGCCGAGGATCGCTCCCTCGAGCGCGGGCCGCCGGCCCTAACGGATGCGGCGGATCTCGACCTTGGCGACCGGGTCGCTCCAGCCGTGGATGGCGGGGATCAGATCGGCGATGCCCAGGATGCCCCCGTGCCGATGCACGACGCCGTTCTCGGCCAGCATCGGATCACTCATGCCCGTTCCGGGCACGCTGCTGGGAACGCCCGACAGCAGCGGGCAGGGCGGCACCATGTTGGCGAAGTCCTCGGTGTTGATCTCGGTGCCGGCATCGAACGAGTTCGAGTAGTAGACCTTCGTGTCGCCTACCGCGACGGGAAGCCGCACTCCGTTCAAACCGGTGAATCCGTCGTTGGTGCAGATCAACATGGCCGCGAAGGAGATCCGTCCCATCTCGCCGCGCGTCTGGATCTCGAAGCGACGCACCTTGCCCGGCCGGAGGGGTGGGAAGTCGTTCAAGGGAACCACGACCTCGCCCACGTCCGGATTCCCGGAAAGCGCCATCACCAGCGGATCGACGTTGCCGTTCTCCGCCACTTCCTTGATCTCGAAGCTGGCTGGCTCCCCAGTCTCGAAGATGGACACGCTGCGCGTGTGCGTCGCGAAGACCGGCGGCGTCAGCGCCTGACTGGACGTGAGGTTGGTGATGGTCACCTCGAAGAAGCGATCGGGATCGACCTGAGCGCCCACACTGTTCGCAGCTTCCAGGGCCGCGCTCCCGTCCAGGGTGACATCGTTCACGCTTTCCTGACAGCCGACCAAGGTGACGGCCGCGACCGCAGCCAACAGCGATCTCCGCATGGGATTCCTCCAGTTCTGAAAGACGAGGGTGGTGGAGCCCGGCGCGCGCACGTGCCGGCCGACTCCTCGAGTGCAGGCTGGGGGCCGATGGGACGCCCGGCGGAGGGGGCACCCTAAATCGTTACTATGTAGTATGTTATGGTCTACGACCCCAGGCACGGGCAGGCTCGGACCGTGTTCCACGGAACGGCGAGCGGCGGATGGAACGCGCCCGAGCACACGCCCAAGAACGAGAACGGGCCCGGCGACCGAAGTCACCGGACCCAGGAGTCCCCCGCGGATCTCACCGCCGCACGTCTTCCCGACCCGTCGCGGGAACTCCGTGTGCTCGGGACTGTGCCGTCGAGTGCACGACCGTCACACGGGATGGTCAGGTCTGTACGGGGTGAGACGCGGGTGGGTTTCGGAGGGTTGCACGTACCCCAGCCCAGCCCTTCAGGGCGCGTGCGCGACGGCGAGCAGGTGGGGGCTCACGCCGAGCAGAGCCGGCTCCGACTCGAGTCGAGCCAGGAGGGCGAACAGGAGACTCCTCCGCCTCGGATCCTCGAGTCGTGTCTCGATGTCAGCGAGCGCCGCGGCTGGACCCTCCACACCGATGAGCCCGTCGCAGATCAGGCCCGCAGCCTCGACCTCTGCCCGCAGCTCGTCCGGCCGATGGAGGGCCGCAGTGGTGAAGTAGTCGGGATGCTCACCAGGATTGTGGTGTCGCCCCGTGCGCAGGTCCGCGTCGAGGATCGACTCGAATACCGGATCGAGGTAGAGCTCGCGCACCAGCGCGTCCATGGCGGAAGCGAAGCGCGAAATGGCTGCCGCCACCAGCCGTCCGCCCGGACGCAGTACGCGCCGAGCCTCGGACAGCGCACGCAGCCGGTCGTCGGGCTCCGGCAGATGGTAGAGGGGGCCCAGCAGCAACACGGCATCGGCGCTCTGGTCCGCGAACGGAAGCGCCCGTGCGTCTCCCACCTGAGCGCTGTCGAGGGCAACTCCCGCAGCAGTGCGTCGTCCGTGGGCTACTCGAACCAGACGAGACACCGCATCCATCAGGTGCACCTGGTAGCCTCGCTCGCGGAGCCAGAACGCGTAGGCTCCGGCGGCACCGCCGATGTCGAGGATGCGGGCTGGGGCGGGAGGCAGCACCCGGCCGAGCACCTCGCGGGTACGCTCTCCCTCCAGGCGAAAAGGACCCGCAAGGCGATCCTCCTCGGCGTACGTCTCGTAGAAACGGACGACGTCCGGCCTGGGCGTGCTCCCGCCCCCCTGAGCGTTCCCCTGGCCGCCCGGCATCAGCCCTCCATCAACTGATACCCGGCCCAGGCGGCTGCCAGACCGACCACGACCTGGAGCGCTACGTTGAGGGCTGCGCGGCCGGGATGTCCGGCCTGTGCGAGCCCCACCGATTCGGCGGCGAACGCCGAGAAGGTGGTGAACCCACCGAGAAGTCCCACCAGGACGAACAGGCGCAGGGACGGGTCCGGCGAGCCTTGCAGCTCGACCATCCGACCCATCACGCCGATGCCGAAGCAGCCCACGATGTTCACGACCAGGGTGCCGAGCGGAAAGACCTGGATGGGCACCAGCCGGTAGGCCAGCACTCCGACCAGATAGCGGCCCACCGACCCCAGGAACCCTCCAGTTCCCACCAGCAGGAGCTGCGAAAGCGAAAAGCCGGTCATCGCCTCCATCCGATCCGTCATCTGCCGGAGATGGCCCCCGGCCGCGGTCCGTCCCCGTGCTCCGTCATGTGCCGGATGGGCGATCGCAGCTCCGGGCGCGAGCGTTCCAGCACACCGAAGTGCGGAGGATAACCCGATGATTCCCGATCCGCTCCATCCCGCCATCGTCCACTTCCCCGTGGTCCTGGCCGTGGCGCTGCCGCTCGTCGTCCTGTACGTGCTGGTCCGCCACCGCACCACGCCACCCACCCGCTCCACCTGGGCCGGGGTGGTGCTCCTTTCACTGGCGCTGGCCGGATCGTCCTGGCTGGCCCTCGAGACAGGAGAGGCCCAGGAGGAGACCGTGGAGGACGTGGTGCCGCGCACCGCGCTGCACGCCCACGAGGAGGCGGCCGAAGCGCTGCTGGGTGTCACGGTGATCACCGTGTTGGTGGCACTCACCGGCCTGGCCGGGGGCCGCGCCGGATCGGCGGCACGCATTGCCACCGGGGTGGCTGCGCTCGCCGTGGTCGTGGCGGGCTACCGGGTCGGGCATAGCGGCGGGGAGCTGGTCTATCGCCACGGCGCCGCGCAGGCCTACGTGCAGGGCGCGTCCAGCCAGGCGCGAATCGACCTCACGGGCCGAGCAGACCGGGACGATGACGACGACGAGCGTCATCGCTGAACGCCACGCCCGTCGGCGCTGGCCGCCCCCTCCGGGCGCCGCGCCGGCGGGCGGACCCGTCAGGCGAACGGCCCTCGGGTCGTGACCTGCAACACCGAGCCGGCGGGCTCCCGCACCTGCACGGATTCACCGTCGCGAGCGAATGGCCATCCCAACGCATCCAGGCGCTGGGCCAGTCGCTCCAACTCGTCCGCCGCACCGACCTGCATGGTCCAGGCCCTCAGGCCCGGAGCACCGGCATGGGGTTGCGGCAGTCCGAGGGAGGACCAGGTGTTGATGCCGAGATGGTGGTGGTATCCCCCGGCGGCCAGGAAGCTGGCTTCGCTCCGCCAGCGTTGCATGCGTTCGAGCCCTACCCCCTCCACGTAGAACTCCTCCGCGGCCAGCAAGTCGGACACGCGCAGGTGCATGTGGCCGATCCCCACCGTCGGCGGGGGCGGGGCGTCCGCGTCGCCCTCCCGCAGCAGGGCCTGCACATCGAGCGGATCGGTGACCATCTGCAGCGCGCCACCCTGAAACGGCCATTCGGCGCGTGAGCGGTCACGATAGAGCTCGATGCCGTTGCCTTCCGGGTCTGCCAGGTAGAGCGCTTCGCTGACACCATGGTCGGCCGCGCCCTGGAGCGGATAGCGCGCCGCCGCCAAGCGAGCCAACGCGTCCGCCAGACGGGCTCGCTCCGGGTAGAGCAGGGCCACATGGAACAGCCCTGTCGCGGGGCGCACGGTCACCGAAGGATCTGCTGGCTCGAGCGCGAGGAAGGGCACGCCGCCCCCGAGCAGCACCCGTTCAGAGGTCTCCTCGTGTACCGTCAGCCCCAGCACGTCGCGGTAGAACCTCGTGAGCTCGGCCGGCGAGCGAACGCCGAGCGTCAACGTGGCCGGGTGCGCATCCGCTGCGATCGCCATCGGGGCCACCTCTGGAAGGCTAGAGATACTCTTCGACGACGAGGCCCGCCGCTTCCAGACCGGTGACGATCTCCTCGACGTGGTCGCGCCCCCGGGTTTCCAGGTGCATCACGATCTCGACATCTCCCACGGAGATGTCGGCGAAGCCACGCCGGTGACCGATCTCCAGCACGTTGGCCCCCAGGTGGGCCACCCGATCGGTCAGGCGCGCCAACGATCCCGGACGGTCCCTCACCTTCACCATCAGACGCGCCAGGCGCCCGTCGCCCACCAGCCCACGCTCGATGATCCGGGAGAGAGTGCTGACGTCGATGTTGCCGCCGCAGAGGACAGGCACCACCACATCGTCCGCCGAGACCGGAATGCGCCCCGCCAGCAACGCCGCCAGCGGAACGGCGCCCGCCCCTTCGACCAGCGTCTTCTCGCGCTCGAGCAGCAGCATGATGGCGCTGGCGATCTCCTCCTCACCGACCGTGACGATGTCGTCGACCAGCTGCTCGATGATGGGAAAGGTCAGGTCACCCACGCGTTTGACGGCGATCCCGTCCGCCAGCGTGTCCGAAGTCTCGATATCGACGATCTCTCCGCGTTCCCGCGAGCGCAGCGCCGTCGGAGCCGCATCCGCCTCCACCCCGATCACCCGCACCTCCGGCTTGAGCGCCTTGATGGCGATGGCGGTGCCGGAGATCACTCCGCCGCCGCCGATGGGTACGACCACCGTGGTGACGTGCGGGACCTGCTCGGCGATCTCCAGCCCGATGGTGCCTTGTCCCGCGATCACGTGTGGATCGTCGAAGGCGTGGACCATCACCAGACCCTCGGTGTCGTGCAGACGCTTGGCTTCGGCGATGGCATCGGAGAACCTGGCCCCCTTGAGGACCACACGGGCGCCGTAGTTGCGTGTGCGCGTGACCTTGATGAACGGAGCCGTCTCCGGCATCACCACGGTCGAGGGAATTCCGAGCCGGGTGGCGTGCAAGGCCACGGCTTGCGCGTGGTTGCCGGCGCTGGCAGCCACCACGCCCCGCCTGCGCTCCTCGTCCGTCAGCAGGCTGAGGCGGTTGAGGGCGCCACGCTCCTTGAAGGCGCCCATCCGGTGCATGTTCTCGAACTTGAACCAGACTTCGCAGGGCAGATCGTCGACGAACGCCAGCGAGCGAGCACACGGCGTCAGCACGATGTTCCCTTCGAGGCGAAGGCGCGCCTCACGGATGTCGCTCAACGTGGGCATCGTTCGGCCCGGACCCACCGAGGGCTGGGACATGGATCGGCTCGTCAGCGAATCCGGTATCGACCCACCCGCAGGGGCGGATCCACGCGCCACATGAAGTGGAGGCGGTTTTCCCCGTCGACGAGCACGTTCTTCTTCTCGTCCCGCGTCTTGGGGTAGTCGTTCCCCTGCTCGCTCTCGACCACGAGCACGTGCCCGGCGGGAAGCTCCGCGTCGAGAGCCTCCAGCTTCTGTCGCAACTCGCTCAGCACCGACTGTTCGGCTTCGTCCTGGACGTCACCCTCGGCGTGCGCGTCCAGCTCGATCAGCTCGTCGCGCACGTAGCGATCCTCGAACTCGTCCGCAGCGATCGACGTGGCGTTGTTGCGCCGAAACCCGATCTCGGTCATGGCGCGAGCGTCGAAGTTGATGTCTACGCTGTGCAGGTTGGCACCGTATCTACGAAGGATCATCCGTCCCTGTTGGTTGGAGCGACTCCGTGGAGTCGGTTAGTCCTCGAAGCTCAGCAAGCGTGTAAGCTCCTCCGGCGACAGCTCCTGGGTCGTCTTGGAGCCACTGCGCCCGCCGCGGGTGCGTCGCGGGCCGCTGGCCGGCCCTCCGACCCCTTCGCCGCCGTAGTCGAACTCGGGAAGACTCACACGCTCGATGGGTCGACCCAAGCGATACTCGATCGACTTGAGATGACCGAGATCCGTGGCGGTCACGAAGGTGACGGCCGTCCCTACGGCGCCCGCGCGACCCGTACGCCCGATCCGGTGCACGTAGTCCTCCGGATCCAGCGGAATGTCGTAGTTCACCACGTGCGAGATCCCCTCGACGTCGAGGCCCCGCTGGGCGATGTCGGTGGCGACCAGAACACGCACGTCTCCCTGCGTGAAGCGATCGAGGGCGCGAGTGCGCATCTTCATGCGCAGGTCGGAGTGCATCACGTCCGTCTTCACGCCTTCACGCTCCAGATAGACCTTGAGCGCGTCCGCTCCCGACTTCGTGCGCGTGAAGACCAGCACCTGCTCCCAGCCCGGCTCGGCCAGGAGCTTGAGGAGCAGCTCCGGCTTCTTGGCCGGCTTCACCAGGTAGCAGAGCTCCTCGATCCCTTCCGCCGTGGACCCCGCAGGCGTCACCTCGATCCAGATCGGGTCTTTCATGATGCGGAGCGCCAGCGCATGCACGCCGTTCGGCATGGTGGCGGAGAAGAGCAGGGTCTGCCGCTTCCCCTTGAGGCGCTTCAGCACCTCGTCGATCTGCGGACGGAAACCCATGTCCAGCATGCGGTCCGCCTCGTCCAGGATCAGGACCCGCACATGCTGGAGGTCGACGTTCTTGCGCTCCAGGTGGTCGATGAGACGGCCCGGCGTGGCCGAGATCACCTCGACTCCGTTGTTCAGCGCACTCAACTGGGGCCCGAAGGGTACGCCGCCCACGATGGTGGCGACCTTGATCTTGGAGCCCTTCGCGAACGATTCGGTGTCCTCGGCCACCTGCTGGGCCAGCTCGCGCGTCGGACACAGCACCAGCGCCTGGACCACCCCGGTGGGCTCCAGCCGCTCCAGCGTGGGCAGCATGAAGGCCCCGGTCTTCCCGGTGCCCGTCTGGGCAATGCCTACGATGTCCGTCCCTTCCAGGGCGGACGGGATCGCCTTCACCTGGATGGGCGAAGGTGTGCTCCATCCCAGCGCCTCGACGGCCGCCAGGCTGGACTCGGAGAGTCCCAGGCTCTTGAAGTCTGACATGTGGGTAATGTATAGGCGACGGCGCCCACGCGTAGGGTGTCTCCGTTTCGACGATCGCGGCCGCCCAGGGGAACACACCCGTGCAACGGACCTCCGTCCTTTTCGTCTGCCTCGGCAACATCTGTCGCTCACCACTCGCCGAGGGCGTGTTCCGACACCTCGTGGAGGAACGTGCGTGGAGCGAGCGCTTCGAGATCGACTCGGCTGGCACCGGAGGGTGGCACGTCGGCGAGCCCCCCGATCCGCGCTCCCAGGCCGTGGCCCGTTCACACGGAATCGTGCTGGACAGCCGAGCCCGCCGCCTGGAACCCGAGGATCTCGACCGCTTCGAGTGGGTGCTGGCCATGGACCGCGAGAACCTCGCGGCCCTTCGTCGGGCGGCAGAGCGCATCGGCGGGGGGCAGGCGCGCCTGCACCTGCTGCGCGAGTTCGATCCCGAGGCCGGCTCCGATCTGGAGGTGCCGGACCCCTACTACGGAGGGAATGACGGCTTCGAGCAGGTGTACGCCATGATCCGCCGCGCCTGTGAAGAGCTGCTGGTTGAGATCTCCGAGTGAGCCGGGGCGAGCCGAGCCTGACCGGCCTGCCCGCGAGCCTGCGGGCGACTGTGCAAGATCGCCTCGGCTCGCCCATCCGCGACGCGCACCCCGTCTCCGGGGGCTGCATCCATGACGCCCGGCTTCTCGAGCTGGAAGGCGGGTCCCGCGCGTTCCTGAAGTGGGGTGCGCGGCAGGACCCCGAGATCTTCGTCGCGGAAGCGGAGGGATTGGACGCGCTGCGCGTCGCTGGGGCACCGCGCCTCCCGCAGGTGTTGGGGGTGTCCGCTGCGGGCGAGGGGCCCGGTTGGCTGCTCCTCGAATACATCGCGCCCGGGCGTCCCGGCCCCGCCTTCCACGACCAGCTGGCCGTTGGCCTGGCCTCGATCCACCGCGCCGGGACCGGCCCAGCGGGGTGGCACCGACAGGGGTGGATCGGGCCTCTCGACCAGGACAACCGCCGCAGCCCGGACTGGCCGGCCTTCTGGCGGGACCGGCGACTGCTGCCCCAGCTGGAGCGCGCGCACCGAGAGGGGTTGCTCGACCGGTTGCGCAGCCCGTGGCCGGAGCTGCTGGACCGCGTGGAGGTGCTACTGGCCCATCGGTCCGGAGCTGCCCGGCTGCACGGCGATCTGTGGAGCGGCAACGTGTTTGCGGACGGCGCCGGTGAACCCGTCCTGATCGATCCTGCCGTCTACCACGGGGACGCGCTCGTGGACCTGGCCATGGCCTACCTGTTCGGCGGCTTCGCGCCGCGGTTCTTCCGAGCCTACTACGAGGCGGCGGAGCTGGACGAGGAGTCGGAGCGGGAGCGGGCTCTGTACCAGCTCTATCCCCTGCTGGTGCACGTCAACCTGTTCGGCGGCAGCTACGTGCGCGCCGCGCTCCGCAGCGCGAGCCTCGTATTGTCCTGAGCGGCCGCGGGCCTGCGACGACGGGACGCCCCGCTGTGTGACGCTTCCCTAACGGACGCCCGCGCCTTGGGCGCCCAGCACGCGGGCCATGCGATCGATGGCCTCTTCGAGGAGCGCATCGGAGGTGGCGAAGCTCATGCGCGCGTAGCGCGCGTCTCCGAACGCCTCACCCGGCACCAGGGCCACGCCCACCTCCTCCAGGACCCGAGTGCACACGTCGGCGGCGCTGGACAGGGACTCGCCGAACGCGCCATCCACACGGAAGTAGAGATAGAACGCTCCGTCCGGGCGCACGTAGCTGACCCCGGGAAGTTTCTCTTGCACGCGCGTCGTGACCAGATCCCGCCGACGACGAAACGCACCCAGCATCTCGGCGACGGCTGCGTTCATGCGCTGCGGGTCCTGATAGGCAGCCAAGGTGGCGTACTGGCTCGGCGCCGCCGGATTCGATGTGGTATGGCTCTGCAATGCCGTCATCTTCCGGGCCAGATCGGGCTCGGAATACGAGTAGCCGATCCGCCACCCCGTCATCGCGACGGCCTTGGACGCACCGTTGAAGAGGACGTACGGACCGAGCGAGTCCGGGGGCAGGGAAAGCACACCGGGCGCACGTCCGCCCGGCCCGAAGTAGATCCGTTGATAGATCTCGTCGGACAGCAACACGACGTCGTGGTCACGCGCCCACTCGGCGACTGCCCGCAGCTCCTCCGCCGTGTAGACCGCACCGCTGGGATTCGACGGTGAACTGAACAGCAGCCCTTTCGTGTTCGGAGTGCGTACGCGCTCCAGGTCCTCGGGTGTGAGCTTGTGGTCGCGGGACTCGTCGCCGCTCACGAAGACGGGGGTGGCCCGGGCCAGCGTGATCATCTCGGGATAGCTGGTCCAGTAGGGCGTGGCCACCAGGACCTCGTCCCCGGGCCCGAACAGACAGAAGCACGCGTTGAAGAGCGGCTGCTTGGCGCCGGCCCCCACCACCACGCCCTCGGCGTCGAGGGGGCGGCCGGCCTCGTCCTCGTGGTAGCGGGCGATCGCCTGTCGAAGCTCGGGGATGCCGGGCGTGGGTGTGTACCGCGTCCGGCCCGCGCGGATCGCCTCGATCCCCGCTTCGGAGATCCAGTCCGGCGTATCGAAGTCCGGCTCACCGGCACTCAGATCGATGATGTCGCGACCCTCGGCCTTCAGGCGCTTGGCCAGGGTGCTGACCGCGATGGTGGCCGAGGGCCGGAGTTGGGCGATGTTGCTGCTGAACCGCACGGAGAACCTCGGATCCAGGTGTAGGACGCTCTGCACAGGCGGGGCACCGCGGGTTTGGAGCGCCACGCTCCGGGCCTGAGGTGGGGCGCGCCGCTGGGCCCGCGCCGTCGACGGCCAGTATGGGTCCCCGAGCGGGGTGCCGCCATCCCAAAGGCGGTGAAAGCACCCTCAGCGGGCTATCTTCGAAAACCGTGCCGTCACCCATTCGGTTGTACTTCGACTACGTGGACCCGCTCGCCTGGCCCGCCGAGGCGCGGGCCCGGGAGCTGGCCGCCCTAGGGTTCACCGTCGAGCACATCCCCTTGGAGCTCCGGGCGCCCCCGGCCCCCCTGCTCGCCCCGGAGGAGCTGGCGGACCGGCAGGCCCAGGCCGCCCGCCTGGGTCCGCCTGGACTGGCGCCCCTCCCGCGATTCGTGCCCTGGACCCGAAAAGCGCACGAGCTGGCCATGATGGGCCGGGAGAAGGGGGTCTTCGACAGGGTTCACACCGCCCTGCTGACTGCCCATCTTTGCAGGGCTCTGGACATCGGGCGCATCGACGTGCTGGTGGAGTTGGCCGCCGGGCTCGGTCTGGACCGGACCGAGGCGAAAGCGGTGCTGGACGTCGACCGGCATGCGGACGCGATCGCCCGTATCCGAGAGCATGCGCTCTCGGCCGGCATCGCCACGGTCCCCTGGTTCATGGTCGGCGAACGGAGCTTCCCGGGCGTCCCCGACATGGCGGCGCTCGTGCACGCAGCACAGGAGGAGTGAGAGGGAGATGGCAGGCTATCGGAGAAAGACGGCGCTGACGCCGGGTGAGGTGCTGTCGCGTGCGGAAGAGATCCTCCCCGACATCCTCGGTTTGAGCCGAACCAAGAGCTCGACGCACGGCGCCACCTACTCGGGCGCCGAGGGCACGGTTTCCCTCAACGCGCACGGACACGGCTACTACACGGAAGTGGTCGCATCGACCGACCGCCTGCGCACGTCTCGCATGGACTACGAGATCCAACGCTTCCTCAACCGTCTCCCGTACGAGCCCGGCGACCGCGCCGGCTCTACCGCGGGCGCACAAGCGTGACGTCCATGGAGTCTTTCGAGGCCATGGGCCTGGCCGCAGACCTGATCGAGGCGCTGGGCACGGAAGGGGTCGAAGTGCCCACTCCCCTCCAGGCCGGCGTCATGCCCGTCATCCGCAGGGGCGGCAGCGTGCTGCTGGAGGGTGGCCCTGGCGGAGGAACGCTGGTGGCCTACGGAGCGGCCCTGCTCGACCGGCTCGAGGAGCCCAGCCGCCAATCGGTCCTCATCGCCACGACGGGTGACACCGAATCCGATGCCCTGGCACGGTCGCTGGCTCCGATCGCCGAGGTGCGCGGCGCCAGCGTCGCTGCCCTGGGCAGCCACTGGGCCACCCCGACCGACGCCTGCATCCTGTTCGGGTCGGTCGATCGACTCGTCGACCTGTTGCGACTGTCGGAGCTCGACCTCGAGAACGTGCAGGCCCTTGTCTGTGATGGGACCGCCGTTGCGGAGGGGATGGGCAAGCTCGAGGGCCTCACCTTGCTCGCCGAGGCGTTGCCGGGAGTGCAGAAGGTCTTCGTGGGCCTTCCCATCTCCCCCGCCGTCGAAGCCCTGGCCCGCCGCACCGCCGACAAGCCCGTCCATATCCCGCCGCGAGCGGTCGAAGCGGAGGGCGCAGCGCCCGCCACCGGCCGCGGCACGTTGCAGTACCGCCTGGTGGCGGGACGTCGCCTCGATCACCTGGTGAACATCGTCCACGAGCGGATCGAGCGGGCCGGCAGGGAGCACGTGGCGATCTCCTTCCGCACCGAGGATCAGGCCGCCGATGTCGGTGACGAGATCGCCACGCGTGGCTTCACGGTGGGGGCCCCGGGGGATCTGGAGGCGCGCGTCTGGCTCTGTCCGCCCAGCGCGTCCGAACTCCCGCAGGTGGAGGACCCCATCACGGTGGTGGGCTACGAAGCGCCGGTGGGACCGGAGGCTTTGACCACCCTGTATGCGAGCCACACGGACTGCATCGTACTGGTGGAAGCCCGCGAGCTACCGCACCTGCGCGACACCGCTGGACGGGCGGGATTCGATGTCCGCGTGTTGCCGGTGCGTCCCTCCGAGCGGGCCGATGCAGAGCTTCTGGCGCTGGAGCGACGGCTGCGGGCGCGGCTCAAGGCGCCCGGACTGACGCCTTTCCTGCTCCTGGCCGAGCGCTTGGCGGGCGAGCAGGACCCACTCGAGGTGGCGTCTGCCGCCCTGGCCCTGGCCCTGGAGACCGGCCCCACCCCCTCGGCCGCGCCCCGCGAGCGGGCCGAGGTCGGCGCTCAGGCGCCGCCGGCCGCAGCGAGCTGGACCAAGCTGTTCCTGTCCATCGGGAGCAAGGATCAGGTCGGTCCCGGCGACCTCCTGGGGGCCATCACTGGAGAGTCGGGCATCTCTGGCTCCCAGGTCGGTCGCATCGACATCCACGAGACCTATACGCTGCTCGATGTGCAGACCGCTCAGGCCGAAAAGGTGATGAAGGCGCTGAACGGCACGACCATCCGTGGTCGCAGCATTCGAGCAGACTTCGATCGCGGACAGAAGAAGTCGCGTCCGCGCGGCGGTCCCCGAGGGGGGCGCGGACGGGGTCCGCGCACACCCCGACCTCAGGGGAATGCCTGAACCTCCTGAAAAACAAGGGAAAAGCGAAGGCAAAACCGAGAGGGGTCACGACGTCGACGACGTCGTGACCCCTCGGTGCGTTCTCGTGCGGCGGTGCTCGAGAAGCGCGCTAGTTGATGGCGTCCTTGAGGCCTTTGCCGGCGCGGAAGGCCGGGCTCTTGGAGGCCGCGATCCGGATGGTCTGACCCGTACGCGGATTGCGTCCGGTGCGCGCCTTGCGGTTACGCGCCTCGAACGTGCCGAACCCCGTAATCTGGACCTTCTTGTTGCCACGGAGGGCTTTGGCAATGACACCGTCCGTGCCGAACACCGCCTCGATCGCACGACCGGCATCCGCTTTGGTCATGCCGGTGCGATCCGCGAGGGCGTCCACGAGGTCGGACTTGTTCATCGGGTTACTCCTCTGACGTGGGTGTGTGGGAGCTGGGGCCAACGGCCGCTCGGGATGTACCCTGCTTCGAGAGGGTGGTCCTGGAGCGACCCGGCGACCCACTGAAAAACCCGCAGAAAACCAAGCGTTTCCCGGCCTCCTCCCATTCGATGCTCAACGGTAAATCGGCCCCGGAAGGCCGTCAAGTCAATCGTGACCGGGGGTCGGAGGGGTCGACCTCAGCCCCCGGTTGACCGGGTACGCTCCGGTCCGGGAGACATGCTAGCTTCCGCGTGCACCCAGACCGTTCCCCTCGACGCGCCGACCAGGAGTCGCAGGTGCTACGCTCGTTCGTCAGGCGGACCCTCTACACGATCCTCTACGGAGTCGCGCTTGTCCTGTTCGGAGCCGTGGGGTACGTCTGGCTGGAAGGAGCGTCGTTCGGGGACGCCCTGTACATGACGGTCGTCACCGTGACCGCCGTGGGCTATGACGAGGTGGTGCCGCTGTCGACTGCCGGTCGCGCGTTCACGTCGGCGCTACTCGTGCTCGGTCTCACCGGCATGGGCCTCTGGTTCGCCCTCCTCACCTCGCTCATCGTCGAGCTCGATCTGCGCAACACCCTACAACAGCGACGCATGACCAAGACCATCGATTCGCTTTCGGGACACGTTGTCGTGTGCGGCGCCGGTCGCACTGGACGCCGGGTGATCATCGAGCTTTCTCGGGCGAGGCAGCCGTTCGTCGTCATCGATCGCAACGAAGATCACATCGCGCTCGCGCGCGAGGAGCGCCCCGACCTGCTCTATGTGTCAGGGGACGCCACGCAGGACCACACCCTGGAAGAAGCGGGCATACGCCGAGCCGCTGGGTTGGTGGCCAGTTTGAGCGCGGACACCGACAACGTCTACGTCTGCTTGTCCGCGCGGGTACTGAACCCCGATCTGCAGATCGTGGCGCGCGCCTACGAAGACGAGAGTTCGGAGAAGCTCCTACGGGCCGGAGCGGACCACGTGGTCAGCCCCAACGTCACGGGCGCCACTCAGATGGCGGCCTATCTCCTGCACCCCTCCGTGGTCTCCTTCCTGGACGTGATGACGCGCTCCCCGGAGTTGGCCCTGCGGCTGGAGGAGGCGGTCATCACGCCGAGGTCACAGCTGGTGGGCCGGTCGCTGATGAACGCTCGCATCCGGCAGGAAACGGGACTCATGGTCATCGCCATCCGCAAGGCGGGAGAGGGCGCCCCCGGCTATACCTTCAATCCGGCGGCCGAGACCCAGCTCGACCCGGGCGACCAGATCATCGCGTTGGGGACGGCCGAGCAGGTGGAAAAACTGCGCGCCTACGCCGCCCCCTGAGTTCGAGGTAGGCGCGTCGGTGCCGGCTGGGGGGCCGGCGAGGGGTCATGCGTCCGCGGGTCGGCGCCCGCGCAGCATCTGCACGACGAAGTAGACGATCGCGAGAATCACCGCCCACTTGATCACCAGCCCCACCAGCCCGAACAGCATGGCGAGCAAGGGCAACAGGATCTTGAGGCTCAATAGACCTGCCAGCCCCGCCAGCACACCGCCGAACACTCTCATCTCACGCCTCCAGGGATCGAACCCGCGCCTCGGAGCTGTGCCGGGCCGGGGCCTGCGTTCTCATCGCCCTACGCGGAGGTCGCTCCACCGGTTTCAAGCCACGGCCGTCAGAACCGGAACCGGTAGGAGAGCTTGAGGAAGATGCCGTCCGCCCGGGTGCGGAGGTCGCGGATCTCGGGCAGCACTTCGTCGTCGAAGGCCCGGGAATAGCCCAGGAAGAACACTGTGCCGGGAGAGGGCTCGTAGCTGAGCAGGCCCTCCAGATACAGGTCGGTGCCCTCGCCACCCTCGAAAAGCGTGCACTCCCCATCGGCACAATACTCGACGGGCTCCCCAGCCGCGGAGAGGATGTCGCCGACCGATGCGTAGCTTCGCTCCGCGATGCCCCGCACGAACAGCGCCTTGGTGAGCTGATACTGTGCGCGCACGCGCGAGATGCTGGCCGTCGAGTACCGATCTCCCGTGCTTTGCCGGAACAAGGCGCTGTAGCGGAAGTTGAGCTCGATGGACAGCGACGGGTTCGGGAAGATCGACAGGTTGTTGTCGCTCGACCAGGAGGATGCAGGCTCCGCGGGCAATCCGCGCGCGAAGATGGGCGTCTCCTGCCAGGTGCCGCCGATCCGCCCGCGCACCGCCTGCCAGCGGCCGACGAACAGATTGAGGCGGAACTGATCGAACCCCTCGAAGGCGCCCGCCTGCGGAACGAACGGCGCCTGCAGCGTCTGGTTCGGTCCGGTCCGGACCTGGAAGCCCTCGTAGCGATCGGCTGGGAAGCGGAAGCCGGAGCGCTGATAGTTGGCGAAGATGCTTGTGTTGCCCAGGAACGAGAGGCTTCCGCCCAGCTCGATCTCGCTTTCTTCCCATCCCTGGCCGTTCCAGAACCCGTCGTGGTCCCAGATCCCGTTCACCTGGAGCGACGGCCCGAACCGCTCGATGGTCGCACCCGGTTGGCCATACCAGTTCCACGCAACGCGGCTGCGCAGCTCGGTGTTGCCCACCCGCCGGATGAATCCGGAGCCCGCTACGAAATCGGGACTGGAATCCTCCATGGAGGCGTTGAAGGAGAACTCCCGACCGCTGCGTTCCAGACGTGCGCTCCACAACTGGCCGGCGTAGGAGTCCGCATCGTCGACGCGCTGCGTGGAGCTGAACGCACCCAGCATCGTCAGCGTGTAACGCCGCGCCAGGATGAAGCGGGCGTCCGCGCCACCCACGCGATTGAAGACATCCGACGACTCCGTGCGGTCGGTCAGCACCGCACCGATGCTCGAGTTCCCCCCGATGTCCTGGCGGGCCCGCAGCAGGTTTACGCGTGCGTAGTCGTTCTCATCGCTGCTGGTGGCCTCGTCGTAGGCGCCCAGATAGCCGAGACTGAGGTTCCCGACCTTTCCCGTCACCTTGGCGCCGCCGATCGGGTTCACGATGGAACGTGTGTAGATGAGCTGCTGCGGCATCCCGAAGATGTCGGTGCCTTCCAGGAAGAAGGGCCGCTTCTCGGGGAAGAAGAGGGCGAAACGCTCGTTGACTGCGATCTGCCCCGCGTCGGCCTCGACCTGACTGAAGTCGGGGTTGTAGGTGGCGTCCAGGGTCAGGTTGGAGGTGAGCCCGTAGGTCGCGTTGAGGCCGAACTCCCCATCCGCGCTGCTGTGCACCAGCGTCCCCACGTCGTCCGCCTCACCGACCCTCAGTCCGGTGAGCACCGGGTTCAGCTCCAGGAAGAGGCCAGGATCCAGCCCCCTGAGATTTTGCAGCTGACCGGACTGGCTGAGCTGATTGGGTTGGTTCTGCGAGATGGGGGCCCAGGCTTCCTCATAGCCGACCCGCTCGATGCGCCGCACCACCTGGATCCCCCAGCTCTGCACCGGCGCCGCCGGGAAACGCAAGCTCTTGAAGGGGATCTTGATCTCGACCTGATAGCCCCAGTCCTCGACGCGACCCTCCGACTCCCAGATGAAGTTGGGGTTGTAGTCGACGGGCGGACCGAAACCCCCGCCCCCACCACCCCCGCGTCCGCCACCGCCGCCCTCGTTCCAGACTCCGTCCTGTTGGACGCCGTGTGGATTGGTGACGAAGACGTAGGCGCGGCGTCGATCGTTGAAGGTGTCGAGGGTCAGGCGGATGTAGTCGTCCCGCCGCACCACGTTGTCGCGAGGCGCGATGGATGCGCGGATGCCGTCCGGCTCGTCATCGTAGGCGCGCACCGCGAGGTAGATGGCGTCGCCGGACACCAGCACCAGCGCTTCGGTGCGCTGGGTGGCGGGAATCCCTTCGACAGGATCGTATTGCGTGAAGTCCGTCAGGAGCGCGGCGTTGGCCCACGCTTCTTCCGAGGCCACGCCGTCGATGTGGATGTCGGGGCTCTCGACGTAGGGAGCGTCGACCTCCAACTCCCCCTGGGTGCCCCGATAGATGGAGTCGGGGTCGGGGGCGATGCCGAGGGCCAGCGCGGCCAGGGCGGTGTAGAGCATCTCGTGAGGATCTTCTCCAAGGCGTCGGCTGGGTCGGTGCCGGGCCGACGGACGGCCCCGGATCGGAAGGGACTACACCAGGTTGGAACAAATGTGCAGTGACTTTGCGCGTCGGGAAGGGGTCGAAGGTCGGGTTGCCCGCTGTCCCGAGTGTGGCGGCGCCCTGGACGAGCGCCGTGTCGACGCAGCGCCCAACGTCCCCTACGTCCGGCAACGTACTTGGAAGATCTGCCCTTCGTGCGGGTGGTCCCGGGTGGTGGAGCGCACCCCGGAGCCCCGTTCGCGGCCGGATCCGGAGGGACCCAGCTAAGTGCAGGCCCGAAGCCTATTTCAAGGCACAAGAGTTGCAGTGACGCGACACCGCTCGTTACACTCCCCAAGGAGGGTGGAACCCGCGCCATGATCGTTCGTCCGCACGCAGCCGTGATCTTCAAGAACGTCTCCGACGGAGCCGTTCTGCTGCACACCGAGAGCGAGATCTACTTCGGGCTCAACCGCGTCGGCGCCCAGGTCTGGGAAATGCTCGCCACGGGGGGGCTCTCCGTGGAAGGCGTGGTCCGCGCCCTCCAGAAGACCTATCCCGACGTGGAGCCGGCCGCCCTCCAGTCCGACGTCAGTGAGCTCGTCAGCCAGCTCCGGGCGAACGGCCTCGTCGTCACGGACGAACCGGATGGGGCAGCCAGCTCGTCTGCCGCGTAAGCTCCTCCGCTTCCTCACCGTCTCGAGGGAGGAACGGCGAGATCTCGTCGACGCCTTCCGCGCGATCCTCTGGGCCCGCCGGGTCATGCGCGACCGACCCACGGGAGAGTTGGTGGCGCTGTATTCGTCGGCCGATGCGCCCAACTCCCGCAGGCCGGCTGCGCCCTCCCCCCTTGCGGTCGATCTGCCCCGAGCCCGATCGGTGGCCGAGGCCGTGGTGCGGGTGGCCGCCTACATGCCCTTCGACGCGAGCTGCCTGATCCGGTCGCTCGCCATCCAACGCATGTATCGGGCTCGCGGCCTCGAGACCGGCCAGATCAAGATCGGCGTGGCGCTGGACGGGAAGGCGTTCCTGGCGCATGCCTGGGTCGAAGTCGACGGCCGGGTGATGGGTGACACGGTCGCTCACGTCTCGCGCTTCACCCCCGTCACCGACATGACCGCCGTGCGGTTTTGAGCGCCATCGCTGCCTGGATCGGGGTCGACCCCGACCGACCGAGGTTCGAGCGGGCCCTTCGTCGGATGCACCGACGCGGACGGGCCCACCCGGGTGTCGAGCAGCGGGGCCCGGCCCTGGTGGGCGCCGCCCGCAAGACCTGGGAGTGGGACGACCAACCCACTGGGCGGCCCCCGGTGCTGGTGGACGGCGCCCTGACCGTGGCGGCCGACGCCACGCTGTACTACCGACGAGCCCTGGTGGACGCCCTCGGGGGTGAGACCGCCGGCGTCACCCCCGAACGCAGCGCCAGTGAGTTGATCGCAGCGGCCTACCGCCGCTGGGGCCCCGACGCCGTCGCCCGCCTGGAGGGGGACTTCGCCTTCGTCCTGTGGGACGCGGAGCGTCACACTCTCGTAGCGGCCCGGGACTTCGCAGGCTTCCGGCCCCTCTATTGGGCGGACTTGCCCGGCGGAGTTGGAGTGGCCTCGACGCCGGGAGCCCTTCTGGAGCTCGGAGCCGACTCCGACCTGGACCTGGCCACGGTGGCCGCCGCTGCCGGAGGTCTCCACCGAGCCGCCGGCCCCGAGACGGTCTACCGGGGAATCCGGGCGGTACCGGCTGCCCATACCCTGGTCTGGACCTCCGCCCAGGGTGTGCGCCTGGCGTCCCACTGGTCGCCGCCTCGCTGGGGTGCGGCGCCCGAGCTGCCCTTCGAAGAGGCCGCCCAGCATCTGAGAGCTCTGATCGCCGACGCCGTCGCAGAGCGCTTGTCGCCGACCGGCGCCACGTCCTGTCCGCTCAGCGGTGGGTGGGACTCCACCGCCGTGTTCGTGATCGGCGAGGCGCTCCTGAGCGAACGGTCCTCGGAACAACGCCTGGCGCCGCTCTCACTCACCTACCCCGAGGGCGACCCCGGTCGTGAGGACGAGACGATCCGTCAGACGCTGCAGCGCTGGGACGCGCAGACCCGCTGGCTGGACGTGGAGGAGATCCGCCTCTTCGACGACCTCGAGGAGCGGGTGGCGATGCAGGACCTCCCCTTCACCCACCTGTACGAGCACTGGAATCGTGCGCTGGCGCGGGGAGCCCGGGCCGAGGACAGCCGCGTCCAGTTCAGCGGGTACGGCGGCGATCAACTCTTCCAGGTTTCGAACGTCTACGTCGCCGAGCTGGTCCGCCGGGGGCGGCTGGGGCGGGCCTGGAAGGAGTGGACCCTCAAGGGCGAGAACTCCCGCAAGGAGTTCGTACGCATGGGTCTGGTGCCGCTCCTCCCGGAACCCTGGTTCCGCCTGCTCACCCGGCTACGGGGTGGACGTCCGCTGCATCGCTACCTGGATCGTTGGATTCCCACCTGGTTCGACCCCGGGCTGGTAGAAGGCCTGCGCCTCCGGGAACGCGAGGCGGAGAGGCTGCCCTCGGCGTACCCGGGTACCCCGGCGGAGCAGGAATGGCGGTGGTTCGTTCAGGATCCGTACTTCCCGATGGTGGGGGGCTTGGTGGCGGATTTCGCCCTCGAGGAGGGCGTCGAAGCCCGGGCGCCGCTCTACGACCGCCGCATCGTCGAGTTCGCGGCCTCACGCCCCTGGACCGACCTTTCCCTGGGGCGCGAGACCAAACGCCTGCTGCGGGCGGCTTGCCGTGGACTGGCCCCGGACGCGGTGCTGGCGCCGCGACCCTACCGGACCGGGGTGACATCGGCCTACGCCGAGCGCCAGATTCGCCTGGCCTTTCCGGGTCTTCTCCGGCGACTTCTGGAGCGGCCCCTGGCCCTGGAGGGGCTCGGCATCATCCGTGCGGAGCCCTTCCGGCAGGCGTGCGCCCCACTGCTCGAGGAGCGCGGTATTCCCAACATCCAGGATGTGATGGCGATCTACTACACCCTGCAGACCGAACTCTGGCTGCGCAGCCAGGGCCGGCCGGGGAGCGCATGAGCGCCTCAGCGGAACGCTACCGGGTCTTCGGCGGGGTGCTCGAGAGCGACCTCCCCTTCCCCGAGCTCCCCGCCGCCGCCGCAGGCGACCCGACCGACTGGGTGCTGCGCACGCGGACGGGCAATCCTCCGGACGCGGACGCGCGTCCGCTCGGCACGGACGAGGTCGACCAGGGGATCTCGGTGCAGCTCCTCCGTACCGAGGCCGGCCTGCGCCTGGTGTACAGCGATACGGGCACGTTCGACATCCTGGGCCAGGGAGAACGCATCGAGTGGTACCCGGGCAGCCAGGCGACGCCGGAAACCGCCCGGGTGGACATCCTGGGACGGGTGCTGGCCGTGGCTCTCCATGCCCGCGGTGACCTGACGTTGCACGCCAGCGGAGTCGCCTTCGACCGGGGCGCCATCGCCTTCATCGCGCCCAAGCACCACGGCAAGTCCACCACGGCCTTGGCGCTGGTGCGATCCGGTGCCCGCCTCGTCACCGACGACACCTTGGGAGTGACGTTGGAAAGCGAGCCACGTGCGATTCCCGGTGTCCATGCGGTCCGGCTCTGGTCGGATTCCGCCGAACGGGTGGGAACGGACGACGTCGAGGTGGACGACTCCGGACCGGGCGGGAAGCTCCTCTTGAGCGATCTGCCCGAAGACTGTCTCACCTACGAGACCCTGCCGTTGAGCGCGCTGTATCTGCTGGCGCCCGTGCAGCCGGGCGACGATGTGCCCGCCGTGGAGCGGATCCGCCTGCAGCCCTTCGAATCGACGCTGTCGCTCCTGGGGCAAACGAAGGTCGGTGCGCTGCTGGGACGTTCCGAGGCGGCGTCCGTGCTCGACCGGGTGGCGCAGATCGCGGAGCGCGTGCCCGTCTACCAGCTGCGGGTGGCGCGCGACTTCCAACAACTCGATCGTGCCGTGGCAACGCTGCGCGAGTGGCACGCCGACTTGATCGGCGCTCCGGTGGCATGAGCGACGTCGCCCTCGCATCCGCCATGCGAAACGAGCGCCTGCCCAACGCTGCCTCGTCGCGCCGCCCGATGGTCTCCGTGGAGGGACTCACCAAGATCTTCCCCGTGCAACGCACGTGGGCGCAGCTCGTCCGCCAACCGTTCCACCGTGAACGGGTGACGGTGGTCAAAGACGTCTCCCTGCACATCGAGGAGGGCGAGTTCTTCGGCTTGCTCGGTCCCAACGGGGCGGGCAAGAGCACGCTCTTCAAGATGTTGGCAACACTGATTCTCCCGGACGAGGGAGAGGCAGTCATCGACGGCAAGTCCGTGACCACTGAGGCGGACGCAGTGCGCCGCGTGCTCACGCCGGTGATTCCCGATGAGCGAAGCCTCTACTGGCGCTTGAGCGCGCGCGAGAACGTGCGGTTGTTCGCCGTCCTGCACGGACTGCGGGGGGCCGAGCTCCAGCGCCGCGTCGACGCTGTGTTGGAGAATGTCGGGCTGGCCGACACGGCCGAGAAGATGGTGGGGCAGTTCTCCTCGGGCATGAAGCAGCGGCTCCTGATCGCACGGTCGCTCCTGGCCGAGCCCCGCGTGCTGCTGCTGGACGAGCCGACGCGTAGCCTGGACCCGCTCTCGGCCCGCGACTTCCGTCGCTTCCTGCGCGAAGAGCTCGCCGACCGGCAGGGCGTCACCGTGCTCCTGGCCACTCACCTTGCCGAGGAGGCCCTCGACCTGTGCGACCGCCTGGCGGTGCTGGACCGCGGCAAGCTCATCGCCGTGGGCACGGTGCCCGAGCTGCGCGCCCGGGCCGGGGACGACCGCTTCGAGCTGAGAGCCCGGGGCAGCACGCTCGTCCCCGCGAGCCTGAATGGCCGAGGGGGCGCGCACGACGTGGAGTGGTTGGGCTCCGACGACGAGGGATGGAGCCGGATCCGCCTGCGGCTTCCGGACGGCGATGCCAGTGCGGCCGCCCTCCTTGCGGATTTGGTGCACGACGGAGTACAGGTGTCTCGGTTGGAGCCCGTGGCGCTCACTCTCGCGGACCTGTTGGAGAGGATCGTCGCCGGAGGTCGCCCCCATGCGTGAGGCCTGGGCCCTGGTGCGGGCGAGCGCGATCACGGCGTCGAGCTACCGACTGCGGTTGTTGATGTCCATCGGGGGCCTGCTGCTTTCGGCGGTGCCTCTCTTCTTCGTCACCAACGCCCTGCAGGACACGATGGCAACACACATCAACGCCGAAGCCGATCAGTACTTCGGGTTCGTGTTGGTGGGGACCATCGCGCTGTCCTTCGTCATGACCGCGGTCGGCAGCTTGCCCAACCAGCTGGGCGGCGGCATCACCACCGGAACCCTGGAGGCGCTTCTCAGCACCCGTGCCCGCCTCCCGGCGATCTTTGCAGGGATGATCGGCTTCGAGGTGATCTGGACCGCGATCCGCAACTTCTTCCTGCTGGTGTTGGGCGCGCTGCTCGGCGCTCACGTGGCGTGGAGCCAGATGCTGCCGGCGGCGCTGATCGTACTGCTGCTCGTGCTGTCGATGCTTCCGTTCGGGATCGTGGCCGCTGCCATGGTGCTGGCGTTCCGCACCTCCGGCCCGCTCACCCAGGGCGTGATGTTCGTATCGGCAGCGCTCGGTGGCGTCTACTATCCGGTGGCGGTGATCCCCTCCTGGATCCAGTCCATCGCCTATCTGGTACCGCTCAGCTACGGTTCGGAGGCGCTCAGACGTGTGCTGTTGCGCGGCGAGTCGTTGCTGGACGTGGGCTATGAGATCACCGTGCTGCTGGTAGGCACGGTGGTGTTGCTGGCGATCAGCTCGGCCCTCTTCATGGTTGCGTTCCGCTACGCCAAGCGGGCGGGGACGCTGACCCAATACTGATCCGTCGACCCTCTGACCCTCCGCCCACCGAACCTACTCGTGGCTTCCCCCCGACGAGCTCTGACCCCTGAGCTACGCGTGCTCTTCGCGAGCGCACGCAGCGTGGACTTCGCAGCCGAGATCGAGGCCGCCCTGGCGGGCCCCTTCGACTGGCTGCGGCTCTACGCGTACGCGGATCGGGAACGGGCCGTGCCGGCCACCTGGAAGGCGATCCAGGCGGTGGTCGCCGAGCCGCCACCTGACGCTGCGCCGCTGCAGAACGTGGCGATGATCACCGAGTTCAGGATGTTCCACCTGGAGCAGTACCTGAAGCGGTCGCTGGAGCATCTGCACTCGCTGGGCATCGAGACGCTGCTGTTGAAAGGCGCCGCCTTGGGTCTGACGCACTACGACTCGTTCGCCGACCGCCCGATGGTCGACCTGGACATCCTGGTCAAGCCTACCGACGCGCGTCGCGCCTGGATGGCGATGCAGGAGCAGGGGTGGACCTGGGAGGGGAATGAGTCGCTGGAAGCCGTATACGACCACACCCACCACCACCTCCCGCCACTCATCGAGCCCGCCGGTACGGGAACGGCGTTGGAGGTGCACACCGGTCTCCACCCGCGCAGCGCTCCCATCCTGATGCCCGCGGAGCGGGTGTGGGAGCGCGCGGAGACGGTGCAGGTTGGAGACGTGCACGCGCGAGTGCCCTGCCTGGTGGATCAGGTCGTCCACATCTGCACGCACTTCGCCTGGTCGCACGCGATGACGTCGGCCGGTTGGCGCACCTTCCGGGATCTCGACCGCCTGTTGCGCCATGATCCACTTCCGGAAGAGGAGGTGGTGGAGGAGGCCCGGCGCGCACGCGCGACCAGCAGCTGCTACTGGACGCTGCGTCTCGCCCGCGCTCTTGTGGCGGCTCCGGTCTCGGACGACCTTCTGGACGCACTCCGGCCCCCGCGGACCCGTTCCGTCGGAGGCATGCTGGAGCGGGCCTACATTCTCTCGCTGCTTCCCGATCCGGACCTGGCCTGCCCGTCGGTGACGGTTCAGCATGCAGCCTGGGTGTTGGGCATGAGACCCCGTTGGAGCGGACACGGAGGAATGCGGCCTTGGGACTTCTCGGACCTCTTCGTCGACCCCAACGTGCCGCAACCGTCGCGGTGGATGCAGCAGTGGAAGCACCTGCCCACCTGGCGGCGTTTCCTGGGAAAGGTGTTGCTGCCCTCCTGAGCCGGCTGCCCATCGGGGTCGCCGCGGCGTTGGCCCTCGCTCCGTCTTTCCTTTGCGCGCAAGGCACACCCTCCGTCCTGGAGCTCACCCACTCGGCGCGGAGCGCGGCCCTCGGTGGCGCCTATCCGCTGGCGGACCCCTTGGCGGACGTGCTCTTCGCGGCACCGGGGCGCATCGGTGATGCGCGGGGCCTGTCCCTCTTCCATGCGGACTTCGGCGCCAACGGCCGCGGCTTCACCGCAGCGGGCGCCGCAGACTGGTGGGGCGGCGGTGTAGCAGGGGGCGTACAGGTGCTGAGCTATGGCGTGGCCAGCGAAGATCCGGACGCACTGCCACCGCGGGAGTCACGCCTCGGCGACGACGGCCCCGTACCCGTGTCCGAAGCGGTGCTGAGCGCGGGCTTCGGGCGAGAGGTCTTCGACGTGGACGTGGGCGCGGCCCTCAAGCTGGTCGAGATGCGGCTGGGCGCCGTGCGGGCCAGCACGGTCGGGGTCGATGTGGGCGCGGCCCATGCCCTGGGGCCCGTCTCGGTCGCGCTCTCGCTGCAGAACCTCGGCGGCGACCTTTCGTTTCCCGGCGGGTCGCGCTCACTCCCCACCAAGGTGGCGCTGGGACTGGGAACGCAGCGACGCCCACTGGGGCCCCTCGATCTGGGAGCGGCAGGCGCCGTGACCCGCCTGGTCGACGGAGAGGTCGAGGCGGGCGCCGGCGTGGAGCTCTCGTACTGGCCGATCAACGGCCGCACCTTCAGCGGTCGCGCAGGATATCGGCATGCGGTCGACGAGGACCTGCGCGGGCTCACCCTGGGTGGAGGGTTCGCCGGAGATCAGATCCGCATCGACTACGCTTGGCAGTCCGCAGGGGACGGACGCGGACACCACCGCTTCGGGCTGAGCTGGCGCCCCTAGCGGCTCGTTGAACAAGGCGGGCATCCCGCGCTGGGAGCGCCAGGTGCCCGCCCTGCCGGCTCGGCTCTTCGCAGCCGCACGATCAGCGCCGTGCTACCGCCCCTGGCAGACGGGCGCGTAGAAACGACGGCGGGAGATTGGAGAAGCCGACGTCGTCGAGCGCCACCGTGCCCGCTACCGTTCCATCGAAGACGAAACGGATCTCACGAAGGCGGATGAGATCCAACTCCGGGCTCACCGCCCGGAAGTCCGCCAGCGGAATGGAGAAGCTCTGCAGGATCAACTCCCAGCGCTGGGGGAAGCGCTCCTTCTCCAGGTCGGCACGACGCAGGATCCGCATCTCCAGCGGCTTGCGCAGCACGCCGTAGGCGCTGATCGGCAGCGTCGCGCGCACACCTTCGGTATCGACGAGCTGCACCGACACCGCGAAGGACTCCTCGGCTTCAGGCTCGTCGGGCTGTCCCCGGGGTGGACGCCCGGAGCGCCCGCGCCCGCGGTCTCCGTTCGCGCCGCGGGGCCGCGGCGTCTCGTTGGACGGGCTCATGCGGAAGTCCAGTGTGCTCCGCTCGGTGATGTCGAGCGTGCGGCGCGCCGCCGCGTCGAGCTGGATGCCGTAGACAGACGGAGCCCCCAACACCTCGTCCTGACCGGCGACGTGCCGGTTCCACCCCAGCCATGCGACCTGGTTCTCCTGGGACGCCGACGTGTTGGTGCGGTTGCGCGAGCGCAGCTCGAGCACGCCCTCCTTCCACGTCTGCAATGAATCGCCGAACAGAGTGACACCGGGCACGCTGCCGGTCGTGACGTCGATGTCCTCTTCGAACGTCACCAGGGGCCGGAAGCTGCTGTGCTCGAACGCCGTGAAGTACATGGTGCGGGGAAGCCACTGGCCGGCCACCCGGTAGTCCCGGAACAGCGGTAGGTAGCGATCGTCGTCGTGCAGTGTCGCCTCCAGGAACGACGAGATCATCACCTCGCCGAAGCGCTTCTGCTCCTCGGTCGGAAGCAAGCCGCGCAGGTCCAACATGCGGGCGCTACGCGGGCCGTTGTCGCGCGGTCCCCAGACGCTGTTCCACTGCCCGTGATTCGCGCGATAGACGTAGACCGCGGCCTTGAAGTAGTCGCCCTTCCCGGAGAAGGTCACGCGCTTGTACTGGCGCAGGCCGTGGAAGCTGGTGACGTCCCCGTCGTGGGAGCCGTGGAAGACCAGATAGTTCACGTCCTCGACCGGGACGGAGCGCCCGGTGGGCAGGTACTGCCCATCCACCGGGGCGATCGCCACCACCGAACGGATGTTGAAGCCGAAGTCGAACTCGAGGCTGGCATCGTCCGGGTAGTGGCTCAGCCGATTGAAGGCGGCCGCATGGCCCACCGCCTCGCCGCCACGCGAGTGGCCCATGACGGCGATGCGGTCCATGTCCACCTTGCCGCGGAAGGGCGACCCCGAGTCCTGGTTGAACCCGCGCCACACCTGGAGGTGCTTGAGGAGCAACCAACCGCGGCCGTCGTTCTCACCCCGGATCCCCCCGTTGATGAAGTTCATGTCCACGGATACCAGGATGAATCCACGACTGGCGAGCAGCTCGCCCAGGTAGTCGTAGCCCGGGTCCGAGAAATCCGTCATGTCGTGGTTGCCGTGGACCACCAGCACCAGGGGGAAGGGGCCGCTGCCCTCCGGATACCACACCCGACCGTTGATCGGGAACGAGTCCGGGCTGAAGCCCCAATACTCGTTGCGTGACTTCGCCTGCTCGCCCAGGTCGACCAGCTTGGAGGCGTCGACCGACTCCGTGCGCAACGAGACGGAGTCGCGATACTCGGCCCGCCGCTTGTCCGTCCCGCTCCCGTAATAGAGGGTCCGGACCGGCAAGGCTCCCGGCAGCCCAGGGTCGGGCGCCTCCAGGGTCTGGTGGGACAGGACGGCGGCGGAATCGTCGGGCTCGAGCTCCAGCGTCGCGCGGCAGGCCGCGAGAGCGAGAGACGCCAGCACACAGCTGAGAAGTCGTTTCATCCGTCCAAGAATGCGCCACCCCCGACTCCCCGGGCAAACGCCCCCGAGGCGATGCGGCGCCCCGCCCCGACCGGGCCTCGGCCAACAGGGATCCCGGTTGCCCGCGTGTGGCGGTCGACCCACAAACCCGGGCGGCAGTCCAACGGATCCGGCGCGGGGCGGGCCTGGGTGTGGACCCACAACTATCTATCAATCAATTACTTAGATGAACAGACCCTCTCGGCACGCCCGTTGCCCCCACCCCGGGCGGACCGCTTGACCCCGGTGCGGCCGCCCGTGTGGTCGGAGGTCCGTTCTCTACTCTGGAGGAACGATGTACCAGAAGCCGGTTGTGGAGCGCCTGGGCGCTTTCCGCGACCTCACCCTCGCGGGTGGCTCGGTCTTCGGGGGTGACGGTTTCAGCATTTGGAGCGCTGGAGCCACGACGCCCCCTCCGAGCACCACTGGGGGCGGGAGCACGTCGGTCTCGCGTTCGTAGTCGCGGTCCGACGGCGCGGAGCCTCCCCCGGAGGCTCCGCGCCACGGTCGGACCGCTTTCCCCTTCCACCCCGACCGGGGTACCATGGCGCCCATGTCGCGGCGCCTCTCTCCCCTCCGCTGGCTGGCTCTGGCTCTGGCCGGACTGGGCCTCGTCTCCTGGGCCTTCGCGCGTCCCATCGTGGTGGACGCTCGCTCGGGCGCTCCCCCGGCGGATGCGTTCCTGGAACGCCCACTCGCGTACGTGCTGCTCTCTCCGGTCACGTCCCTGCTGGACCACCTTTCCCTTCTGGCCCTTTCCCAGCACATCGCCTTCCTCGTGAGCCTGCTGATGGTGTTCTGGGTCTGGCGCGGGTGGCGACGACCCCCCTCCCGCACCTGGGGGCGCGCCGCCGTGGTCGAGACCCTGGCCACCGTGGCCTTCCTGGCCGGACTGGTGGGCCTCTATGCGGTCATGACCTACGTGCCCCGTCCCGTGCCGCGCCTGCGGGTGGAAGGGGAGGGGCTGCTGGTCATCGACTTCCATTCGCACACCCGCCATTCGCACGACGTGCCCGAGGGATACGGCGTGGAGTGGAATCGCCGCACCCATGAGCGGGTGGGCTTCCATGCGGCCTACCTCACGGACCACGCCGGCTGGGCCGGCGTTCCCGAGGGCGCAGCCGCCAATCCGGCCCGGGCCGGGGACGGCTTCGTGCTGCTGACCGCGTCCGAGCTGTGGTTGGGAGGGGAGAACACCCTGGCCCTGGGCGATTCGAGCCTCTACCGCGGCACCCTCGACGAGCGGGGGATCGGGATCGAGCCGGGTCGGGGGCCCGTCCCCCACGATCCGCCCGCGACGCTGATCCTGACCTTGCCGGCCCGGCGTCCCCTGGAGGCGGTGGGGTTCAGCCCGTCGCAGCCGTGGGGACTGGTCGGGCTGGAGGTGAACGACGCCTCGCCCAAGGGCCTGGAGCAGGGACGCCGCACCCGCAGCCTCCTGCTCCAGGTGGCCGATCGGGAGGACCTGGCCGTCGTTTCGGCCACCAACAACCACGGCGCCGGCCGGACCGCGGCCGCGTGGACGCTGATGGAGCTCCCCGGCTGGCGGGCCCTCTCGCCCAGCGCGCTGGCCCTGCGGATCGAGTCCACCCTGCATCGCGATCGGGGGCGCGCCACCCGCGTGGTCGAGCGCACACTTCCCTTCCCCCGCCCCTACGCCCTCGTGGCCTTCACGGCCGTGGCGCTGCCCTGGCACACGGCCGCCACGCTCTCCCTAACGGAACGGCTGGTCTGGCTGTTGTACGCAGCGGGGCTCTGGATCGTAGGTTCGCCTCGGAAGGGGCGCGCATCCGGACCGCAGCGCCCCCTGCCCGGGTAGTCCAGAATCCGGACCGCGCGCCGACTTGGGCGGCTCGGGCCGGGCATACCCTTCGCTCCGTAGTGAATCGAAGTCGAGATCGGTCGGTGCGTCCCCCGGCGCACCAACGCTCCGACACAGCGAGAGGCGCCGCGTGCTCGAGAACCTCGCCGAATTCCTGTTCAAGTACCGTCCGGTGCTGTTCCAGGAGGGCGAGGTGCATCTGGCGGCCCCGGCATGGGTGTGGATCCTGGGCACGGGGCTGGTGCTGTCCGTCCTGACGGCGGGCACCTACCGCATGGCGCGCGGCCGCTCCAGCCGTCGCGACCGCATCGTCCTCACCGCGCTGCGCTCCGGAATCCTCGGCCTCCTTCTCTTCGCCATCCTGAAGCCGACGTTGGTGCTCAGCCGGGTCATCCCGGAGCGCAACTTCGTCGGCATCCTCGTGGACGACTCGCGCAGCATGCGCATCGACGACGGCAGCGGCATCGCGCGCGCCGACGTCGCGCTGGCGCAGGTCGGGCTCGAGGAAGGTTCGTTGCGGGCGGCGCTGGACGAGCGGTTCGGCGTGCGGGTGTTCCGCTTCTCGGACGTCGTGCAACGCATCGACTCCCTGAGCGAGCTGGGCTTCAGTGGTCGCCGCACCGACCTGGCGGCCGCGCTCGACTTCGCGCGTGAGGAGCTCGCGGGCGTGCCTCTTTCCGGTCTGGTGCTGCTCAGCGACGGCGCCAACAACGGCGACCGGCCGCTGCAGGATGCGCTGCTCCCGCTCAAGGCCGCCGGGGTGCCTGTATTCACCGTGGGCATCGGAGAGGAGAGCCTCCCGACCGACATCCAGGTCAGTCGGGTGGAGACGCCGCGCGAGGTCCTGCGCGGCACCTCCGTGGTGGTCGACGTGGTGGTGACCCACTCCGGGTACACGGGTCGGCACGTGCCGCTCATCGTGGAAGACGACGGTCAGGTGGTCAGCACGCAGGACGTCGAGCTGGGGCGCAGCGGCGAGCCCACCACCGTGCGCGTCCATTTCCAGGCTGCTGAGCGCGGCCCCCGCACGTTCCGCTTCCGGGTGCCCGTGCAGGACGACGAGCGGGTCGCCGAGAACAACGCCCAGGACGCGCTGGTGCAGGTCCAGGACGCCACCCGCGACATCCTGTTCTTCGAGGGTGTGCCACGGCCCGAGCTCACATTCGTGGACCGGTACGCCCTGCAGGGAGACGCCAACATCCGGGGCGCACGGGTCACACGCACCGCCGACGCCAAGTACCTGCGGCAGAACGTGCGGGACAGCGTGGAGCTGCAGGGCGGATTCCCCAAAGCACGCGAGGTCCTGTTCGACTACGACGCGATCGTGCTGGGCACCGCCGAGGCCAGCGAGTTCACGTCCGATCAGCTGCAGATGGTCGCCGACTTCGTGAGCGAGCGCGGCGGGGGGCTGCTGGTGGCGGGTGGGAAGCGTTCGCTGGCCGAGGGCGGGTTCGTGGGCACGCCCCTGGAGGACGTCCTCCCCGTTGAGCTGGAGGAACCGGTGGGCTCGGAGCCCACGCTGATCGGCGACCTGGCGGTGCGCCCTACCCGCGCCGGAGCGGCCCATCCCATCACGCAGATCGTGCCCGAGGGTCAGGACGTCACCGCGGCCTGGGAATCGCTGCCCACGCTCACCAGCTACAACCCGGTGCGCAACGTGAAGCCCGGAGCCACGGCCCTCCTCACCGCTCCCGTCCCGGATGGCGATCAGGTGGTGCTGGCCTTCCATCGCTACGGTCGCGGAAAGGCGCTGGTCTTCACGCCGCAGGATTCGTGGCAGTGGCAGATGGGGGCGGAGGTGCCGGTCGACGATCTCCGCTTCGAGACCTTCTGGCGTCAGCTCCTGCGCTGGCTGGTCGACGGCGTGCCAGAGCGAGTGGAGGGGCGCCTGCCCTCGGATCGCGTCGAGCCGGGGCGGTCCGTCCTGGTGCAGGCCGTCGTCTCCGACTCCGGCTTCGTCGAGATGAATGGCGCCGAAGTCACCGCGCAGGTGACCACGCCGTCCGGGGAAGAGCGCAGCGCGGTGTTGGACTGGACCGTGGAGCGGGACGGCCTCTACGCGGTGGACCTCCCCACCGACGAGCCGGGACTGTACCGGATCGCCCTGGAAGCGCGCCGTGACGACTCGGTGTTGGGGCAGGACACCGTATACGTACGAGCGGAAGAGAGTCAGGCCGAGTTCTTCGATTCGGGGATGAAGGCTTCCGTGCTGCAGCGGGTGGCGCAGGAGACCGGAGGGCGCTTCTACACGCCGGAAACGGTCTCTCGCCTGGCCGAGGATCTTCAGTACACGGGCGGCGGAGTGACGCAGATCGAAGAGGAGGATCTCTGGGACATGCCCGTCCTCTTCCTGGCGCTGCTGCTGTTGATCGGAGCCGAGTGGGGGTTCCGCCGTGTACGGGAGCTGGCTTGATGCGCGCACGCACGCTGGCGCTTCTCGGCACGCTGGTCCTCGCCTCCCCCGCGGCCGCGCAGGATGCGCATTGGCTGGTGGTCTCGGGGCTGGGCGGAGAAGCCGAGTACCGGGATCTCTTCCGGGACTGGGGCACCCGCCTCGTGAGCGCCGTGCGCCCCTCCGCCACCTCGGTCCGCTATCTGGCCGAGCGACCTGCGGAGGACGCGGGCCGCATCGATGGTGCCTCCCGCAAAGAACGCATCGAGCTGGCCTTCGACACGTTGGCCGCCAGCACCAACGAAGGCGATCAGGTGGTGATCGTGCTGATCGGGCACGGCTCGTCCGACGAGAACGGTGCCCGCATCAACCTCCCCGGCCCCGATCTGTCCGCTGCGGACTTCGCCATCCAGCTCGACCGGCTTCCCGGACGCCGGATCGTGTTCGTCAACACCGCCAGCGCGTCGGGCGCGTTCGTGGAGGAGCTCTCGGCGGCAGGGCGCGTGGTGCTGACCGCCACCAAGACAGCGGGTGAGCGCAACCAGACGCGCTTCGGCGGCTTCTTCGTGCAGGCGCTGGAAGACGCGGCCGCCGACGCGGACAAGAACGGACGGGTATCGGTCCTGGAAGCTTTCCAGTATGCGCGCCGCGAGACACTCCGCACCTACGAGGACGACGGCAAGCTGGCCACCGAACACGCCCTGCTGGACGACAACGCGGACGGACGCGGCAGCGAAACGCCCGAGGCCCTGAGCGGCGAGGGATCGGTCGCCGCCACGCTCTACCTCACGCGCACGTCCACTGCGGACGTCCCCAGCGACGATCCTGCGGTCCGCGCCCTGGTCGCCGAGCGTGAGCGCCTGGAGCGAGCCGTGGCGGAGCTACGGCAGCGCAAGGACTCGATGGATCCGGAGCGCTACGAACAGGAATTGGAGACGCTCTTGCTGGAGTTGGCAGCCGTCAATCGCCGCTTGCGGGGAGGCGGGAGCTGATGGTCCAGGGACGCCCCCGCCGACTTTTCGCGCTGCTTCTGGGCGCGCTGCTTCCAGCCGCCTGCGCGGCACAGCAAGAGGCGTCGCCCGAGGGAGCGCGCGCCGCGGCCCGCACCGGCGACTACGACACCGCCCTCGCGCTCTACGAACGCCTCGACCGGGGCGATGCAGCGCTCGCGATCCGTCAGGCGCATGTCGACGTCCTGCTGACGGTGGGCCGCTATGCGGATGCCGAAGCGCTGGCCCGCGGAGACGACGCCGAGCTCGCCACCCGTCTGGCCAAGGCACTGATGGCCCAAGGAAAGGGCGCCCAGGCGGAAGAGGCCCTGCAGCAGGCCGTGCAGGGTCGGGCCGGCGATGCGCTGGAGGCGCAGGTGCTGCTGGCGGACCTCTGGATGGCGCGGGGCGAGCACGATCGGGCGCACGCCGCGTACGACGCCCTGATCGACGTCTACAACTCGGGTGGCGCGCGCGGTGCTTCCGATCTGCTGGCCGTGGGTCACGCCGTGCGGCGCCTCGGCAAGTGGGAGTGGGTGTACTTCCACGACGCCGTGAAGGCGTACGACGAGGCCATCGCCGCAGACCCCGAAGGTGTGGAGGCGCAGGTGGCCATGGCCACGCTGTTCCTCGACAAGTACGACAGCGGCGAAGCCAAGACGATCCTCGACCAGGTGCTGCAGAAGAACCCGCGGCACCCGCAGGGACTCCTGGCGGCGGCGCGCGCACTGCACTTCGATGGCTCCGGGCAAGCCGAAGCACGCGCGCGCGAGGCGTTGGAGGTCAACGAGAACCTCGTGGGCGCCCATGTCCTGCTGGCCCGCCTCGCCTTGGAAGCCGAGGACGAAGCCACCGCCGTGGCGGAGGCGGAGCGGGCACTCTCCGTGGATCCGCAGTCGACGGAAGCGCTCACCATGCTGGCGGCGGCACGCTGGCTGGCCAACGACCAGGCCGGCTTTCGCGCGGCCGAAGAGCGGGTGCTGGCGATCGACCCCCGGCACGCACCGCTCTACACCGAGCTCGCCGACCTGGCGGCCCAACGCCGACTCTACCGCGAGGCGGCCACGCTGGCCGCACGCGCCGTGGACGCGGACTCGCTTTCCTGGGAAGGGTACGGCCACCTCGGCCTCAATCTCCTGCGCACCGGTCAGATCAGCGAGGGGCGCTCGGCGCTCGACCGTGCCTTCGGCGGGGACCCCTTCAACCTGTGGTTCAAGAACACGCTCGACCTGCTCGACACCTTCGAGCATTACGACGTGGTTCCCACGGACCACTTCCAGGTGGTGCTGCACGAACGTGAGTCTGCGGTCCTGGCGCCCTACGTGACGGACATGGCCGAGCGCGCCTACGCCGCACTCCGTTCGCGCTACGGGATCGATCCCCCGACGCCCATCCGACTGGAAGTCTATCCGGAGCACGCCGACTTCTCCGTGCGCACGGTGGGGTTGGCGGGCATCGGCGCACTCGGCGTGAGCTTCGGCACCGTGCTGGCGATGGACTCTCCGTCGGCACAGCCCGAGGGCGAGTTGAATTGGGCCTCCACACTGTGGCACGAGGTGGCGCACTCGTTCCATATGGCACTGTCGGGCAATCGCGTGCCCCGCTGGTTCACCGAGGGTCTGGCCGTCTACGAGCAACGGCGCGCCGTGCCTGGATGGGGCTTCGCGCCCTCGCCCATGTTCCTCAACACGTTCAGGGAGGGCGGTCTGCGCCCCTTCAGCGAGCTGAACGAGGGCTTCATGCATCCCCGTTCTCCGCAGGAGGTGCCGTTCTCCTATCTGCTGGCGTCGTTCGGGATCGAGTGGATCGAGGGGCAAGCAGGGTTCGAGGGGATCCAGGCGTTCCTGGCGGGCTACGGCGCGGGGAAGGACACCCGCACTTTGATCCGCGAGGTGATGGGCACCGAGCCCGGTGACGTGGACGAGGCGTTCCAAGCGTACGTCGAGCAGCGGTTCGCTACCGAGTTGGACGCCTCGCAACCGCGACCCGGCGCCGAGCGCCTTGGCGCCGCGCACCCGGGCAGCTTCAGCGCGCAGCTCCTGGAAGGCCGGCGCCTGCTCGAGCAGGGAGACGTGGACGGCGCCCGTGAAGCGCTCGAACAGGCGGACGCGCTCTTCCCGACCTATGGCGGACCGGACAGCCCGCTCTGGTTCCTGGCCGAGCTGGAAGTGCGCGAAGGCAATCCCCAGCGCGCCATCCAGCACGCAGAGCGCCTGCTCACCCTGAACGAGTCGCACCTCCAGGGCGCGTCGCTCCTGGCCAGACTGCTCCACGAAGCGGGGGACGACGCCGGCGCCACGCGCGCCCTGGAACGCGTGCTGGAGATCGCGCCTCTGCAGGCCGCCCCCCACGTGCAGTTCGCCGAGATCCTGGAGGCGCGAGGCGACTTCGCCGGTGCGGCGCGGGAGCGGGGCGCGGTCGTGGCCTTGGGGCCCTCCGATCCGGCGGACGCGTACTACCGCTTGGCTCTGGCCCACTTCCAGGCCGGCGCGCTCGACCAGGCGCGTAGCGCCGTGCTGAGCTCGCTGGAAACAGCACCGACCTACGGACCCGCGCTGGATCTGCTCCTCCGCATCCGGGAGGGCCGGTGAGCGCGCGCGCCTGGCTACTGGGTGCCGGCCTGCTGGCCGGGACGGGGGCGGCCTTTTCCGCGGCGGGCGGCTTGGGCTCCGCAGCCCCCTCGGGCTCCGTCGCCGCTGCGGCCACGACAGAGGCCGCGAGTGCCGCGCAGGAGTTCGAGGGTTCCGAGTACACGGGCGAGTTCACGTTCGTACGCATCCGCGTGGTGGGCGACCTGCGAGGCTTCGGTCGGTTCGGACGCGGACGCGAGCCACCCTGGGCGCACGACTACCCGCGGGCCGAGCGCAACTTCCTGCGGATCCTGGAGGAGACCACGCTCGTCGATCGTCATCCGGACGGCACCAAGATCCTGACGACGGACGACCCGGAGCTCTTCAAGTATCCGGTGGCCTACATCTCGGAGCCGGGGTTCTGGACCGCTTCCGACGCGGAGATCGCGGGGCTCCGGGAATGGCTGCTCAAAGGCGGCTTTCTCATCGCCGACGACTTCCGTGGGCGCGACTGGTACCAGTTCGCCCAGATCATGGAGGAGGCAATGCCGGAGCTCTCCTTCATCGAAATGCAACCGTCGATGGAGGTGTTCGACTCGTTCTTCCGGATCGAGTCGCTCGACTTCCAGCCGCCGCCCGACTACCGATACGATCCGCGGAGCGGCAAGCCCGTATTCATGGGCATGTTCGAGGACAACGATCCCAGCAAGCGACTGATGGTGATCGCGAACTACAACAACGACATCGGTGACTACTGGGAGTGGTCGGACGCGGGCTTCATCCCCATCGACCTCTCCAACGAGGCTTACAAGCTGGGCGTCAACTACATCGTCTACGCGCTGACCCACTGAGCCCCCGGGTCAACACCCGAGCCACCCACGAGCAGAGCAAGGAGAAGCACGGTGAGCTTCAACGAACCCGGACCGGCGACGCTGGATTCTGTGGACGACGTCGCACTGGCCGACCGCATGAAGGACGGACGCGAGCGGATCCTCTCCGAGCTGCGCAAGCTGATCGTGGGCCAGGACGACGTGATCGAACAGGTGCTCCTGACGCTGTTCGTGGGTGGCAACAGCTTGCTGCTCGGCGTACCGGGACTGGCCAAGACGCTGCTGATCCACACCCTGGCCCAGGTCCTCGATCTGGAGTTCTCCCGGATCCAGTTCACACCGGACCTGATGCCCTCCGACATCACCGGTACCGACTTGATCCAGGAAGACCACGAGACCGGCCGCCGGTCCATGGTGTTCCAACCCGGGCCCGTGTTCGCCAACATCGTATTGGCGGACGAGATCAACCGTACGCCCCCAAAGACGCAGGCGGCCCTCCTGGAAGCGATGCAGGAGCACCGCGTCACCGTCCAGGGCCGTACCTACGATCTGCCCGCGCCATTCTTCGTGTTCGCCACGCAAAACCCCATCGAGTTGGAGGGCACCTATCCGCTGCCCGAGGCCCAGCTCGACCGCTTCATGTTCAAGATCCACATGGAGCACCTGCCGGAGGAGCACGAGTTGGAAGTGGTGCGCACCACCACGCGCGTCATGAACCTGAACTTCGAGCCGGTGGTGACCGGACCGGATCTGATCGCCTTCCAGGCGCTGGTGCGCGGCGTGCCGGTGGCCGACCCGGTGCTGCGCTACACGCTCTCCCTGGTGCGGGCCACGCGTCCCGCGCCGGACGGGCCGGACTTCATCCGCAAATGGGTGTCGTACGGTGCCAGCGTGCGCGCGGCCCAGTACCTGGTGCTGGGGGCCAAGGCTCGCGCCATCACGCTGGGCCGCTATCACGTCACGTTCGAAGACATTCGCGCACTGGCCCAGCCCGTCCTACGCCACCGCGTGCTCACCAACTTCCACGCGGAGTCGGAGGGGGTCACGGCGGATCAGATCGTCGCGCGCCTGCTCGATCACGTTCCGCAGCCCCGCTCGGAGATGTAGACGGTGGCGGAGCCCGCTCAGCACCGGCGCGAACCCGGCTCGGACGGCCAATCGCACCCGGGCGCGCGCTTCATCGATCCGCGTGCCCTCGCGCGTATCGACAATCTCGAGCTCGTGGCGCGCACCGTCGTGAGCGGATTCCTCAATGGGCTGCATCGTTCGCCGTATCTGGGCGCATCGCTCGACTTCGCGGAGCATCGCCCCTACCTGCCCGGCGACGACATCCGCCGCATCGACTGGAAGCTGCTCGCGCGCTCGGACCGCCTCTACGTGAAGCTCTTCGAGGCGGAGACCAACGCCAACTTCGTGGCGGCGCTCGACGTGTCGCGCTCCATGAACTTCGGCAGCGCCGGTGTCACCAAGCTGGAGTACGCGCGCTTTCTGGTGGCTACGCTCACCTACTTCAGCCAGCGCCAGCGCGACCGCATCGGGCTGGTCACCTTCGCCGAGGATCTGATCGACTTCGTTCCGGCGTCGGCCAAGCATCTGGACACCATCCTGCACACCCTGGCCAGGCTCGACCCGGCCAAGCTGCCTCCCACGCCACCCCGCGCGGCCGCCGAGGGAGACGTCGAGTCCAACCCCTTCGTGCGCACGTTCACACGGGTAGCCGACGCACTGCGGCGGAAGGGCATCCTGGTGGTGGTGTCCGACTTCTACGAGCCCACGGATGCGGTGGTGGAGGCACTGAGCCGCGTGCGCTACGCGGGGCAGGACGTGATCGCCTTCCATCTCCTGGACCCCGCGGAGATCCAGTTTCCCTTCGAGCAACCGTCGTCGTTCGAGGACCTGGAGAGCGAGCTGCGCATCCCGATCGTGCCGGAGAAGCTGCGCCAGCGCTACCGGGAGCTGATCGACGGTCACATGAACACGTTGTCCAGCGAGCTGCCGCGGCGACACATCGACCATATCCTGGTCGACACGTCCAAGCCGCTGGACCTGGCCCTCTTCGAATACCTGTCGCTGCGCGTCAAGCTCAGCAGGGTGCGGTGAGCCGATGTCGTTTCTGACGCCCCTGTTCCTCGGCGGTCTGCTGGCAGCGCTGGTGCCGGTGCTGATCCACCTGATCCAACGGGACCGCAAGACGGTGGTGCGCTTCCCGTCGCTGATGTTCCTGGAGCGGATTCCCTTCCGCTCGGTGCGGCGTCAGACCATCCGCAACTGGCCTCTGTTCCTGATGCGGCTCGCGGCCGTGATCCTGCTGGTGCTCGCCTTCGCGCGACCGTTCTTCAGCAGCAGCGCCGCGGAACTGGCCGCCGGGGGTCCGCTGGAGCGCGTGGTGCTCATCGACCGCTCCTACAGCCTGGCGTGGGAGGGATCGTTCGCCCGGGCCCTGGACCAGGCGCGCCAAGCGCTCGGGTCGCTCCAGGACGGCGACCGCGCCTCCGTGGTGGCCTTCGACGACGGAGCCGCGGTTCTGGCCCGCTCGGTGGACCCCACCACCGCCCTGCGCGCGTTGGAAGGACTGGCACCGGGCACCCGCACCACGCGGTTCCGGCCGGCCCTCGAGATCACGCAGGCCATCCTCGAGCAATCCCGACTCGGTCGCCGGGACGTGATCCTGATCTCGGACTTCCAGCGCCTGGCCTGGCGGGGCGACGAAGACATCGAGCTGCCGGGCGGTACCGAGCTCACACCGGTGAGCGTGCGGCCGGAGCGCCAGCGCAACGTGGCGCTGTGGACGGTGGCGCTGGAGCGCAGCCGCACCGCCGAGCGCGAGCGGGTGGAAGCCACGGCGCGCCTGGTGAACCTGGGGTCGGAGCCGGCGCACCCCACGGTGACCCTGGAGCTGGGTGGGCGCTCCTTGGAGACCCGCACCGTGGCGCTGGCCGGCGCGGGTTCGGGCGAGGCCACCGCGAACGTGACCTTCCAACCCTTCACGCTGCCGGGCGAGAACACGCTGGCCCGCGTCCGCATCGACGAGGACGACCTGGCCCCGGACAATACGTTCGACCTCGTCCTCGATCCGGAGGCCGCCCCATCGGTCCTGGTGGTGGAGCCCGGAGGCGCGCGCGCCAACGCCTCCTTGTACCTGACGCGCGCGCTCGAGATCGGTGGCGAGGTCCCGTTCCGCGTGGACGTGGTGCGGGCCAATCGGCTCACGCCGGCGATGATCGCCCAACACGCGGTGATCCTCTTCAACGGGGCGGGCGTGGAGGGCGATGCGGCCGGCAATGCGTTGCGCCAGCACGTCGAGAACGGCGGTGGTCTGCTCGTCGCGCTCGACGAGCGCTCGCGCTGGCCGGACGCCTATGCCGACCTGCTGCCCGGCCGCTTCGGCTCCGCCACCGACCGCTCCGGCGCGGCCCTGGGCTACCTGGACTACACGCACCCGGTGTTCGAGTTGTTCAGCCGGCCCCGGTCCGGCGACTTCACCGCGGCCCGATTCTTCCGGTACCGGACCCTGACGCCGGACTCGACCGCCGACGTGCTGGCGCGCTTCGACGACGGCGGCGTAGCGCTGGCGGAGAGGCGCGTGGGACTGGGCCGCAGCCTGGTCTGGACCACCGGGCTGGACAACTTCTGGAACGATCTGGCGCTGCAGCCGGTGTACCTGCCGTTCGTGCACGCGCTGGTACAGCACCTGTCCGGTAGGAGCAACCAGACCCCGTCGTATACCGTCGGAGAGGTGGTGGATCTGGCCGCCGAGGACAGCGGCGAGAACGAGGGCGAGTGGCTGGTCCTCACACCTTCGGGACGGCCCCTCACGGTCAACGCCGACGAGACGGGGGCCCGCTTCCTGATGCTGGACGAGGCCGGCGTCTACGAGGTTCGCCACCGCCAGGACGGTCCGGCCGTACGCCGCATCGCCGCCAACGTGGACCGGAGCGAATCGGCGCTGACGACCGTGGATCCGGAGGTGGTGGTGGCGGCGGTGGGCTCGACCCAGCCCGCGGGCGTTCCGGCGGAGACCGAGCGGGACCCGGTGGAGGTGCGCCGGGCCCAGGAAGCGCGCAGTGGCGTGGGGTGGTATCTGTTGTTGGCGGTGTTCGGGCTCCTGGCCCTGGAGACCACCGTTTCGAATCGAGCATCGCGCCGGCCCGCCTGAGCGGCAGTCGGACGAAGGAGCGAGCATGCGGAGCGCACGAGTGTCCAGTGGTCCCCGGGAGCTGACCTCCATCATCCGCCGTGTGCGGGGCCGCTGGCGCCTACGCGTGGCGTTGAAGGGTCTGGCCGTCCTTGCCGGCGTGGTGCTGGTGACCCTGGTGCTTTCGAGCCTGGTGCTGGAAAGCACCCGGTTCGCGGCCGGTCCGCTGCTGGCCTTGCGGATCGTGACGTTGGGTGCCGCCGCCGCCGTGGCCCTGTGGTTCCTGGTGCGACCGCTGATCCGTCGGGTCAGTGACGAGCAGGTGGCGCTCTACCTGGAGGAGCACGAGCCCTCCCTGGCCCAGTCGGTGTTGAGCGCGGTGGAGGCGGCACACTCCCCGAGCGCCGGCGCTTCGCTGGCCCTGGTGCAGCGCGTGGTGCAGAACGCCGTGGTCGCCTGTCGCCGCGTCCAGGACGGCCGGCGCATCGAGCACACGGCGCTCATGCGCTGGGGCGGAGCGCTCACCGCCACGGTCCTGGCCACGCTGGCCGTCTTCACGCTGGGCCCCTCCTACCTGCGGCACGGCGCAGCGGCGATCCTGGTGCCAACCACCTCGGCGAGCGAAGCCAACCCGTACCGGGTGACGGTCGAGCCCGGGAACGCCACCATCTCGCGTGGCTCCGACCTCAGCGTGCGGGCTCAGCTGAGCGGCTTCACCGCGTCGGACGCCACGCTGTTCTGGCGCACAGACGGCGCGGAGGCCTACGACGCCATCCCCATGCTGGTGGACGATCAGGGCGTATTCGAAGCGCTGCTCTTCGCCCTGGGCGAGGCGGGCGACTACTTCGTGGAGTCCAGCGGAGTGCGCTCCGAGAGCTTCCGCGTCGACGTAGCGGATCTCCCTTACGTGTCCGGGCTGGAGCTCGAGTATCAGTATCCGGCCTACACGGGGCTGGCGCCCCAGATCGTCGAGTACGGGGGTGACGTAGCCGTGCTGCGCGGCACCACGGTGGTGCTGCGGGCCACGTCCACGCAGCCCACCGATGCCGGCAACCTGGTGATGGGTGATTCGTCCCGCACCGCGCTGGAGGCGCTCGACGCCACGCGCTGGACGGGCTCGTTCCGCGTGAATTCACCCGGGTCCTACCGGGTGGAATTGCAGGCCGACAACGGCGTCTTCGTGCCCGCCTCGCCCGAGTACGTGATCGATGTGCTCGAAGACAAGGCGCCCAGCGTGTCGCTGGTGAAGCCCGGAAGGGACTCCCGAGCCAGCCCCATCGAAGAGGTCTACATCGAGGCCCGCGCCGACGACGACTACGGCGTGCGCTCGTTGCAGCTGGTGTACTCCGTCAACGGGGAAGCAGAGGACTCCCTGGCCCTCTTCCAGCAGAGCGGCGGCCCGCGGCCCGAGGTCACGGCCAGCCACACGTTCTTCCTGGAGGAGATCGAGCTGGAACCGGGAGACGTGATCTCCTACTACGTGCGCGCCACGGACAACGACCGCGTGAGCGGGGCCAAGACCGTGACCAGCGACATGTACTTCCTGCAGATCCGACCCTTCCGCAAGGACTTCACGCAGGCGGACCAGGGGCCGGGTGGCGGCGGCGGCATGGGTGGCGGCGACTCCATGGACGGCTCGCTGCCCGAGCAGCAGCGTCAGATCATCTCCGGCACCTTCAACCTGGTGCGTGACCAGGACGGCTACAGCGATGACGAGTTCGCCGAGAACGTGGTCATGCTGAAGCTGGCGCAGGACAAGCTGCGCGAGCAGGTGCGTGGGCTGGTGGAGCAGATGCAGGCGCGTGGCGTGGCCGAAGGCGATCCCTCGTTCCAGAAGATCGCCGAGGAGCTGCCCAAGGCCGTCGAGCAGATGGGCACGGTCATCGACTCCTTGGACGCGTCCCGGCCCCGCGCAGCCATTCCCGCCGAGCAGAAGTCCCTGCAGCACCTGCTGCGCGCGGAGGAGGCCTTCCGCGACGTGCAGCTCCAGATGCAGCAGGGCGGCGGTGGGGGGGGTGGCGGTGGCACCAGCGCAGACGAGCTGGCCGACCTCTTCGAGTTGGAGTTGGACAAGCTCAAGAACCAGTACGAGACGGTCCAGCGCGAACAGCAGGACCAGACCTCACGCGAAGTCGACGAGACGCTGGAGCGCCTGAAGGAGCTGGCGCGCCGTCAGGAGCAGGCGGCCGAGCGCCAGCGGCAGTTGGCGCAGGGGTCGCAGAGCGGAGGCGGCGGTGCCGGCAGCGACGCCCAGCGGCAGCTGGCCGACGAGACGGAGCGTGCCGCGCGAGAGCTGGAACGCCTGTCGCGGGACCGACGCTCCGAAGCCCTGGCCGAGACCGCGCGCGAGCTGCAGCGCGCCGCCGAGGAGATGCGTCGTGCCGCCGCCGCCCGGGGCAACCAGGGCGCGTCCAGCGCACGCGAGGCGCTGGACCGTTTGCGTGATGCGCGCCGCCGCCTGGAGCAGGAGCAGACCGACCGACTCGCCGGCGGAGCCCAGTCCGCGCTCGAGCGGGCCCGGCGCCTGCGGGACCAGCAGGAGCAGATCACCGACGACGTGATGGACCTTCCCACCGCGTCCGATCGCCCCGAGTCGTTGCGGCGCCTGAGCGAGCGCAAAGCCGAGATGGAGCGCGAGCTCGACAGCCTGGAGGGCGACCTGGATCGCATGGCCGCCGACGCCCGCAAGGATTCGCAGCAGCGGGCGGCGGGCCAGGCCCTTTCGGATGCGGCCGAGACGATCCGGGATCTGAAGCTCAAAGAGAAGGTGCGCTATACGCGCGGTGTCATCGAAGCCCGTCCCGATCAGACCACACGTCCTCTCGAGGAGCAGATCGAGGAGGATCTGGACGCGTTGGGTGAGCAGCTCCGCCGCGCGGTGGCGACGGCGGAGGAGGCGGGCAAGGGCTCGCAGATGGGTGAGGCCCTGGATCGTGCCCGTGACCTGGTGCGTGGCATCGAGTCGCTGGAGGAGCAGACCCGTTCGGAGGACGGTCGTCGGCTGGGTGATCGGCCCGGTCAGGAGGGTCAGCCCGGTCAGGAGGGTCAGCCCGGTCAGGAGGGACAGCAGGGCCAGGAGGGTCAGCAAGGGCAGCCCGGTCAGCAGGGTCAGGCAGGCCAACAGGGCCAATCCGGCCAGCAGGGCCAGGCCGGCCAACCGGGTCAGGCAGGCCAGCAGGGCCAGGCGGGGCAGCAGGGTCAAGCCGGTCAGACCGGGCAGCAGGGTCAAGCCGGCGGTGCGCGCCCGGACGGCCAACCCGGCGGCATGATGGGTGGATTCGGGCCCCGGGCGGGCGCGGACCGCGGCCCCCTCAGCGACGAGGAGATCCGTCAGCTGCAGCGCGCCTACCGGGAGCAGCGCGCCGACGCGGAGGAGCTGCGACGCCAGCTCGACGCTGCCGGCGTGGAGATCGACGACCTCACCGGCATCATCGACACGCTACGCCGCTTCGACGAGCGGCGGGCCTATGCGGACGTGGAGGAGATCGCGCGCCTGCAGGACTCGCTGCTGGAGCAGGTGAAGAGCTTCGAGTTCGGGTTGCGGCGCGCCGTCGAAGGCGAAGGCGAGAGCCTGCTGCTGCGCGGCTCCGGTGACGTGCCCGCGGGCTACGAGAAGCTCATCGAGGAATACTACCGGGCGCTCGCCGAAGGCCGCCGCGGCGGCTCACGCTGAGACGCCACGTCCAACCGGCGGCCGCGAAGGCCGCCGGTCAGAACGTGCGACCGAGCCGGAGCTCCAGACCGAAGTCGGGGCTGTAGGACGCGAAGCCCCGGATCGCGACCACCTCGCCCCACAGCGTGCCCTCGCTGCGGAGCCGCACGCGCAGCTCGGCCAGATCCTCGTTCCCGCGGGGCGCGCCGGTGGCGCGCGTGTCGTAATTGCCCACGAACTCGAGCCCGGCCATGAACCGCTCGCGGGGCACCTGCATCCCCACCATGAAGAGCACGGGGTCGGTCTGATCGGGGACGCTGCTCACCACTCCGAAGATCCCGAGGCCGCTCTCCGCGAACAGTCGCACGCCGCTGGTCCGCCACTGTCCCGCCACGGTGAAGAACACGTCGGTCTCGTCGCGCTCCAGGCCGGCGGTCTCGTCCGTGGTCGGTAGCCGAGCCCCGAAGCGCAGCGCCGCACCCCAGGCGCGCAGCGGGTCCGTCAGCAGCACCGTGGACGACACGCGGTAGTCCCCCACATCGGCCCGACGGCCGTTCTCGGCCGCGCGCACACCGGACACGGGTTCCGACAGCGGCGCGCGTTCATCGAAGACCCGCCAGGCGCTCCCCGCCGCCTCGAACAGCACGCGCCCCACGCGCACCACACCGCGCACACTGCCGAACTCCAGCATGCGGCCCTCGACCCCGGCCCGCGACGCCGGTTGGGCCGAGTAGACGGAAGCTCCGAGAGAGCCCGCGCCGTGCACCAGGTCGAAGTCCCGCCAGGCGATGGGGTCGAGGGGACGGATCTGGCCGGCCAGCGGGCTCGCCAGGACGACCGCCAGTAGAGCCGCCCCGAGGGGACCGCGCCCCCGGCGACCCTCAGCTTGGGAAGCTGATGCTCTGGAGATCCGACGTGGAATCCGGGCTCGATCCCGACGATCGGACCGGATTCTCGACGTCCCGCTCCCGCTTCCGTCTGTTTGAGAATGGGTTATCATTCTGGCCCTGCTGGCACCTCGTCTCTACTGAGGAACCGAACACGGTGATCGGATCGGACAGTTCCACCGCGACGTCCCGGATGGAGCGCCTGGGCACCTGGCTGCCCACGCTCTGCGCGGTGCACTGCCTGCTGACCCCCGCTCTGCTGGGGCTGGCTCCTGCGCTGGCTCTCCCGCCAGCGGCCGAGCTCCCCGTGTTGGCCGTATCCGTGGCGCTGGCTCTGCTGGCCGTGCACTCCGGAGTGCAGGACCACGGAGACCGACGGGTGCTGGGACTCCTGATGACGGGTAGCCTGCTGTGGCTGGCGTCCCTTCAGGGCCTGCTCGCCCCGCTGCCCGAGTACATGGCTTCGCCCGTGGGCGGCCTTCTGGTGGCTACCAGCCTCGTGTGGAACGGCCGGCTGCGGCACCGCAGCCTCTGCCGTGCCACCTGCACCTGTCCGGTGCCGCACGGCACGGAGCGTCCCCAGGTCGCGGAGCTCGACGCCCTCGGCGAGTGACCTCACGCAGCCCTCGCGCAGCGCGAACAAAGTCCAAAGAGCGTAATGTCGTGGTCCTCGATCCTGAATCCGGAGGGGACGAGACTGTGGAACGCGTCCGTGCACGCCGCGATGTCGAACGCCTGATCGCAGCTCCGGCACAGGAAATGGTGATGATGGGGCTTGCCCGCCCGCTCATAGCGGGGGGAGGTTCCGGGCAGCGCCACCAACGCCAGCCACTCTTCTTCGACGAGGAGACGCAGGTTGCGATACACGGTCGCCAACCCGAGCGAGGGACACTCCTCGCGCGCGCTGTGCAGCACCTCCGCAGGCGCCAGCGGCCGGCCGGAGCGCTCGAAGGCGCGGCGAATGGCCCTTCGTTGAGCCGTTTCCTTGGTCACGGCCTCAACTTGTGCGGTGGGGGGGCGCTGAGCCAGTCTCCCGCCCCGTGTCCACGCTGCGCGTGACCCCCACAGCCTGGTTGACGCGAGCCCTCTCCCTGGCCGGCTATCTCGCGGTGGTGGCCCTGGGAACGCTCCTGCGTGCTGGCCCTGCACTCGATGCCGGGCTCTCCGAGCGCCTGGCTGCGGCGCTGCATCCGTCGGTGAGCGGGGCCGACTTCCCGGACGCCATCCGCAACGTGGCCCTCTTCACCGGATGGGGCCTGCTGTGGGTGCTGACGGCGCCCGCCCAGGCCAACCGCCGACGCCTGATCGTCGGAGCGACGATCGGGGGCGCCGTCGCCAGCTTCGCGATCGAGCTCTCGCAGCTCTTGTTCACCTCGCGCACCGCCAGCCTGATCGACGTGGCCACCAACACCGTCGGCGCGGCGCTGGGAGCGGCGCTCACGCTGCTCTTCCTGGCCCTGCTCGGGGCCTCGCGGGGGGCCCGCTCCTTCCTGGGTCTGCCGACCTGGCTGCTCGCCGCCTCCTACGCCCTCGCTGCCGTCGGTGAAGCGATCATCCCCCTGTTTCGCCAGCGCCTGGCCGCCGGAGCCTGGGGTCCGCCGGGACAGCGGCTGCGAGTGGTCCTGCAGCTCTTCAAGGGGGACCCGAGCTGGTCGTTGCCGCTGACGGACCTTCTTCTCTTCGCGCCCGTGGGCTTCCTCGTGGTGGCGGCGCTGGTCGAAGCGGGCCGCTCCTACCGTTCCGCGGTGGTGGGGACCGTCACGGCCGGTGCACTCGCAGCCATCGTGCTCGAGTTCGGGCACGGGCTGCTGGGCGTGCCCATCCGCATGGGCGCGCTGCTCGTCCATGCGATCGCCATCGCCGCCGGCGCCCTGCTTTGCGCACGCCTGCTCCCGCGCTTCAGCCGCTCCCACCGCGGTGCCGCACGGCCGCGCTGGGCCCTGGGCCTCTACGCCACGGTGCTGTTGTTGTGGCTCACCCGTCCCTACCGCATCGACCTGGACCCGCTGTCCCTGCGCATCAAGCTGGCCTATCCGTGGTGGATTCCTCTGGGGGACGCGCGCTGGCGCATCGATCTGTTCGAGGTCTTCGATGTGGTCGGTGGGTTCCTGCTGTTCCTTCCGCTGGGAGCGTTGCTGGCCGTGTGGCCCCTGCGGCGGCGCGGCCCGCTCTCCGGCGTATGGCCGGTGCTGTACTTCGCGACGCTGGTCGAGGCCTCCCAGTTCCTCCTCTACCTGCGCACCGCGACCGTGACCGACCCCATGGTCCAGGTGTCGGCGGCAGCGATCGGGTGGGCCGCCATGCGGCGGGTCGGCTTCCGTCCCTACGGCACTGTGCTGGGAGGCGACTCCGCAAGGCGTTGACTGGACGGCGCCGCTCCGGTATCGATCTAATGGAGAGCCGCCGGTGGGTTGGGTGCAGCGGCTCTCGCCGGACCCCCGCCCGGCCACCGTGCTTCCTCCCAGGATGGTGTTCCGGTGACCCGCCTCTGGTGTCGCATGCGGCGGCTGCTTTTGGTGTCCCCCCTGGCGGTGCTCGGCTGTGATTCGGTCGCCGTCACTCCACTCGAAGTTGGCCGGTTGGAAATCACGCCGCGTAGCCTCGAGCTCGCGGTGGGGGGATCCGCGCGCCTGACGGCTTCTGCGACGGACGCCTCTGGGAGCCCACTCCCCACGGGCTCCATCACGTGGCGAAGCAGCGACCCCTCCATCGTCGAAGTCGATTCGGACGGCCAGGTCACCGGGTTGTCGGTGGGCGTGGCCGCGATCACCGCCTCGGCGGCTGGCGTGGTCGCTTCCGCCGCGATTTCGGTGCGCGCACCCGGATTCCTTGTGCTGTCCGATTCGTCGCTGGTCTTCCGCGGCGAGCGCGGCGGCGCCGATCCGCCCACACAGACCGTGCGGATCACCGACACGCAGGGGACCTCGTCCGGCCTGAGTGCCCAGGTGGTCCACGACGCCGGACAACCGTTCGGGTGGCTGACGGCTTCGCTTTCCTCGACGGACGCACCCACGGACCTCACGGTGCGCGTACGCACCGCCGGGCTGCCGATCGGGCGCTTCGGCGCGGACGTGCGCGTAGGATCGGTAACGGCCCCCAACGCACTCGTGCTTCGTGTGGAGCTGGAGGTCACCGACCCACAACCTGCGGTGTCGCTGGCCCTCGACTCGCTGCGACTCGTCGACACCGCCAGCGAGCGGATCGCGGTGAGCAACGGCGGCGGGGGAACGCTGACGGGGCTGCAAGCGGCGGTGCGCTACCTCTCGGGCGGCTCCGGATGGCTGCGCGCCACCCTCTCCGGAACCACGGCACCCACCACGCTGACCGTGGAGTCCCTTCCGATCGGCCTCGCTGCGGGTGAGTACGACGCCATGGTGGACGTCACGTCCAGCGTGGCCGGCACACGCGCAGCCTCGTTGGCGGTGCACCTGACGGTGGGAACCGTTGCGCCATACCTCCAGGTCATCCCGAACAGCGTGGCGCTGTCCGGCCCGGCCAACACGGGCTCCCCCTCTGCCACCGTTCAGCTCCGCAACGGAGGGGGCGGCGTGATCACTGGATTGTCCAAAGCGGTGAGCTATGCGCCGGGCCAACCCAGCGGTTGGTTGACCGCAACGCTGGCAGGCAGCAGCACACCGACCACGGTGGCGTTGTTGGGCAGCACGCTGGGCCTGCCACCCGGCACCTACTCGGCCTCCGTCGAGCTGGCAGGCGACAGCGTCGCATCGATCTTCCTGCCCGTCACGCTGACCGTGGTGCCGGCCACCCCCACCGCGCCGGCTGCGCCCTCCGGGCTGTCCGCCACGGCGAACGGCTCGACGGCCGTGACGATGAGCTGGACGGACAACAGCAACAACGAGACGGGCTTCGAGATCGAGCGCTCCGTGAGCGGAGGGACCTTCTCCGCTCTGGCGTCGGCGGCCGTGGACGTGACCACCTACGACGACGCCACCGTGCAGCCCGCCACGGACTACGAGTACCGCGTACGGGCCTGCAACAGCGTCGGCTGCTCCGCGTGGAGCGCGGTGGCGTCGGTCACGACGCCCGGACAGGTGCCCGCCGCGCCTTCGGCGCTGTCCGCCACCGCAACCGGGCCGAATGCGGTGTCACTGGCCTGGACGGACAACAGCAGTACCGAGAGCGGGTTCGAGATCGAGCGCGCACCCGGAGGCGGCGCCTTCGCGCCACTCGCGTCTGTCGCGACCGACGTGACCACGTACGACGACCCCACCGTACAGGGCTCGTCTCCATACGAGTACCGCGTGCGGGCCTGCAACAGCCTGGGCTGCTCGGCCTGGAGCAACGTGGCGTCCGTCAGCACGCCGGGGCAGATCCCGGCGGCCCCGTCGGGACTGCAGGCCACCGTGCCGTCCTCGACCCTGGTGACGTTGAGCTGGACGGACAACAGCGCCAACGAGGGGCGCTTCGAGATCGAGCGCGCCAGCGGCAGTGGATCATTCACGGCCTTGGCGTCGGTGGCAGCGAACGTGACGACCTACGACGACGCCACCGTGCAGGCGACCACGACCTACGAGTACCGCGTACGGGCCTGCAACCCCAGCGGCTGCTCCGGCTGGAGCAACGTGGTGTCGGTGACCACACCGGGCGTGGTCCCGTCGGTGCCCGCCACGCTCACGGCGGTGGCGCTGTCCGCGATCGACGTGGATCTGAGCTGGTCGGACGTGACCCAGGAAACGGAGTACGAGGTCGAGCAGGGCAGCGGTGGCAGCGGGGGCTTCCAACCCATCGCCAAGACGCCGGCCAACGTGACCACGCTGCGGGTGACGAACCTGGCGCCCGGAGGCACCTACCGCTTCCGCGTGCGCGCCTGCAACGCCGCAGGCTGCTCCGGCTGGACGTCGACGACCACGATCAAGACGCCCGTGCCCACGCAGGTGCCGTCCGATCCGTCCAACATCCAGTTCGTATCCGTGTCCCGCACGCAGATCGTCCTGGCCTGGAAGGACAACAGCTCGGACGAGACCCGCTTCGAGATCGAGGAGGGCGACCTGTTCTCGCCCTGGCTCAAGATCGGTGAGGTCGGCGTCAACGTCACGACGTTCACGGACACGTCGGTGCGGCGCGGCTTCCCGATCTACTACCGCGTGCGCGCCTGCAATCCGGTGGGGTGCTCGAGCCCGTCCGCTCCGATCGTCACGATCGTGCCCTGAGGAGGCGCGGGCCGGTCGAGCGGCGCGCGCGCAGCGATCCGCCCGGCCGGCCCGACGCTCACGGTCGCCTGCGCTTGCGCAGGATGCGGTCGATGCCGTGGATGCGCATCTGGATCAGGTCGTCGCCGTCCAGGTCCTCGAAGCCCTCGTCGTGCAGCTCTTCGATCCACTCTGGCGTGACGCCGTGGATGCGGAAGGCCACGGCCTCGTCGAAGTCCCGGGGTGCGTGTCCCAGCGCGCGCAGCCCGTCCAGGTATTCGCGGTTCACGTCGTGGATCTTCAGCGTGCGGACCTCGTCGAGTCCGACCTCCCCGAGCCCCAGGGCACGAGCAGCCTCCACCGCGGCCTCGTCGATGTGGAAGATCCGCATCTGCACGAGATCCTCGAGATCGGGGCGATCGATGCCCAGGTCACGGGCCTCCTCCAGGAAGTCCCGGTCCACGTCGAAGATCTTCATCTGGATCAAGTCTTCGTCGTCGAGCGTCCCGATGCCCCAACTGGCGGCCTCGCGCGCGAACTCCGGCGTGACCTCGTGCACGCGGAACGCCACGTAGCGGTCCAGATCGAGGACCCCGAGGTCCAGGGCGTCGAACGAGCGCACGAACTCGGCGTTCACGTCGAAGATGAAGCTGCTGAACAGATCGTCGGTATCCGTGTGGCGGAAGCCCGCCCGTTCCAGCTCGTCCGGCCAGTTGCTGCCCAGGCCCAGCGCCGCCGCGGAGAACACCTGGTTGTCATCCATCGCGTAGCCACGCTCGTCCATGCGCTCCTGGAAGCGAGCATCAGCCGTGAACGTGAAGTGCCCCGTCCAGCGTCGTCCGCGGATGCGGTCCCCCGTGAGCGTGAAGCGGCCGGCCTCGCGGTCCACCGTGAAGTCCTCGCCGGCTTCCATGCGACTCTGGAACCGCGTCCACTCGGCTTCATCCACTTTGAGCGAGGTCTGCCAATGGCGGCGACTCGTGTTCTCCACCTCCAACTGGATCCAGCGGTGGCGCCCGTCCTCGGAGGGACGGGCCTCCCAGCTGCCTTCGCGCACCTCCTGAGCAGGTGCCCCTGCCGGGACCGCGAGCGCCAGCGCCAGCCCCGCTCCAATCGCTCCTCCCCACACCCGCCACCGCTGGATCGTCTTCATCGTCTGCGTTCCGCTCGTTGTGATCGTGTACGTCTGCTCAGCGCGCTCCCGTGCGTCGCAGGGAGATCCGCCCACCGAAGGTCTCGAGGTCCAGCTCGGCACCTCCCGTCCCCAGACGGAACTCCCGACGGCGTCCCTCGCCCACCTCCGCCACCCCGGGCAGGTCCACGTCGATGTTGCCCATCACCGTGGCCACCCAGACGTCCGCGTTGGTGCCTTCCGGGATCTGCACGGTGATGTTGCCACCGTGTGAGCTGAGCACGTACTCACCGCCTGGGGAGAGCACACCCTCGTAGCGGACGTTCCCGCCCACGGAGCGGACCTCCACCTTCGAGGCGCTCATCTCGGACAGCGTCACGTTCCCGCCGATCGCCTCCACCATCACCTCTCCAGCGAGCGCTCGCAGCTCCATGGACTCCGCCGCCGACTTCAGGTGGATGGTGCCCTCCGACTCCTCGACCGTGACGCGGCCATTGATGGCATTGAGATCCACGTCGCCGCGCCCGCCCACGATGCGCATGTCGCCCTCGATGGACTGCGCCTCCACCGCACCACCCACACCCTCGACATCCAGCGAGAAGTACATGCCACCGACCGTCACGTCGTAGCCGCGGGGGACGGTGATCTCGTAGTCCGCGATCCCCCCACCCCAGCGGCGCTCGGTCCCGATGCGCCAGGCGTCGGCCCGGCGCCGGATCTCGATCTCCGTGCTGCGGGCATGCTCCGCCACCACCCGGATCTCGTCCCGGTCCCAGGCGCGCACCACCACACTGCCCGCCGCTCCCGACACCTCGATCTGCGTGGCGCCCGCCGCCGCGAACGTGGTGTCGGTGTCCTGGGCCACCAGCAGCGCGGCAGCCAACCCGATCGTCGCCAACCCTACCATCTCCGTCTCTCCTTCTGGAACGGCTCCCCTCGGGGGTGCCGGCTCTCATCGTTCATCGTCATGTCCATCCGTGCGCCCGCTGGGCGCGTCCGTACAGCGGCGGCCGCGTCGCTCAGGTGGCCCGCTGCACCGCGGTCACCGCCTGCTGCAGCAACCCGAGCTTGGACTGCCACGCGCTCAAGAGGCGGCGCTCCACCACGGGACTGGCGGGATCGGCGGCCAGCGCCTGCTCCGCTTCCTGGATCGCCTGGTCGATGGTGGCGAGGCTGCGCTCGATGGTGGCGCGCGTCTCGGGCTGCAGCACGTCCGCGCCGGCCGCCAGGGCCTCCTCCAACTCCCGCACCGACTCGTCGTAGACGCGGCGCGTGTCGCTGACCGTGCGCACCAAGCCCACCGCCGACGCGGCGGGCGCAGCGGCCGTGACCGAAACCGGCTCGGGCGCCGCGCCTCCGCGACGCACGCCGAGCTGATAGGCCCCCACCGCCATCAGGCCGGCCAGACCGGCGGCCAACAGACCGTTGCGCGACAGGAAGAGCGGACGGCGGCGCTGGGGCAGCTCGATCACGGCGGCGTCTCGACGTGGTGCATCCGAGTGCAGTCCGGCCGCATCGACTTCACGCCCTGACGTATCGTGGTGGATGCGTGCCTCGATGCCCGCCCACAGGTGCGCGGGAGCCCGTGCCTCCAGCGGCAGCGCGGCCAGCGCCGCGCGGGTCTCGGCCAACTCCGCGAGCAGCGTCTGCGCCGCCGCGTCGCTTGCCAACTCGGCCTCCAGTGCGGTGGCCTCGTCGTCGCTCAGCTCGCCGTCCAGATAGTCGTTCAACCGCGCTTCATCGATCATCGATCGAGCACCTCCTTCAACATCTGCCTCGCCCGGTGGACCTGCGCCTTCACCGTTCCCACGGCCACTCCCGTCATCACCGCCACTTCGCGGTACTTGAATCCTTCGATATCCCTCAGCACCAGCGCCTCGCGCGCCCGTTCCGGCAGGTGGGCCAGAGCACGTTCCAGGTCGATGCGCGTCTCCGGAAACGCGTCCTTGGCCACCGCGCCGTAGCGCTCCACGTCCGGATCGGACACCACCTTCTGCTGGCGGTCCGCTCGGGTACGCCGGTCCTGCAACACCACGTTCACCGCGAGCCGATGCATCCAGGTGGAGAACTTGGCGTCGCCCCGGAAGGACCCCAGCCGCTCCCAGGCCCGCACGAAGCTGTCCTGCGTGAGCTCTTCGGCGCGGTCGGCATCGGCAGTCATGCGAAGGCAGAGTCCGTAGATCCGGTCCACCGTCCTGCGGTAGACCTCGGCGAAGGCCGACCGGTCCCCGGACTGTGCCCGGCGGACCAGTGCGTCTGTCGTCACCGCTCCTGCCGTCACAGGCATCCTTCGCTCGAGCTCGAGAGCCGCATTCGTATTCCGCGTCATTCCGAAGGGTCAGACGCGCGAGGGGGCCGGAAGGTTTGGGAAGGAAAAGGGGGCGGGCCGGCGCCGCCGACCCACCCCCCCGTCCTGCTGCAAGGGCTCCGAACCGGGCCCGGCCCCGGCGACCGCCGTCCCGGTCCGCCCCGCAGACCCCCAGGCCCCGCCCGGTCAGGCCCGCCGGACCCGCTGCCCTTGGGGCAGCTACTGGCTGGCCCGGCGCCCGTCCAGCTGTTCGATGGTGGCGGTCGAGGGTCCCCGCTCCCGCTGGATCCGGGCAGCCGCGGCCTCGGCCTCCCGCATGACCCGCAGCAGGTTTTCGCCGGTCAACTTCTTCAGGTCGGCCTCGGTCCAGCCGCGACGCGAGAGCTCCACCAACAGCGCCGGGAAGGTGGAGACGTCTTCCAGCCCCACCGGAGTCGACTCGATCCCGTCGAAGTCGCTGCCCAACCCCACGTGATCGATGCCGGCCACATCCCGGATGTGCTCGATGTGGTCGGCGACGTCGGCGATGGTGGCGTTCCCATCGGCGGAGACGAACGAGGGCACGAAGGTGACCATGACCACCCCGCCGTTGGCAGGCAGGCGGCGCAGCACGTCGTCCGGCACGTTGCGCGGATGGTCGGTGACGGCCTTGGCCGAGGAGTGCGAGAAGATGACGGGCGCCTCGCCCACATCCAACGCGTCGTTCATGGTGGCGGGCGAGGTGTGGGAGAGATCGACCAGCATGCCCAGCCGGTTCATCTCTCGCACCACTTCCTTGCCGAACGCCGTGAGACCGCCGTGGGTAGGCTCACCGGTTCCGGAATCGGCCCAATCGATGGTGGCCGAGTGCGTCAGCGTCATGTAGCGGGCTCCGGCCGCGTAGAACGCCCTGAGCGCGCCCAGCGAGTTCTCGATGGCGTGGCCGCCCTCCATGCCCAGCAGTGACGCGATGCGGCCCGACCCGAAGATGCGCTCGATGTCGGAGGCCGTGGTGGCCAGCGCGAAGGCGTCGGGATAGCGCTCGATGACCTGGAGCGCGATGTCGATCTGCTCGAGCTGCATCTTGGCCGCGCCCGTCTCCGCCGACTCGGCGGGGATGTAGACGGACCAGAATTGCGCGCCCACGCCTCCACGGCGCAGCCGCTCGATGTCGGTCATGCCCGGCGTGCGCGAGCGCAGATCGTAGGCGCGCACGTCGTGCGGGGCAGCGGTGTTCTCGCGGATCGCCCAAGGCAGGTCGTTGTGCCCGTCGATCAGGGGCACCTCGCGCAGAACCTTCTGCACCTTGGCGGTGTGCGCGTCCTGCGCGAGCAGCGGGCCCGCCGCCAACAAGGAGAGGGCGGCGGTGAGATGTAGGAGTCGCATCGGCCTCGAAACGGCGTGAGGAGCGGATCAGCGGCCCGGCGCCCGCCGGGTCGAGACAACCTCCCGGGCGCGACGCCCGAGCTCCCACAACTTGTTCAAGGCCCCCGACGCTGTCGAGAAGCGGGCCGCTTCCAGCTCCACGCGCCGCGCACCGAACCCCTGCTTGAACGCCTGCAGCCCGGGGTTGTCGTCCTGGGCGCCGCCCAGGTTGAAGCACTGCACGCCCTCCGCCCCCAAGCGCTCGCAGAGCGACTGGATCAGGAAGGGGGCAGCTCCATTCTTCCGCCCCTGGGCGGTGGTCCCGGACGACTGGTCGTAGGCGCCGCGGCTGCTCCGCAGGAACAGCAGCGAAGCCATGACCTGCCCGTCCAGGAACGCTTGCGCCAGTTGGCCCGCTCCCGTGGCCAGGAAGGCACCCAGGAGGGAGCGTTCCAGGTCCTCGGGAACGGACTCACCCCGCGCCGCGCGGCGGTCCATGGAGCTTTCGAAGCAGCGGTAGTGGTCGTCCAGCGCCTCGGGCTCGGAGCGCACCACCAATTCCATCCCCGCCTCGCGGGCCCTCCTCACGTTGCGGCGATGCCCGTGGTTGAGCGCGCCCGTGTTGCCCTGCGCGTCCAGGTCGAGGACCCATTCGAAGCGCGGCCAGCGCTCCTCCTCGTCTTCCCAGCGGGGAAGGTCCACCTCGGTCGACGCGAAGGACCCCAGGTAGAGGGAGCGCACGCCCAGGTCGTCGATCAGGAGGCGAACGCCCTCCCAGAACGCGCTCGCGGAAGCGAAGGCCGGCGCGGACGGGATCTCCAGATGGCCGCCGCCCCGTCCCCTTCGGAAGGCCAGGCAGCCCCCCGCCAGGCGACCGCCCGATTCCAGGGCCAGCAGCAGGGTCTCTTCACCGACGCTCCGCCGGGCCGCGGCGTAGGACGGCGTCTGCAGCGGGTTGGTCGGGTAGAGCGCCGCCAGCTCCTGGATCAGCGCATCAGCGGGAGCGGTGGTGCCGACGAACCGCGAGAGGCTCAACCGGCCCGCAGCACCGCGGCGCGCTCGGCGCGGACCGCCAGGGGCGGCTCCGCCGCCAGGGCCGCGACCTGGTCCATGTGCTGCTCCACGCGCAGCGCATCGATCAGGAATTTCGAGGCCCAGGCCAGGTACTCGAACTGGCCGTACTCGCCGTCCACCGGGAAAGACCCCTTCACGCCGCCCTTGCGATCCTGCGGGACGTCCGCGCGCAGGGTGCGGCGCACGAAGCGGTTGGCCGCCTCGGCCGCCTTCCGGTAGTTCTCGTCGCCGATCTCCTGCCAGAGCAGCAACCAGCCGATGGCAATCTGCACGACGCCGGTCAGGCAGACCCAGTCCACGGCCTCACGCCACTCCCCGTCCAGACGCCCCGCCAGGGAGCCGTCCGCACGCTGGGCCGCCATGACTCCGTCGGCGGTGCGCAGCGCCGCGATCAGCAGGTCGCGCTCGCCGGTGAAGCGGTACGCCTCGATGACCCCGCGGAACGCATAGCCGATGGTGTGCGTCAGGGGCGCGTGCGGCTGATCCAGGCAGCACAGCTCGAACCAGCCGTTCTCCTGCTGATGACCCACCGCCCAGCGAACCTGGCGCAGCGCGGCCTCGGCATACCCGCGGGCCGGATCCACCCGGGCCGCCTCGAACAGACCCCAGGACACGTGGGTCTCGTAGGTCTTCTCACCCCGGGCCGCGAAGGGCGTGGGGTGCCCACGCCAGCAGCCGTCCGGATCCTGGTTGGTGACCAACCAATCCGCGGCCCGCCGCATGGACTTGCGGTAGGGGTCCCCGAAGCGGGCGGCCCCGGCGGCCAGGCCCAGCAGGATCTGGCCGGTGTTGAAGGTGACGGGCACCACAGGGCTGGCCCCGACGACCCCGCCCTGGAACGCACCCGACTCCATTTGGATCGAAACGAGCCAATCCAGCAGCCGCCGGCCAGCGTTCTCGATGTGCCGGTCCCGGCGCCGATCCGCCTCGTGGAACAGCGTGGGCGCGATGTACCCGGTGGTCTCCGGATAGGAGGGGCCCCATCCGTCCACCAGCGAGTAGTGGCGCGCCATGCCGCCGTCCTGCGACGACGAGCACTCCTGGGCCCGCAGCAGCCACTCGGTGGCGCGGTCGATGGCCCACTGCGATCCCGGGTCCGCGGACAGCCCGACCTCGCGGTCGTGGCGGACCTCTTCCCGAGCTTCCCGCGGCAGGGCCGACCAGGCCCTGCGCCGCTTCACGTCTCGAACGATCTGCCGAATCACGTCTTTCCACCCCTGGATGACCCGTGAGCCCTCCGGGGTAGCAAGATCCCGGCCGTCCTGAACAACCGTTTACAGGCCCGCTGCGAGGCCGGATCTTCCTGTCATGAATCGCGCTTGGATCCCGTGGCTCCCTGCCCTCCTGCTCGCCTGCTCCGGTCCACCGGCCGCTGCCCCGCGGCCCGCCGAGGTCGGGGTCGCTGTCTCTTTTCGAGCCATCGGCGACTCATTGAGGCCCGCTGCAGACGTGCAGCGCATGGTCGAGCCCTATCGAACCCGTGTCGCCGCAGCGGTTTCCGAGGTCCTGGCCACCGCGGAGGACCGCATCGTGAAAGCGCGCCCGGAAGGGGCCCTGGGCGCGTTGGTGGCGGACGCGGTCCTGGAGTCCGCGCGTAGCCTGAGCACCCACCCGGTGGACGCCGCGCTGGTGAACGACGGGGCGCTGCGCGCGCCCATCCCGGCGGGCCCCGTCACGGTGGGCTCCATCTTCGAGGTCATGCCGTTCGAGAACACGATCACGCTGCTGGAGCTGACCGGGGTGCAGATGGAGGCGCTGGCGGACGAGATCGCGGAAGGCGGAGGCGACCCGGTGGCCGGGATGACCTTCGATCTGCACGGACCCGAGCTGGACGCGCAGGATCTCCGCATCGACGGGACTCCCGTGGAGCCCGGTCGCACCTACTGGGTGGCCGTGCCCGATTTCCTGGCCGGGGGCGGGGGGAGCTTCCGCACGCTGCTGGACCCCATCACCCGGGAAGACCTCCCCTTCCTGGTGCGGGACGCCATCACTCAACACGTCACACGCCTGGGCCGGCTGAGCGATGCCCGGCCGGGCCGCATCCGGGTGACCGGCTCATGATCCGCCGCCACTTTCTGCGCGCGCTCGGTGGGGGCGCCCTGGGTGCGGCCGTGGTGCCGCGCTCCATCCTCGCCGACGACGAGATCCGGTTGGTGGTGCTCCACACCAACGACACCCACTCGCGCATCGATCCCTTCCCGGAGGGCAGCGGAGGGCTGTCCGGCCTGGGCGGCGTGGCGCGCCGCGCCACTCTGGTGCAGCGCGTCCGCGATGAAGAAGAGCACGTGCTGCTCTTCGACTCGGGAGACATGGTGCAGGGTACGCCCTACTTCAACCTGTTCAAGGGCGAGGTGGAGATGCGCACGATGTCCGCGCTCCGCTACGACCTGAGCACGCTGGGCAACCATGACTTCGACAACGGCGTGGACGGCCTGGTGTCGATGTTGGAGTTCGCGGAGTTCCCGCTGGCCTGTGCGAACTACCGGATCGAGGACTCGCGGCTGGCGCCCCGGGTGCAGCCTTCCCGCACGTTCGCGGTCGCCGGCCAGCGTATCGGTGTGTTCGGTCTTGGCATCAACTTCCGCGGGCTGGTGCTGGACCACAACCACGAAGGCGTGTTCTACGAAGACCCCATCGCGGCGGCGCGTACCCGCGCGGAGGCACTGCGGCGGGAAGGCTGCGCCGCGGTGATCTGTCTGTCGCACCTCGGGCACGAGTACCGGGATGACCGTCCCAGCGACGTGCGCTTGGCCGCCGAGGTGCCCGCCATCGACGTGATCCTGGGCGGCCACACCCACACGTTCCTGGACGACCCGCACGTGCACGAGCATCCGGACGGCTCGCGTACGCTGGTGCACCAGGTGGGCTGGGGCGGCGTGCGACTGGGGCGTATCGACCTCACGCTGTCGACTGCGGGTGAGCTGCGTCGGGTGGGCGCGGCGGGGTACCGCGTGGACGGACGGCTGGGGTAGGAGCGGTCCGCCAGGTCAGTCGCCGAGCTCTACAGGACCCGCCACCACGGTGCCGCGAGAATACGCGGACCCAACCACTCCGTCTGGTCGCCTGCGTGTAGAACCAGGCATCCGTGCACCGAGCTCCCGTATTCGTCGCGGAAGGTCCGGAGATGCGCAGCCTCGGAAGGCCCCACCCGAGTCGCTGCTTTGATCTCGATCCCAAGTAGCTGCGGTCCCCGTTCGACGACGAAATCCACCTCCGCCCCGCCAGCGGTCCTCCAGTAGAACAGTGCCGGACGATCCAGCACCTGCCCGTCCCGCCAGGCGAGCAGGTCCGACAGGACCAGGTTCTCGAGGTGAGAACCTGTGGGGCCCTCGACCCCAGCGAGCCGCAACGCGAGCCCAGTGTCAGACCAGTATCCCTTGGGTGTCTTGATCAATCGCTTCGTTCGGTTGACCGCGTAGGCCGGGAGAGGCACCCACTGATAGGAGGCCTCCAGGAGATTGAGCCAGCGGCGCACCGTGGGCTGGGGAAGCTGTACGTCCCTCCCCAACTCGGTCTGGTTCACGAGCTGTCCCATGCGAAGGCAAGCGGCGCCCATGAGCCGACGGAAGTCGACGAGGTTGTCGATGGCAGAGAGATCCTGAAGATCACGCTCCAAGTAGGTCCGGATGTACCCGTCGAACCAGATCGCGCGATCGGTGGGGTCGGTGTACTCCACAGCCGGGACCGGGTAGCCGCCCTCTGCGGCCAGAGTGCGCCAATCAGCCGGAGGCGCAGGCGAGTCGCCGAGTAGCTCTGGCCACTGCTCGCACGGATGATCCAGCAGCTCCGACCAGAGACCCGCACGACCCTGCCCAAGCCGCTCCCGGCGGGTCATGGGCCAAAGCGACAGGTAGCTGGCCCTGCCGGCCAATGACTCAGAGACGGCCTTCATCAGGAGGAGATTGGCAGAACCCGTGAGAATGAATCGGCCGGGTTGACGCCCTCGATCCACAGCACGCTTCACCGCCAGCAGCAGGTCGGGGACCCGCTGAACCTCATCGAGCACCATGGCCCCTGGCCGCTCCACCAATTCGTCGGGAGTCCGCTCGGCAAGTGCCCTGACCTCCAGGTCGTCCAGGGAATGATAGGCCCGGCTCCCCGGCAGGAGATCCCCAACGAGCGTGCTCTTCCCGGTTTGCCGGGCCCCGGTTATCACGACCACGGGCATCGTGCGGGCCACTCGCTGGACCGTTCCGGTCAGGAGCCTGGGTAGTCGCTGATCCGCCATGTGATGAATGATAATCATTCATATTGCGGATAGATAGAAGCCTGCTGGGCCTGGACGAGCGAGGTGCTCGCGAGCGTTCGGCGCGAGGCGGATGTCCAGCTCTAGAGGGGGAGCCAGGGCAAAGCGACGGGAGCCGACTCGTCCTCAGCCCCCCTTCACCCCCGACGGCACGGCACAGTTGGACACGCTGGCCAGCTCCGCCGCGCTGTCCGGGAAGTACCGGACCCGCCAGCGCAACGCCACGTTCACCAACGCGATCAGCACCGGCACCTCCACCAACGGGCCGATCACGGCGGCGAACGCCGCACCGTGGCCGATGCCGAAGGTGGCCACCGCCACCGCGATGGCCAGCTCGAAGTTGTTGGAGGCGGCCGTGAAGGACAGCGTGGCCGTCTGCGGATAGGTGGCGCCCGCCGCGCGGCTCAGGAAGAACGTGACGCCGAACATCAGCACGAAGTAGATGAGCAGCGGCACGGCCACCAGCAGCACGCGGGTGGGTTGCTGCAGGATGGCCTGCCCCTGGATGGAGAACATCACCACGATGGTGAAGAGCAGCGCCACCAGCGTGATGGGGCTGATCCTCGGGATGAACGTCTCCCGGTACCACACGTCGCCCTTGAGGCGCCGGAGCAGGAAACGCGTGGCCATGCCCGCCAGGAAGGGGATGCCCAGGTAGATGAAGACGCTGACTGCGATCTGGCCCATGGTGACGCCCACCACGGTGCCGGGCAGTCCCAGCCAACCGGGCACCACGGTGATGAAGACCCACGCGTACACCGAGTAGAACAACACCTGGAAGATCGAGTTGAAGGCCACCAGGCCGGCCGCGTACTCGTTGTCGCCATCGGCCAGCTCGTTCCAGACGATGACCATGGCGATGCAACGGGCCAGGCCGATCAGGATCAGCCCTACCATCAGCTCCGGATGGTTGTGCAGGAACAGCACAGCCAGGCCGAACATGAGCAGCGGCCCGATCACCCAGTTCTGCACCAACGACAGCAGTAGCACCTTCCCGTCGCGGAAGACGTCGCCCAGCTCCTCGTAGCGCACCTTGGCCAGAGGCGGGTACATCATCAGGATCAGCCCGATGGCGATCGGGATCGAGGTGGTGCCTACTTGTGTGGCCTGATTCAACGCTACGACTCCGTCCGGCCAGGCGTAGCCGATGCCGATGCCCGCCACCATGGCGGTGACGATCCAGACGGTCAGGTAGCGGTCCAGCAGGGAGAGACGGCGTCCCACACCGGCGTTCGACATCAGGCTTTCCGCTCCGATGGGGTCGGCGGCGCCGGGCGCGCGGCGCCACCGGCCTCCAGGTAGTCCGCGAACTCGTTCGGGAGATCGCTCTCGCGGATCGCGCTCGCCGCACGTTGCACGTCGTACGCGACACGTGGGAACTGCACCGCCGCGTGCGTCCCGTCCATGTCCACCAGCGCGTAGCCCGCCCGCCAGTCGCCGTCCTTGGGACGCCCCACCGACCCGGTGTTCACGAAGTGGATGCCGCCCACCACACGGTGCCACGGCTTGTGGGTGTGCCCGAAGGCGACCACATCGCCGGGCTTGGCGCCGAGGTGCCCCGCCATCTTGCTGCAGAAGTCGTCCGAGCGGTCCTCGGTCCAATAGACGGTGTTCAGCACCGGGTTGCCGTGCACCAAGATCAGTGTGGGTCCCGCGGCGTGACCGCCCAGCGGGCGCAGGTCCAGCCGGAACGGGAGCGCACCGAGCCACGCTCGCGTTGCCGCGGAAACGTGAGCGCGGGTCCAGGCATAGCTGACGTGACTCAGCTCTTCCTGGCGCGGGTCTTCGTAGCGGCAGCCGCAGTGGGCATGGTCCGTGGCGGTGGTCGAGTCGTAGTTGCCCGCGATGCCGGGGATGCCCTTCTCCCGCAGAAGCGCGACGACCTCGTTGGGCCAAGGAGCGTAGCCGACCAGATCGCCCAGGTGGTAGACGGCGTCCACGTCCGCGCGGGCCTCGATGTCCGCCAGCACCGCCACCAGGGCGGGCAGGTTGGCGTGGACGTCACTGATGAGGGCGATCTTCATGGGTGGCTATTCCATCTCCGGATGCGCGTTCGGTGGAGCGGCCGAAGCGGGGTGGTTGAGCACTCTCCGCGGAGGCTCGAAATATATCAATGAAACTTGATGGCTCAAGCGGGTTTTGGGCGGCCGGAAAGCTCGCCCCGCTGCTTTTCGCAATCAGGCATGTATGCAGAATTGTGACACCCCGGTATACAGGTGCCGCCCACTGGCGAATGCGGCATCGGGCCGAGTAGCCTATGTTCGTGGCCTTGAATCCTTAGGATCTCGGCCGAAGCACGTCTCACCTGAGGATCCCGGCCCCAGCCCTTCTAGCATCCATGTATGCAATTTGTTATCATTCATGTATGCATTCATCTAGCGAATGGGCACGCGCTCCGACGACCTCTCCGCCTCCCAGGGACGACCGGTAGCGATGGCCCAGGGCACTGGTCCGGCTCAATGGCTGGCCGAGCACGCTGCAGAGGGTCCTCCCGTCTTCCTGGGGGAGGAGATCCCGGCGGCCACCCTCGCGGCGCTGGACCGAGCTTCGATGGTGTCGCGGACCCCCGGTAGGGTCCTCGTGATCCACTCGCCAATGGACGACCCCGAGAGCGTGAAGAAGGCCCTCTTCTGGGCCATCGTTCAGAAGACCGCGGAGAGGTACGCCCCGGCGGTCGTCGAACGCGACTCTGCCCTTCGGCTCTACGTCGGCTCGACCACTCCAGGGTCCGAGGTCCGCATTCGCCATACCGGACAATCGCGCTGGCGTCAGGACGTTCTTCCGGGCGTGTCACTGCGGCTCGTACACGGCCCGGTGGACGCGGTCGCCCACGTGAACGTCGGCGAAGCACGGATTCCCATCGAGACACCAGAACGGCTTCTCTTGTCGTTGCCGCTGAACTTTCTGCGTGACCCGACCGACCTCGTCCGCCTGCTGGTCTGGCTCAAGTCCCTCGTGGTCGCAAGACCGGCGCTGCTCGAGGCGTACCGAGCCTTCCCGCGACCAGTCGTGCTCAAGCGAATCGCCAACCTCGGAAGGGACGTGGGCAACGAGCGGCTCGCGGATCTCCTGGACGACGTCGTCGCCACGGAACAAGCGGTGCGGATCAGTCGTGCGCGCACGGGAGCGGGTACCACGTTCGTAGTCCCACCGCAGATCGCTCAGCTGCGAAGCACCAGGAGTCCGTGGCTCGACCGACTGCGTCTGCTGATCCAGGACTCGATCGCTCAGACCAGGCGAGTCTTGGGTGGCGCTCAGGCGCCTGCATCCCGGTACGATCTTGCCGCCCTTCTGGAGTCAGCTCGCGAAGGCAAGGCATACGACGCGTATCACTCCTCCTCGATCGAGGGTTATCGCCTGCGCCTTGATGAGGTCTCTGCGTTCCTTGCGGGAAGCACCGATGCCGGGCCCGGCATCGAGAACCTGAAGGCCCGTCTGGCCGTCGCGGGATATGGCGACGCGTTCGACGCGCTGCTGGCAAGATTGGCGGATCAGGGCGGCGCTATCCCGCTGACGCCTGGCCTGGCTTTGGATCTCTACACGGACCTCTTCACTCCGTCCATCGAGGCCGGGCTAGTGGAGTCAACGGCCCTCTGCCGGTTCCGGGAGGGCCCTGTGTTCATTCGGGACACACTCTACACGCCCCCGAACGCGGACAAGGTCCCTGGAATGCTGGATCTCCTGTTCGACGAGATCGATGCGCTTCCGGCCGACGAAGGATACCTGAAGGCTACGCTCGTCCATCTGTGGTTCGTCTGGATTCACCCGTTTCCGGATGGGAATGGTAGGGTTGCACGGTTCCTCATGAACACGGCCCTGCTCGCAGACCGCCGACGCTGGTTGACCATCCGGGTCGAGCAGCGCGGTCCATACTTCGCGGCCATCAAGCACGCACAGACGAACGAGGATTCTGTCCCATTCGCGCGGTTCATTCGGGGCTGCATCGAGGAGTCGGGCCGGATCACCTGAAGCCCCCACCACCCCGAGTCCGGTGCTGGTGGCTCCCCACCCTCACCGCTCCAGCCGATACACCCGGACCAGCTCAACACCGAGCTCGTCGCGCTCCAACGTCACCACGTGGTCCAGCCCAGCGTCCAGCACCTCGGCACCCCACGGCAACGCCACACGGGCAATCACGCCGTCGGTGACGGAAGCGATCTGCCACCATGCGACCGGATTCGGTGCGCTGTATTCGCGTGCCCAGAGGCTCGACTCCCTGTCGACATGCAGGTCGTCGAAGAACGGAACCGTAGGCGAACTCGCCTGGTCCCTGTCCCTGGCGCCCGACGATACGTAGCAGCACTCCGTTCGCGCCGAAGATGCGGATGTCGTGCGTGCCGGCATTCAGGACCGCGATGGACCCGTCCGCCAGCCTGGCTGCGCCACGGACCTGATAGAGGTCGTGCCCAGGTGCATCCGAGCCCCCGATGGAGACCATCGGATGCTCCGAGATCGTCCAGGTCGGCGCCTGAGCCGCGAGCCCGGACAGTGCGCCGCAGATCGCAAAGCCGAGCGCAATGACCAAGCCCACGGAACCCGATCCCCTCTTCAGTCGGGCAGCAACGGCACCGACTGCCGCTCCTTCTGGCCCAGCAGCGCGCCGCGCGTGATGGCTTTGGAGCCGAGCTTGTCGCGAAGGCGGTCCACCGCCGCGTCCAGCGCGGGCGCCTCACGCCGGTCAAGGGGCAGCGCGAGCTGCACCGCGGCGCCGCTCTCGAGATTGCCCAGCGAGACTCCGATGAGGGTCAGCCCTCGGCTCCGGATCTCCGGCATGGCCCCAGCGAGCAGCCCGCGTGCCGCGGCCAGCAGAGTATGCGTCTGTGCGGTGGCCTCCGCGAGCGTATTGGAGCGGGTGGCGCGCGTGAAATCACCGAACCGCAGCCGGATGGTCACGGTGCGGCACACGCGACCTGCACGGCGCAGCCGTCGCGTGACGCGGTCCATCAGCTCCATCAGAGCCACGTCCAGATCCGCGTGCGAACGCCATGGGCGTCCAAGAGCGCGCTGGGCTCCCATCGAGCGCCGGCGGCGTCCGACTTCGACCGGCCGCGGGTCGCGGTTGTGCGCCAGCGCGTGCAGGTGGCGGCCAGACGCCCGTCCGAGAATCGCGATCAAGGTCGCTTCGTCGAGGGCAGCCACCTGGGCCACGGTCGTGATGCCGATCCGATTCAGCTTCGCGCCGGTCTTCGCGCCCACGCCCCAAAGCCGGCCAACGGGGAGTGGATGAAGAAACTCGAGCTCGCCGTCTGGCGGAACCAACAACAGGCCGTCCGGCTTGGCCACGCCGCTCGCCACCTTGGCGAGGAACTTGGTGCGCGCGATGCCCACCGTGATGGGCAGGCCCACGCGTTCCCGGACCTGCTGGCGCAGCCGCTGCGCAATCTCCAGCGGCGTTCCCGCGATCCTCTCCAGACCGCGCGCGTCCAGGAACGCCTCGTCGATCGACAATCCCTCGACCGCCGGCGTGGTGTCCTCGAACACGGCGAAGACTGCGCGACTGGCGTCGGAGTAGGCCGACATGCGGGGCGGCACCACCACCGCGTGTGGACAGAGGCGGCGGGCCTGCCCGCCTCCCATCGCGGTGCGGACTCCGTAGGCCTTGGCCTCGTAGCTCGCCGCCAGGACCACACCTCCACCCACAATGACCGGCCGGCCCCGCAGCCGGGGGTCGTCCCTCTGCTCCACGGACGCGTAGAAGGCGTCGAGGTCGGCGTGAAGGATGGAGGCGTCGGCTCGCATGCTGGAGGTTGGCACCAGACGGGGGGATCGCGCCACTGATCCTCGGGGATGCGCCGCCTGTGTGGCCGAGCAGCGGTCGACCGCTACAGCTCTTCGATCTCCTTGCGAGCGCGGTCCAGGATCTCCCGCACCTTCTCCATCTTCTCCGTGCCGGAAGACGCCACCGTCCGGAACGCGGCCTTGGACAGCCGTCCCCAGCTCCCCCAGATCTCCGCCGTCTCCGGCCCCATGTTGGTCCCCCAGTCCTTCCACCCGGTCGCGCGTTGCCAAATCGCGCTGATATGCTCTTCGTTGCGCGACAGCTCCTCGCGCCCCGACGGGGTGAGATGGTAGACCTTCTTGCCGTCCTCCTCGGAGAGCCGGACCAGGCCCTCGTCCTCGAGCTGTTGCAGGACCGGGTAGATGGTTCCCGCGCTGGCCCGGTACATCCCCCCGGAGCGCTCCTCGAGCCGCTTCATCAGCTCGTAGCCATGGGCGGGCTCGTCCGCCAGCAAGGACAGGAGCGCCAGGCGCACCTCCCCCTGTCCGAAGAAGCGCCGACCCGGGCCTCGTCGGTGACGATGGCGGCCCGGACGCCGCGGACCGACTCCAGCGTCCCAGTCGAAGATCCAATCGAAGTTCATTCCGCGTCTCCAGCCGCGTGGGCGACACCCTGACATTCAGTCTCTCCTCGAGGTGGCGGCAACTCGACCCGACCGGATCCGGCGCCTACCTCTGATACGTTCTATATGGTGTACTGACTATCGTACGATATATCGACGCAATAGTCCGGTCAATGGATCCGGGGCAGATCGGGGAACTAGCGGCTGACGGTGTCCATGTCGGCCATTCCTGGGATCCCCGAGGCCGCCCTCATCCCTCCAGCGGGACCAGCTCCCGAGTGGGAGCGGATCCCAGGGCGGCGAGGGCCAGATACGATCCGGCCGCGGTAGCGAGGGAGGTGAGGTACGGGTAGGGAAGCTGCAGGAGGTGAGCGCCGAGCACCCACGTGACCACGCCGGCCACCAGGGCCGCCACCGCGGAGGCCGTGCCGCCGATCCGGGTGAAGAGTCCGAGCGTGACCACGACCACGATGCCCGCGCTCCCGAAGGCGGACGCCTCCTCCACCAGCGCATAGACGCGGTCGGCGCGCAGCGCCATGGCGTACGCCAGCAATCCGAAGAGGGCCACGCCCGCGCGCGCAATTCGCACCTTGGCCCGCTCGCTCAGGTCGGGCTTGAGCTGCACCACCACGTTGTGCGACACCAGTCCCGCCGACATCAGGAGAGCGCTGTCGACGGTGGACAGGATGGCGGACACCAGACCCCCGGCGAACAGCACGTACAGCAGCGTCGGCAGATAGGCCTGGGCCAGCGTCGGCAGGATCTGTTCAGGGTGGTCCAGGCCGGGAAGGAGCACCGCGCCCGCGAGCCCGAGTCCGACCGGCATCAGCCCGATGACCAGGTAGGAGAAGCCCGCTACGACGGTGGCGTTGCGGGCCAGCGTCGCGGAGCGCGTCGCGAGAATGCGCGCCGCCAGCTCCGCCGCCACCATGGAGCCCACCACGGGAATCGTCCACTGCTCCACGATCTCGAGGAGGGGCCGGGGCTCCGCGCCGAGCGGGTTGAGCATCCTGGGGTCGATCGAGGCGAGGGCCTCGGCGCCACCGTTCCTGAGCACGGCCCAGGAGAGCGTGGCGAGCCCGAGGATCAACGCGATGCCCTGCACCATGTCCGTCCACGCGTCGGCCAGGAGGCCGCCGAACATGGTGTACGCGATCACGACCCCGGCCGCCAAGGTGACCGTGGCTTCGATCTCGAGCCCGGAGGCGGACGAGAGCACCTGCCCGAAGGCACGCACCTGAGCGGCGGCCCAGAAGAGCGAGGTGGGCACCATCAGCAGCACCGCGATCTTTTCGACCGGTCCGGCGAAGCGGATGCGGAACAGATCGGCAATGGTGGTGAGTTTCAGGCGCCAGAGCGGCACGGCGAAGATCGCACCCGTGAGGATGACGCACAGCGCGTAGCCGAAGGGGTCCGCCGACCCGCCCGAGAGCCCCATCTCGTAGATGGCCCCGGCCGCCCCGATGCAGGTCTCGGCTCCGAACCAGGTCGCGAACACCGTGAAGGTCGCGATCACCGGACCGAGGGACCGGCCCGCCACCAGATAGTCCGCCTCGGTCTGGATACGACGCGAGACGATCACTCCGATGGCGAGCTGCGCCAGGATGTAGACCCCGATGCCGTAAACGACGGGATTCAGGGGCGTCCTCCGTGGGCGGCGAGGGCCCGAGAGGGGTTGCAGAGGGCGGAAAGCGCGGATGTTACCGGGCGCGCGGGGGCGCCACAATGCTGGGGGTGCGGGCGGGGTTCGCGGGATCGACCCGCGGCGGTACCCCGGAACTCGGCTGGGCACCGCAGTTGGGCGCGGGCGGTCGCCGACGCTGACGCGCGCGGCCTTCCGCTGCTCCCCACGGCCACCTGCGGAACCAACCCGATGGTGGCGCTCCCGAGCTGTCCCCAGCTTCCGATACGCCCACGCGCTCCGAACTGCGGGAGGGCGCGCCGGTTCGGTCACACCACGTCAACGCGGGGGGTGGGATGAATGGCGCCATCGTCTTCTCGGGCCGATACGGCAGCACCGCCCAATACTCGCAGTGGATCAGCGAGGCCACTGGACTTCCGGTCTTCGATCTGGCCGAGGCGAGTCCAGACCTGACTCGCTACGACTTCCTGGTGCTGGGCAGCTCGGTGGTCTTCTTTCGTGCGACGATCCGGAAGTGGCTGAAAGCGCATTGGCCCGATCTCGAGGGCCGGCACCTGATCCTGTTCACGGTGTCGGGTGCCGCTGACGGGCCCAAGCTGCGGAAGTGGATCGCCAAGAGCTTCCCGAAGGAGGTGCTGGCGGGTATGCAGTACGTGGCCCTACGCGGCAGGCTGAAGCACGAGGATGTGAGTTGGTGGCTCAGAATCCTCCTGAAGATCGGGGCGCTGATGAACCCCGACCGCGAGGCCGCTGCGGACGAGATGCACGGGTTCGACTACATGGACCGGGACAGCATCGAGCCGATCGTGAGCATGGTCGAACGGCTCCAGTCCGAGTCTGGGGTGGTCCGCGCCGGAAGGGGTTCATCCATTCGCCCATATGGTTCGGCACAGCTCCACCCACCCCGGCAAAGCACTCAATTCACGCGCTGACTGTAGGGGGCCTCGTCATTCGTGGCGTCGGCGTCCGGCTGCTCTCCAATCACGGTCCACGTCGACGTGTGCACACCCACGGTGGCACCCTCGAAGGAGATGGTGATGTCCACCTGACCGCCAGCCGGAATGGCTCCTACCTCGCAGGTGACCGCGCCTGCCCCGTCGAGCGCACACGTCGCCCCACTCGCCGAGAGGAAATCCAACCCGCTGAGCGCTGTCGACGCCACGGTCGACCCTGACGATTCGGTGGGGCCGTGGTTGGTGACCCGGAACACGGTGTGCATCGTGTCTCCCACGAACCGGTTGTCCTCCTGGGACACCTTGGTCAAAGCGAGGTCCGCGGCACCGTCGTTGTCTGCGATCGTGATCGGGACCAGCACGGGAGGTGATGGGCTGCCCCCCTTCCCTGCACCGACCAGCACGTGCCGGAGCGTGTCCACATGGGGACCTTCCACCCAGGCATCGTCGATGGCTTGCACCGCCAAGGTGCGCGGAAGCATCCACTCGGTCAGGAGGATGTCCACCGGGCGTGCGCCCGTGGTCTGCCCGAACGCGGAGGTCGCCTCGAGCAGAAGATCGCCACTGGGAGGAGCGTCGCCCAGACAGACACGGTAGACCTGCGGCGCACCGCCCTCGCTCAACGCGAACGCCGCGGGTGTGGTGTAGAGCGGATCAGGGCCTGGGCGGTATCCGGCCAGCGCCAACAGGCCGAGCGGGTTGTGCAGCCGCCAGGCCCGGTTGGGACCCGTGCTCAGGCCGGAGAAGGAGTCGAACGTGCCGCGCGGGACGAGACCCTTTCCGCCGTCCGTGATCACCGGAATCACCTGACCGCACACGCCGCCTTGGAAGGGGGACAGGGTGCGGACGGTGAGCTTCCCTCCGTACCCCACCGCGCCCGTCACGGACACACGGTCGAACGACCCCGGCGTGGTGTCGGCGACCTGGATGACGAGCTCGCTGGACGCGTCCAGGAAGAGAGCTCCCATGCTCAGGGTTCCCAGACGGGGGTCAGGCAGGCCGGGCAGCGTGGCGCGTTGGAATCCCGGCTTCACGGTTGCCCCTTCGGTGAACACCGCGCCCAGGGATCCAGCGCCCTCCAGGGTTCCACCCACCATTCTCAGCTTGCCCTGCATCTCGCCTGCCCGTTCCGACGTGAAGGTGCCGTCCTCCAGCGTGAGCTCGGCCCCAGCGGCCACCGAGACGAGGCCGGCGTTCTGGAACTCCGGATAGCCCCACTGTTTGTAGATGCGGAGAGGTTCTTCGGTCGACAGGGTCCCTGTGTTCAGGAACGACACGAGCTCCATGCTGAACTCGGCGCCTCCGACCAGCGCAAGCAATCCCGAGTTCTCCACGCCGTACCACGAACCCATGTCCAGCTCGACCTGTTGACCCGCCTCGGCCTGGATCTCGACGTCGCCGTGGTTCACCCAGGGGCTCTGGCCATCGTAGCTCCAGAAGTCGATCGTGTCGCCCGGCTCCGAAAGCACCAGGCGACCGCCCGACTCGATTCCCCCCTGGATCTGCTTCACGCGGCTCGCCTCGAGGTTGCCGCCCGTCGAGGCGTTCAATGCCAGATCAGGAAGCTCCGATCGAACGACGGATCGACCGGAACCCCCGACCAGCGACGGGAGAGTGCCTCCGTTCCACCAGAACATCCCGATGTCGGAGTGAACCCTCAGGGGCGCCGAGCCGCCGATCGTGCCGGCCAGGTGTGCGAACCACAGGTAGTAGTGGTCGGGGTGCGTCACCTCGACCTCGCCGGTGCCCTCGGTGAGCATGAATCCATTGTTCGTGAACCACGGGAAGTAGGTCCCCACTTCGACCAGAACGGACGTGCCCCCCGGGAGATACATGAAGCCGTAGTTGTAGTAGAGGTTGAACCTCAGCGTGGCTCCGGAGCCGCTGCCGCTCGTGTCGTTCACGTCGAGGACGCCGTAGTTCTCGAAGTAGGTGGGGAGGAAGGTCGAGGGGTTGCCGTGTGGAGACCCACCCAGGTACTCGCCTCCGGACACATCCATTTCGAGCCGGCCGTTGACCTCGATCAGCAGGTTCCGCTTGATGAGCAGGTCGTGCTCCGTTTCCACGGTCGCCCAGGCCCCGGTCCCGCCGATCTTCAGGTTGTTGACGGTCACGGCTGCGTCGATCGCGACGTCATAGGTGCCCGAAGCCTCGATGCACACGTTGTCGGTGTCCGTCGGTATGCCCGTCGGTGTCCATGAGCCCGCATCACTCCAATCCCCGTCCACGCCGGCAGCCCAGGAGCGGGTGCACGTGAAGGAGACCCGCGGAGAAGCGGTGGCGACGAGCGGAAGCGCCTCCGATGGAGCCTCTTCGGTGAGATCCGGCGCGGTGAGAGGCTCGGTGCAGGCTGAAAGCACCGTCAGGCACGTCGTCCAACTCAGGAGCCGCCGCATCGTGTCGCCTTGGGACCTTGGGTTCGGGGCGCGCCGATGCGTGCCCTCTCAGCCCACGGCGACGGTTGGCTTCTCAGTTGGACAGGGGCGCCTGGGTCGATCGCTCGTCTCGGTCCAGACGACTCACCTACTCTAGGATTTCGCCGGGCACTCGCTCAGCCCGTGAGGGCGGCCGAGAAGCGCCGCTGCATTTCCTCGGGGCTCACCTGCTCTTTCGGCGTGGCAATGCTCCAACTGAACCCGAACGGGTCCATGACCATGCCCGAGCGATCTCCGTAGAACTGGTCCCTCACCGGCCTGAGCTCGACGGCGCCTGCGTCGATCGCGGTCCGCATCGCTTGATCCGCATCCTCGACGTAGAGCAGGAACTTGATCGGAGATCCGCCGATCGTGGGAGCGCTCAGGGCTCCAAAGTCGGGATACTCGTCGCAGAGCATGAGCTCGGAGTTGCCGATCCGCAGCTGAGCGTGTCCGATCTTCCCGCTCGGCTCCACGAGCCGGTAGAGCTCCACGGCGCCGAAGGCTCGCCGATAGAAGTCGATGGCGGCTGCGGCGTCCCGCATGATGAGGTGGGCGGTGACGGTCTGGCGTGGGGGCGCTGCGGTAGGCATACCGACTCCTTGCTGGCTATCCCGGCAGGGTTGGCCGTGTTGACATGCTTGGTGAATATCGATACGATACGTACCGTATATGAATGAACCGCCCTCTGTCAAGCGGCCCGCAGCGAAGCCTCGGGGACGACCACGGAGCCCGGCGACCCGGGATCGGGTGCTGCAGGCGGCCCGGGCCCTCCTGGACGAGGGCGGCCCCACGGCCGTGACCATGGAGGCGGTCGCCGCGCGCTCGGGTGTGGGGAAGTCCTCCATCTATCGCCGTTGGCCGAACGCGCACGCGGTGCTGATGACGGCCCTCATGGAGGGGGAGCGGGGGGCCAGCGCCCGCGGGAGGCGGATCTCCCCGCTCGCAGCTCTGCAAACGCAGCTTCGCGAGATCGTTCGCGCGTTCGCGGCGCGGCGGGGCCGCACCGTCGCCATGATGTTGGCCGCTGCCGATGACGACACGGAGCTCGCCAAGGCGTTTCGCCAATACGTGATCCTGGCCCGTCGTCAGGAGGGTCGGGCCCTCCTGACCGCGGCGGCCGAGTCGGGGGAGGTGCGTCCTGACATCGACGTGGACGTGGTGCTCGACCTGCTCTACGGACCGATCTTCTTTCGCATCCTGGTGGGTCACGCGCCGGCGGACGAGGCGTTCGCCGAAGCGCTCTTCGAGGAAGTGACGCGCGGGATCGAATCACCGCAGGACCGAGCGCGGTACTGACCGTGGATCGGAGCTGCGGCCCCTGTCGATCGGCACGGCCCGACCTCGTCATGGAGGTGTAGACAGCACGGCCAACCACCATCGGCGAGGACTTGAACCATGCGTTACACGCTACTGCTCCACTACCCAGAGATGACCCCGAGCGACATCGGTGAGGACGCGATCAAGGAGGGCCAAGCCGCCTTCCACGCTTACGCCAGCGCCCTCGAAGAGGCGGGCGTGCTGGTGTCCGCCGAGGTTCTGCAGCCCAGCCAGAACACCACCACCTTGACCATGGGCGACTCGGGGCTCCGCGTGCAGGACGGTCCCTACGCCGACACGAAGGAACAGCTGGGAGGCACCTTCGTGCTGGACGTCCCGGACCTCGACGCGGCGCTGGCCTGGGCGGAGAAGTGCCCTGCGCTTCATTGGGGCGGCGTGGAGATCCGGCCCTCGGCGGTACGGTTCGTGGAAGGGAGATGGATCCCCTCCTCGTGACGAGCGAGGCGACTTCCCGTGCGTGGTCGCGGGCCGAACAGGTGGCCCGCGACGCGTACGGACGCCTCCTGGCGATCCTCTCGGAGCGTTCTGGCGACATTCAGCTGGCGGAGGACTGCCTGGCCGAAGCGTTTACCCGCGCACTCGAGACCTGGCCGGAGTCCGGCGTGCCTGAGAACCCGGAGGGATGGCTGATCACGGTCGCGCGCAACCGGCATCGCGACGCGCTCAAGTCCGCCGACCATCGGAGAAGCGGACCGCTGGAGGACGCGGCGAATGCAGCCGCCGCCGCGCTGACGGACGTCGACCCGGACGCCATTCCGGATCGGCGCTTGGCCTTGCTCTTCGTTTGTGCGCACCCGGCGGTGGACCCCCCGGCCCGAGCTCCGCTGATGCTTCAAACCGTGCTCGGCTTCCAGGCCAGCGAGGTTGCGCGGGCCTTCGGTGTGCAAACGGCCGCGATGGCTCAGCGACTCGTACGCGCCAAGCGTCGCATCAAAGAAGCAGGCATCCCCTTCAAGGTACCGGACCAGGCCCACGCGCCGGCGCGCCTGGGCGCCGTGATCGAGGCGATCTACGGGGCCTACGCCATCGACTGGATGCTCGTGTCCGGCCAGACCATCCGCGCATCCCTGGCCGAAGAGGCCCTCTACCTCGCGGTGACGCTCGCCGAGCTCCAACCCGAGGAGCCCGAGGTGCTCGGACTCGCTGCACTTCTCTCCCTCTCGCTGGCCCGGGCGGCTGGCCGTACGCGGGGAGGCGAGTTCGTGCCGCTCGATGAGCAGGATCCGGCCCTGTGGGACGCCCACCTCATCCGCCAGGGTGAACGCTACCTCCGGCAAGCCCATCCGCTCGGCCGTATCGGGCGCTTTCAGCTCGAGGCCGCGATCCAGTCGGCTCACTGCGCTCGGCTGGGGTCGGGTGCGGTGGATTGGCCCACCGTTCTCACGCTGTATGAGGGTCTCCTCGCCACTGCGCCTACGCTCGGTGCCCAGGTCGCTCACGCCGCCGCCGTGGCTCGGGTGTCCGGCGCCCCCGCGGGACTTTCGGCGCTCGATCGAATCGGGGACCCGGCGATCCGTCGTTTTCAACCTGCGTGGGCGACCCGGGCACACCTCCTGGCCGAGGCCGGCCGCTGGACCGAAGCGGGAGCCGCGTTCGACAAGGCGATCTCGCTGACGACCGAAGCGGACGTGAGGGCTTATCTGAACGGGCGGCGAAACGCGCTGCCGCGCTGACGGGATCACGATGGGCGGGCACTGTGCGGATGTTCTCGATTCCCCTTGCGCAAGGCTATTATCCTTACCATGGTAAGGACATGAGTAAGGTGACCAGCAAGCGCCAGGTGTCGATTCCCAAAGAGGTGGCCGACCGCTACGGCATCGCCCCGGGGGACGAGATCGACTGGATCCCGGCGGGCGACGAGATCCGCGTGGTGCCGAGCGGCCACCGAGCCAGCACACTCAGTCCAGCGGAGCGGCTGCGGTTGTTCGACCGCGCCTCCGAGCGGCGCGACCAAAGGCGGGCGGGCGGCGCTGAGCGCCCCCCAGTGTCCGAAACCGACAGGGGCTGGACGCGCGACGATCTGTATCCTCGTGGCCGCACTGGTTGACACCAACGTCCTGGTCTACCGCTTCGACGACCGCCATCCGTCGAAGCAGGCCCTGGCCGATTCGCTTCTCCGCGAGGGGATCGCGAACGGGAGCCTACGACTGGCCCATCAAGCGGTGCTGGAGTTCGTGGCGGCTACCACGCGGCCTCAGAGGGAGGGCCCTTCCATCCTCCCGCCGGACGTGGCTCGTCTCGAAGCCGAAGACCTGCTCCGGCAATTCGAGATCCTGTACCCGGATCCCCGTGTTGGCCGAACGGCCCTTCAAGGCATGGCGGCCTATGGCCTGGCACTGTGGGACGCGCACATGTGGGCCTACGCCGAGGTGCACGAGCTCGGGGTGTTGTACTCCGAAGACTTTCAGCACGAGCGCTGGTACGGCGGGGTGCTGGTTCTGAATCCGTTCGTGGCTGCGTCGGCGGCGTAGCGACAGCGGGCACGCGCCCTCGCGGGTCTCGCTGAGGGCTCTAGCCTCTTCGCGGAGAAAGCCCTGCCTTCTCTCGAGCGGAGCGCTTGATCTTCTCCATGTCTAGGGGCCCCGCGTCGCCGCTCTGTTCGCCTTCGATCAGGGCGTGGCGCAGGGTCTCGACCTTCTGTTCGTGTTCTTCGAGGAGACGGAGGGAAGCGCGGACCACCTCGCTCGCCGATCCATAGCGCCCGGTCTCGACCTGGCGCCTGATGAACCCCTCGAAATGCTCGCTCAAGGTGATGCTGGTGTTCTTGGTCATGGCCGTGCCCTCTTGGTGGTACCAAAAGCTATAGCAGTTATGGTACCATTGCCCAGAGGGCTGGCAGCCCGGCCGCTACGTGGAGCCCCGCAGGCGGCTGCGGACCTCTTCCCACGGAACGAACCGCGGATCGGCCGTGGCCAGCCTGCGCTCCAGCTCCTGGACATGCCACTCAGGAATCGGCACATCGGCGGGCGTCGCAGCGATCGAGTCCCAGGCTTCACCAGGGAGCGCGATTCTCTCCTCCGGGGGCAATCGCAGGATCTCGTCTAGGAGCGCTTGCCTGGTCATGCCCGAATCTCGATCTCCCCCGAGAAGCGGACAATGTCCGGTTGGGCCGCCCGCTCACCCACAGCACCCCGGCCCGCAACACGGCTCCGCCGCCTCCGCCAACGGCTTCCACGCCCGCATGAACGCGGACATGAACCGACCTTCGACGGCGGCTGCGAACGCGTCCACGTCCAGCCCCGACTCCTCCAGGAAGGCGCGCGCGTCCTCCACCTCGTAGATGCGCGTAGGCTCCAGGCTCGGGTCCTCGAAGCCGGCTTCCTTGAGCAGCGTCTCGAACTCGCTCTCCTCCAGCGCACCGGCGATGCAGCCCACCCAGAGCTCCATACTGCGACGCATGTCGTCGGGGACCTCGCCCCGCACCACCACGTCGGAGACGGCGAAGCGGCCCCCGGGCTTCAGCACCCGGAACGCCTCCTGGAACACCTGGCGCTTGTCCGCCGAGAGGTTGATGACGCAGTTGCTGATGATCACGTCCACGCTGTTGTCCGGGAGCGGGATGTGCTCGATCTCGCCCTTCAGGAACTCCACGTTCTCCGCGCCCGCCTCGGCGGCGTTCCTCCGGGCCAGGGCCAGCATCTCGTCCGTCATGTCCAGACCGTAGGCCTTGCCGCTGGGGCCCACCCGCTTGGCCGAGAGCAGCACGTCGATGCCGCCTCCGCTGCCCAGGTCCAGCACCACCTCCCCCGGGGAGAGCTCGGCCAGCGCCGTCGGGTTGCCGCACCCCAGCGAGGCCAGCACCGCCGCCTCCGGCAGCGACGAGGCGGTCACCGAGTCGTACAGGTCCCGCGTGATCGGGTCGGTGGCGTCCGGTCCGCAGCAGGACGATGTCCCGCAGCAGCTCCCCTTCTGGCCACTGGCCGCCCGCTTGGCGGCCTCCCCGTACTTCTCGCGAACGATCTCCCGGACCTCCTGGCCCGTGGTGGTCGGCTGGCTCATCGGTCTCTCCATATCAACAGCGGTTGATGTATTAGGGTAAATAAAAAGGCAGGTTGCACTTAACTGCAGCAGGACCCGCCCGAACGGCTGGGCGCTCGCCACGTCTGGTCCGGCTTCACCTCACCCAGAAACGCCCGCATCTCCTCCAGCGCTCCCGGCTCCAATGCGTAGTAGACCCACCGCCCTTCCTTCCGGTCGGACACCACCCCCGCCTCCTTGAGCTTCTTCAGGTGGAAGGACAGCCGGGACTGGCCGGCGTCCAGCGCATCCTGCAGCTCACACACGCAGCGCTCCCCCTCGGAGAGCAGCTGCACGATCCGCAGGCGCGTCTCCTCGGCCACGGCCTGGAAGCGCTGGAGCAGGGCCTCGGTGGATGGGGTGGTGGTGGGCATGGGTGGGAGTATATCAATCATGGTTGATGGGTCAAGGCGGCCGGCCTTTCAGGGAAAGTCCTTTTCCCCGAGGGCCGCTCCCCACAGTGTGGAGGGCAGTGCGGGTGTCCTCGTGTATCGGCTAGCCACGCGCTCGACGTCGGCGCATTCTTGCCTCGGTACCCGCGGCTTGGGCGCAGCCGCTGCCGTTGGCTGCTTGGGGGTATGGGCTGGGCCGGCACGCGCCCCACCCCAGCCGCTGGGCCCCTCGGCTTTGAGCAGGGGTGTACGCACATGGACTGCCGAGAAAGGCGCTGCGACGATAGTGAGACCAGAGGTTAGAACTCGCCTTGCCGTGTCCCTCGAGGGCGGCAACCTAGCGATCCTGTGCGGCGCGGGACTGTCAATGGGATCGCCAACCGACCTGCCATCGGCGGCCGCACTCACCACCACCTGTGTCGCAGCCTACGAGTCGATTACCGGCGATACGGTGCCCGTTTCTCAGCGAGCCGATCTCGAAGCATTCGCGAGCTTCCTCATCGACCGCAACCAACTCGTTGTGCCGTTCATTGAGCGCATTGTCCCATGGGAGGCCAGATTCCAACGCCGTCCGAATGCGGGGCATGTTGCGATAGCCGACCTCCTCTTATCGAATGCAATCGTCGCCGCGGTCTCGACCAACTATGACACGCATATCGAAGACGCCTCCGCTGACCTCGGTGAGGGGGACCCGCGAGGAGCCCTCGATGGCGTCGAGGCGAATCTATACGCCGACCGCTACAAGCCTCTCCTGAAGCTCCACGGCTGCTGTCGTCGCTCACGAAACGAGACCGTCTGGCATCCCCGACAGCTTGACGACCCGACGATCTCAGCTCGCATTTCGAGCGCAGCAACGTGGCTCGCCGGTCACCTCCAAGGCCGGGATCTTCTGATTGTCGGCTTTTGGTCTGACTGGGCCTATCTGAATGCTGTCCTGGAGTCCTGCGTACAGAGTGTGCGCCCCCAGGCGATCATCGTCGTCAACCCCGACACCGCCTCCACACTGCAAACCAAAGCACACAGCTTGTGGAGCTGGACGCAAGCGTGCGGAGCCCACTTCTTTCACGAGGAGGAGCCCGCCGAGGTATTCCTTCACGACTTACGCCGCGTGGCATTGGAGCAGTTCGTGCGAAGGCTCCTTTTCGCATCGACAGGGAAATTCCTAGATCTTCTCGGGCGTGAGTTCTCGGGTACCCTTCCTGACCTCGCTCTTCTTTCCGTCGAGGCGCTGTTCGCATTCCGCCACGATATCGCCGCCCGCGCGTCAGACGAACCGGTCCGCACGCAGCGCCCGGAGGGTCTCGAGCACGCTGGCGCAATCCTGCTTCGCATGATCGAACTCGACGCAGAGTTTCTTGGCGATATGCTCGTGCTCAATGGAGAAGGAATCCGCCTCATCCGACGTCCCAGCGGCACTCGCATGAGCCAGGTCAGAGCCGATCTGGACTCTGCGGGTGGCCTGTCACCAGCAGTAGATCGCGTGGTGTGCGTCGACTGCCTGTCAGACAGCCTACCGAGTGATATCGTACGGGGGAGCCGCCCGGCCGGGATTGTACGTGGGGGATCGTCGGCCACATGGATGTCCATTGATGAGTTCTATCCCTACCTAGGTATCGCAGTATGAAGATCCTGGACACCGCTCTCGAGACTCTGGGTCAACACGGGTATCGTGTCTCCGTCGATTCGCAAGGCGACCGGCCGTTGTTGCTCTTTGAGAATCGCTCAGTGTTTGGTTTCGTCGCATCCTATGAGACTCCCGCAGAGCTCCTCTCAGACTGGGGACACACACAGGAATCTTTCCTCAACCGGTATTCGCGCGCCTTACAGCTGCATCCGACTAAAGCTTGGAATGCCTACGGAGTCTTCTTGGCCGCACTCCCCGGCGATGTCTTCGCTTCGCATCGGTTTGGAGCCATTGAGGAAGACTTCAATGCTACAAGGAAGATCGCACGCGCTGGGACGGCTAGCGCCGTCGAGGTCCGACGAGCCTTGGCACCTCTTCTGACAATAAGCGATGCGGACGTCCTCGCTAAGTTGGATATTGAGCACCGCCTCGCCTCTCACCTGCCGGACTCGTTGCGTTTGGCCCTTCTGAAGGCCCAGCCCGCCAACCGCATCGCAGACCTCATCGAGGGTGCGACATGAAGCTGACACGGGTTGAGCTTAGCGGCTTCCGTGGGGTTCGCGATCGCGTAAGTATCACGGTGCCATCGGGGTTTCTCGTTATCACTGGGCGTAATGGCGCAGGGAAGAGCAGCGTCCTCGACGCCGTTGAGTTCTCGCTCGTAGGCCACTTGCGGCGTCAACAAGGCCAGTCCGAAAGGAGCGAGCGCATCGAGGACTATCTTTGGTGGCGCGGCGCGGGGGATCCGTCCGACCAGTACGCGAGATGCTTCTTTGAGGGAGACGACGGACGGGCTCTTGTGCTGCGACGTGATCCTTCCAACTCGGCGTCGGGCATATCACCTGAGGTTCAGGATGTGCTCACGGAGACGCAGTCAGCACCTCAGGGCGCGCTTGAACAGCTTCTGGTTTCTGCGATGGTCCGCGACGAGGAGATTACTCGGCTCAGCATCGACTTGGCGGAAGCGGAGCGGTTCCGTTTCGTTCGAGAGGCGATCGGTGAGCGCCAACTCGGCACGATGCTGACGCGGATCGAAGCAGCGCGAACGGTCCTTAGCCAGCGCAATGACGCCGCGAAGAGTCGGTATGACCGAGTCCGCACGCAGTTGAACCAGGACTTGGAGCGCCTTTCCGAGCTCCGTGCAGCAGTCGTGTCGGAGGAACAGCTGGCAACAGCCCGCGCGGAGCTCACCGAGCTGCTGGGTGCAGAGATTGAAGACCTGAATGCCGTACGGACAAGAGGTACCGATTGGGGGGAAGCTGCGGCAGCGGCCATGGCCTTGGTGCGAAGCCTGACCAGCCTGATTGCAGAGAGGGATGCAGCGCGTGCGGAAGCCCCGACTGAAGCCGAACTCGTCTCTGCGGGTAAGGCCCTCGAGACGTCTGTCTCGAAGCTCCGCTTAGAGCTGGAGGGGATCGAGCCAATGCTGAGGCGCGCGGCCGACGCCGGAGGGGATGAGCAGCTGCTGGCTATTCTCCTAGAGACGGGTGAGCACATTGGCCGGCAGGAGGGCCGGTGCCCGTTGTGCGGCTCTGTTATATCGCCCGGGCAGTATGCGGAGCATATTCACCTCTCCCGCGCCGCGCTGCGCGCGGAGGTCGCCCGAGTTGCGGAGCTCCGGCGAAGGCGGGAGCAGCTCTTGGTCGCCATTTCCGATGCCGAGGAGCGGAGGTCGAAGGTTGAGCGGGAGCTCGCGGGCCAGCGTAGCAGGCGCGAAGAGATCACAACGCAGTTGAACGCCCTTCAGGGCCGGGCGCGTCAGTTGGTGCAGGGCGTGGCCGATGAATGGACGCCCATAGAGGCCCTCCAGGAGCTCCGACGTTTTGCTCAGACGAGGGAAGACGATGCATTGAGGGTTGGGCGGCTACTGAGACTTCTTGAGTCCGCCAGTATTTCGCGGCAGGTCGAAGCCGCCAGCGCTCGCGTCGAGAAGACGAGGTCAGAGGCGGATCGACTTTCTAGAGAGATGGAGAGGGCTGAGGGTGCACTCGCCAGGGCCACAGCGATCCGAGCTTCGCTGCGCCGACTGGAGGGGGAGGTCATCGAAGAGAGACTGTCCGCGATCGGGCCTCTACTGGAAGAGATCTACCTGCGCCTGCGTCCGCACTCGGACTGGACTCAACTCAAGTATCACATCCGAGGGGACGTGAAGCGGTTCCTGAGTCTTCAGGTGGGCGATGGACTCAACCCGAAATTCATGTTCAGTAGCGGACAGCGGAGAGCAATCGGCATCGCCTTTCTCCTGTCCGTCTACCTCAGCACGGGATGGAGCAAGCTCCGGACACTGTTTCTGGATGATCCCGTACAGCACATCGATGATTACCGAGCGCTGCATCTCGTCGAGTTGCTTGCTTCAATTGGCAGGACCTCAAGGCAGATCGTTTGTACGGTGGAAGACCCTGCACTGGCGGAGCTCTTGGCCCGGCGGCTCCGAGGTGTAACCCCAGGCCCCGGAGCAGTTGTCGAGCTTGAATACATACCGGGATATGGAACGCGCATTGCCTCCGAGAGGCACTTTGGCGAAGAGGGTGAGTGGATGCTTCTGACCGCCTAGGACTCCGATAAACGGCCAGGAGCGGGAGTTGGCAGACCCCTGTAGATTTCTTCGGGCCGTCCTGCCACCCGATTGACCGCGGTTGACGGCAGACGGCACAGTCGGCAATCGTGAACGGGGAAGCTTCATGGCACTGTCGGAGTAATGGCCTGCCGCCGCGAAGGCGGTCTGAGCAGCACGGCTATCGCTTCCGCGCTGGTACCCGAGCCCCACCGGGGAATGTCCCCTAGCGCTAGACCCTGGCGCCTACTCCACCCCCAACGCCTGCGTCGGATTAATCCCCGCCGCCCGCACCCCCGGCAGCAAACACGCCACCGCCGCCACCCCCGCAAACAACAGCGGCACTACCGTGAACGTGACCGGATCCCGCGGCCCCACCCCGTAGAGCTGGCTCTCCATCAGCCGGGTCAGGAAGAACGCGAGGACGGTCCCGGCCAGAACGCCCGCCGCTGCCATCCCGAGCCCCTGCCCCACCACCATGCGGACCACCGTCCCACGAGTGGCGCCCAACGCCATGCGCACCCCGATCTCCTGGGTGCGTAGGCTGACCAGGTAGGCCAGCACGCCGTAGGCGCCCACCAGCGAGAGGGCCAACGCCACCGCGCCGAAGGCGCTGAGCAGCACCATGGCGAACCGGGGGCGGGCCAGCGCGGAGGACACCACGTCGTCCAGGGTGCGGACCTCGGCCAGCGGCATGGCGGGATCCCGTCGGCGGATCACGTCCCGCACGGCTCCCACCACGGCGAGCGGGTCGCCGTCGGTGTGCACGACCAGCGACATGCGGCGGAGGTTGCCGGTGCTGGTGATCTGGGCCGGGGTGCGGTACCAGCGCTCCCGCGCGTCGCTGGTCACGCCGTTGTGACGGATGTTGCCCACCACCCCCACGATGGTGGCGGTATCGCCCGAGAACGTGCGCACGCGTGACCCAAGCGGGCTCACACCGGGGGCCCAGTAGCGCCGCGCGGCGGCCTCGTTGATCAGCATGGCGGGCACTGCGTCCCCGCGGTCGCTCTCCAGGAACGCCCGGCCCTCGAGCACGGGAATGCCCATGGCCTCGATGTAGCCGGGCGTGGCGAACTGCCATTCGGCGGCGGTCGACTCGTCCGGCGCGCGCACGTAGCCCACCACGTTGAAGCCGGAGTCCCCCATCTGGCTGGCCAGCGGCAGCAAGCGGGATGCGCCCGCCGCGCGCACACCCTGCAGCGCACGGATCTGACCCAGGACGTCGTCCCAGAAGCGCACGATGTCGTCCCGCTCGGGATAGGACGCCGACGGCAGCGTGAGGCGCATGGTAAGCACGTTCTCGGTGCGGAACCCCAGGTCGATCTGCATCAGGCGTGCGAACGTGCGCATCATCAGCGCGGAGCCGGCCAGCAGCACCACCGCCATCGCCATCTGACTGGCCACCAGCAGCCCCCGGAAACGACTGCGTCCGGGACCGCTCTCGGCGCCGCGGCTTCCGTACAGCGCACTCCCCACCGCGCGTTCGGTCACGCGGAGCGCCGGTAGCCAGGCGAACAGCACCGGTGTGGCGGCCGCGATCAGCACGGTGAACAGCAGCACCGTGGCGTTAAGCCCCACCGCATCCGCGCGCGGCACCGCGTCCGGGCTGATGCCCAGCAGCGCATGCACGCCCGCCCACGCCAGGAGCAGACCCAACGCACCACCCAACGTGGCCAGCAAGACACTCTCGGCGGCGAGCTGGCGGAGGATGCGCCCGCGCCCCGCCCCCAGCGCCCGCCGCACCGCCACCTCGCGCGTGCGCCGCTCAGAGCGGGACAGCGTGAGGTTGGCCACATTGCCACACGCGATCAGCAGCACCAGCCCGCACGCGCCCAGCAGCAGCAGGATGGTGCCCCGCGCCTTCCCCACCACGTCCTCCGTGACCGGGATCACCAGGGGGCGGAACGCGCGCGATTCATCGTACAGACCTTCGGCCACCCAACGTCCGGCCAGCGCATCCATCTCCACGCGCACCGACTCCACGCTGGCTCCGTCCGCGAGGCGGGCGATCACGTAGTAGCCGTGGTCGCCGCCGTTGCGGGGGATCTCAACCGGCACGGTGGCGTCGCCCTCGGCGGGGAAGAACACCTCGCTGGGAGAGACGGCCGCGTAGTCGATGGGCAGGCGGAAGTCCGGAGGCAGCACACCCAGCACCTCGAACGCGAGGCCGTTGATCTCGACGGTGCGGCCCACCACCGCAGGATCTCCGGAGAAGCGCCGCTGCCAGATGTCGTAGCCCAGGACCACCACCGACGCCTGGGTCACCGCCTCTTCCTGCGTGAAGAAGCGGCCGAGCCAGGGCCGCACGCCCAGCACCGAGAAGGCGTTGGCGGTGAGCACCGCGGAGCCCACACGCTCGGGCGCGTCCACCGAGGTGAAGTTGTGCTCGGACGTGAAGTAGAGCGCGGCGTCGGCCAGGCTCTGCGCCTGCTGCTGGTACGCCACGTACTCGGGCCAGGACACCCAGCTCTTCTCCTCGTCCGCCCAGTGGCTCCAGATGGACACCAGCCGCCCCGGATCCTGGTAGGGCAGCGGCTCGAGCAGCACGCCGTTGGCCACGCTGAAGACCGCCGCGGTGGCGCCGATGCCCATGGCCAGCGTGAGCACGGCCGCGACCCCGTATCCAGGAGCCCGGCGCAGGCTACGCGCCGCGTGACGCAGGTCCGCCGTCCATTCCCTCATCCCACCCCCTCTTCCCAGGAGCCTGCCGGCTCTGCCCAGTGCCTCCCTCAGCGTGCGGCCGGGCGAGGTGCCCGCCGCCCGCAGCGTGACCACCACCACCCGGCCGTCCTCGTCCACCACGCACACCAGCGTGTGCGCTCCCGCCGGCACCAGCAGCGTGCCTGTCTTGCCGGGATGGCCCTCTGCGCTGCTCAGCGCGTCGACGGCGCGGGCCACCGCGCGCCGCTCCTCCACGGGCAGTGCGCGGATCTGCTCGAGCGCCGCGCGCGAGACCTCCACCGGGTGGGCCACGGGACTCGTCTCCCCGGTCCTAGAGATCCAGCTCCCGCTTGGCCTCGTCCCAGGGCACCGTGTCCCCGGCTTCGATCTCCCGGAGCGCGGCCTCGAAGTCCCGCTTCTCCAGCAGCTCCCGCAGCCGCTCCAGGAGCGAGGCGTCCCGGAGCGGGACGATGGCCGCCAGCTCCTTCCCGTGACGGGTCACCACAAAGCGCTCTCCCCCGTAGGCGGCGCGGCTCACCAGCTCCGCGATGTTCTTCCGGGCCTCGGCGGCGGTGATGCTGTGCGGGGTGTCGGCGGAGTCGGTCATGGTGGGCTGCCCGGTGGGGACGGTTGCGGGGTGATTGTCCCAATATGGGCATTTGGTACAATATGTCAAATTGTGGCTTAGAGAGCCGAACTCTCGCGGGCTCGGGGAAGTACGCAGACCTTCGTATTCACGAAATCCGGTCGCTGTCTTCAACTACGAAGACCTTCGTGTTTCATCCGCCCCCGGAGGCACTGGGGTTTGGAGATTGCAGAATACCGATCAGGGACGTTGCCATTTACCGATCGCCAGCGTTGCACAATACCGATCGAGACGGCAATGCCGGCATGCGGCGGCCCTCGACCCGTCCCTCGATCCACAAGGGGGAGGTGCCTCGCCTCATCGACGAATCGCAACTCCGGCCTGAGGTCGGGAATCACGTACGGCGAGCGGTCGACGATCGAGGGCTCACCACGTGGTTCCGGTGGGTGCCTTGGGCGTCTGAGAGGACGCCTGTCGTTGCTTGCCCCCTGCCTTGTGGGAAGCTAGCCATCACTCGTCCTGGTCCTGGCGTCCCGTTGTCGCGGAGAAGGCAGTGGAGGAAGCACCCGTGAAGAAACGCAGCGTGTCCGAAGCGATGCACCTGCTGGCTAACCTGGGTGTCATCGCCGGCCTCGCGTTCCTCGGTGTCGAGTTGCGACAGAACAACGACCTGATGGAGATGGAGGCCCGGGCGACGCTGACGGAAAACCTGCAGGATGGCTGGTACCAGATCTCCAGCGATCCGGGCCTCGTAGAGCTGTTCCTCAAGGACCGGAGCGGCCAGGAACTGACGGAAGCGGAGGAGTTCCGTCTCAACGCCTACTGGATGGGCGTGCTGCTGCGCCGTGAATGGCAATACGAGCACTTTCCGGACGCCGAAACGGGTGTGGCCGGCATGAAGCGTCTCTTCGCGGCGTACGGTTCCCTGCGACGGGCATGGGGTGGAAGCGACAGCGCCTCGCGGCAGGCAGGCAGGGACAACTTCTCCCCCGAGTTCGTCCGTTTCGTGGAGACAGAAGTCCTGCCTGGTTCCTGAAAGACCGGGGATGCCCCGCTCGACGGGCCTTGAGGGCGGGCGACCCACAGACAACGTGCAATGCCACCGACAGATGACCCGACTGCACCTGGTGACGCTCGTGGTTCGGGACTACGAACCGGCCATCCGCTTCTTCGTGGACGTACTCGGTTTCGAGCTCGCAGAGGACAGCCCCTCGCTCACCAACGACGGCCGCCCGAAGCGCTGGGTGGTGGTGCGCCCGCCCGGCGCCGAGACGGGACTCCTGCTGGCGCGCGCGGACGGAGAGCGACAGACCCAGGTGGTGGGTGAGCAGTTCGGTGGGAGGGTGGGTCTGTTCCTTCGGGTGGACGACTTCGAGGCCACTTACCGCCGCATGGTGAGCGCCGGCGTGGAGTTCATCACCACGCCCCGTGACGAGTCGTACGGCAAGGTCGCCGTGTTCGAGGACCTCGAAGGCAATCGCTGGGATCTGTTGGGAGACTGAGGGGCACCGCGGCCAGCCCGTTCCGTCGCGGACGTTGGCGTCTGCGCGTAACGTGTCCTAGGTTCGCACTGGATCCGCACGGAGGGCCGGTGGACACACCGAGCATGCAGCCATGAGCTACCAGTTCGACCACGCGTGGCACGCCGAGCGCGCGAGGCTCGCGGCACTCGAGGCTGCGTTCGATCCGTGGAGCATGCGGACCATCATGGGTGCGGATCCACGCCCGGGCTGGCGATGTCTGGACGTCGGCGCAGGTGGCGGTTCGATCGCGGAACGTCTCTGTCAGATCGTCGGTCCCCAGGGCGAGGTCGTCGCCACCGACGTCGAGACGAAGTTCCTTCAGGCGCTCACGGCCCCGAACCTACGAGTTCTCCAACACGACGTCGTGACCGACCCGCTGGAAGAGGAGGGCTACGACCTGATCCATGTTCGTGCTGTGCTCGCCCACCTTCCCCAGCGCGACGCCGTCGTTCAGAAGCTGATTGAGGCGCTCCGCCCAGGGGGATGGCTTGTGGCCGTGGTCGCTGACTTCTCCACGGTCCGCGCCACCGACGCCTCGCCGGACGATGCAGCGTTCTTCGACCGTAGCTTCGCGTCTGTGATCGATGCGGCGCGCGTCATCGGCTTCGATCCGTTCTACGGCCGTCGCATCGGCGCTGTGCTGCGTGCCGAAGGGCTACACGATACGCACGTGGAGGGGGTCATTCTCGAGTGGCACGGCGGGCACGCGCTGGCGGACCTCTATGGGATGACCTTTCAGCGACTGCGCGAGCTGGTCGTTGGAAAGGGCGTGATCTCCGCAGACGACCACGCGCGACTGCTCTCCCTCATGGGGTCGACCGATTTCTTCGGGCTGAGCAACACGTTGTATCTGGGACGGGGCCGGAAGCCGGCCTAGGCTCAGTCGTAGAACGACCGCCACGCTGTCCACACGGTCGAGCGATGGAGGCAGAACGTGCTTGAGAAGAAGGACGTGCAGCCCCACGTACGCTCCTGCTGTTCAGACACATAGATGTTGCCCTGCAGATCCGTGGCGAACAGGATGGGGCGCTGGGCGGCGTTCGGCTCACGCCATTGGTCCACGGTGATGTAGGCCAGATCGCCGACCTGACCACCCACCACCTCGTCGAAGTAGCCGAAGAAATACGCACCCAAGGCCTCCAGTGGGCTCGCTTTCGCAGCAAGCTGCGGGGCCCACAGTGGGATGTCCGCGCGCCGCCAGTCGGACCAGCCACCGTTCGTGGGATCGGCGCCAGCGGAGAGACGCGTCCACAGCCGTTGCTGGGAGTCCAGCATGACCAGGAGCACCGCACCGCTTTGCAGGCGCTTGACGTCCAACGCCTGGGCGGAGCTGCCCTCGGGGAGCGTGACGGGCGCGAGTCCTCCCTGCTTCCCGGCGGCGGAAACGCGGCTGATCCAGACCCCGGAGGAAGCTGCCACGACGATCAGGTCTGCGCCGGTGGCCAAACGCTCCGTCGCGAGCGCACTCAAGTTCGGCTTCGACGTGATAGGCGTCCACATCGACTGCCCAATCACCTGTCGGAAGAGCGCACCGTCCGTGGTCGAGGCGTAGAGCGTGCTTGAGCCGAGGCCCTCCGCCGCGTCAACAGCGTCGACCGAGGCTGATCCCGGTGGCCCTGGATGAGTAGCCCACTGACTGCCGAGGTTGGGGGCGACGTCGATACGCCGAAGGGCGCCCCCGTTGCTCACCACGAAGACACGGGAGCTTCCAGTGCCGGTCGACGCGGCCGCGACATCACGTGGAGCCTTCAGATAGCCGATGCGACGAAACGGAGCGAAGCGCGCCGTGGTGCTCGGGCTGGCCCGCACACGACCGGTCAGGTGTTCAGCGTCGACGTCGAGGGCCCACAGCGCCGTCCGGCCCGTCCCGACCGAACTGACCGCGACGGGCCCCGCTTGCCGCGGTGCCCCGATGAACCGCGCCGCGCTTGGACCACCCGACCCTCCGTGGACCACACCGAGCACTCGGTACACATGGGGCCCCGTCGCCGCATCCAGGATGGGAGAGCCCGAGTCGCCCCCGAGTATCTTGCACGTGACGGACAGGTAGTCGTTGTCCACGTTCAATAGTGTGCAATCGGTTTCCATGATCGCCGGCTGCCACCAGACGTTCCCCAGGAAATCGGCGGGAGTCGGCAGACCGGGAGGCTTGGGACCCGGACCGAAGAACGCTGTATCGCGTGCGTACCCCAGATGGTGAACGGTGGCCGGTACCGGTCCAGGGACATCGAAGACCAACGGCAGCACACCCGCAATCGGCGGATCGATCGCAGCGATCCCCCAATCGGAGCGCACGAACTCGGACCCGGTCTGCACGCGCGTCCCTACCACCGCGCGCTGGACCGTCGAGAATGGGTGAGACGTGTTCTGCGGGTGGAAGTTTGGATAGAACCGGAGCGGTCCCTGCCAGACACCACGGTCGTCGTATGTGAAACAGTGGGCCGCTGCAACAATGTGATTGGCGTCGATCAGAGATGCCGTGCACCCATTGTCCAGGAAGCCCACGCCAAGTAGTCCCGTGGGACGCAACTGTGGAATGACAAAGCGCGAGCCCTGAGCATCGGCACCTCCGGCATCGAGACGCAGCCACGCTCCCGTGGCACCGACCGCAACAGCAACAGCAACCAGGATAGAGGATCTGACGGGGCGCATGGAGCCTCCGGTTGGGAGGTCGCATCTCCTACCTTGGCATAAGCGCAGAAGCGGACCGCAGGGGGCCACGAGTCACCTCCTCGGCGAGGGAGGGAGGGTCCGGCCTCGCCGGGAGGGTCTGGACCGAGAGGTCGACTCGGGTGGTGGCGGTACGCCCGGGTGCTGTCCCGGCTCTCAGCCCTCGATGCCGGGAGGCGGAGCCGAGCACAGGGCAGGCGACTGCGCCCGCGTGCGAAGCCACAGCACCACCTCGGCGATGACGACTGCCACTCCGAACAACGGGTGCAAGGACGCCAATGTCGCCCCCAGTTGCGGGCCGTTGATCACGAGGAACGGGGCTGCGATCCCCGAGACCAGCGCCAGCCCGACCGGCCAGCCCAGGTGCCTCTTACGGGACACCCCGATCCAGAGTGCCTGCACGATGACGAGCAGGAGCACGACGTACCCGAACGTGGGGTGGAAGTCGTAGTTGCCCGCGAACACCAGCAGGCCCGCCCCATAGACCTGGGACAGTGTGGCGGCCAGCACCAGCGTCGTCAGCGCGTGGAGCCCCTTCATCCGAGCTGCAGCGCGTGGCCGAACCTCACGGCCGCCGCGCCGCAGCGTCGGCGCCACCCCCGCGCAGCAGTCCCGATGCCCACAGCGCGCCCAGCAACACCACGGATATGAGGCCGTGGGTAGCGAAGATCAGCAGCGCCATGCCGTGCGTGAGCCCTCCTTCCGACCGGAGCTGCTGCATGTGGATGGCCGTGGCCCCGAGGAAGAAGACCGACCAGGCGATGGCGGGACCCACGAGGTAGGCGCCCCTGATCCGGAGGGCCAGCGTTGCCGCGATGCCCATGCCAATCAGCGCCCAAACGGCGAACGTCTGGTACGGCGACCCCGCCGGCATGCCCACGGCCTGGGAGGCCTCCGCCGGATGGACGAGCGCGTATCCCATGAACAGGACCATGGGGATCCCGCAGTAGCCCACCAGGACCCAGCGCAGGACCGCCTCGCCAGCCGCGGAGCTGGTGCGATTCGACAAACGCAGAACGTGAATGACGGCGCCGGCAAGCACGACGAGCAGAGCGAGGTGAAACACGGTCGATCTCCGGTTCGTTGGAACGTGCCGGTGAGTATCCCGCACCACTCTCCCTCGCATCAAGCGACACCCGCTCTGGGAGTGTCTGAAACTGGACAGATGGGGGGGTGGTGTCTCGCTTCGCCTGGCTGGGACCTGCGGGGCGGACTAACCTGACCTGCCATGCAACGCTCCCAGACCCGGCTGCGAATGGCGCTGCTCGAGCTGCTCGCCGAGCACGACTACGACGCGATCACGGTAAGTGCCATCGTGGATCGCGCCGGTGTCGGTCGTTCCACCTTCTATACCCACTTCGAGTCGAAGGAGGATCTGCTGCTCTCCGGGTTGGAGGGCCGGCTCAGCACGCTCACACGGCAGGCCCCGCCCGGAACCACCGCGGAAGAAGACGCCCGCCGGTTCCGCTTCTCGATGCCCATGCTGCGACACATCCGTGAGCAGCGCCGCTTCTTCGAGGCCGCCGTGCTCGGAGGCGCCGATCCGCGGCTGCGGGAGATCAGCGAAGGCATCCTTGCGGATATGATCGCGGTCGAGCTGGAGCGCGTGGGCGGCGCTCACGGGTCGCGGGAGATCCTGCTGGGCCGCGCGCGCGCGACCGCAGGAGCGTTTCTGGCGCTGCTGGCCTGGTGGCTGCGTTCAGCGGACCATCTGAGCGCGGAAGAGATCGACGACCTGTTCCACCACTCCACACTCGGGAGCGCAGTCCGGTGAGCACTGCTCTCGCGGAGCAGCACCAGGAGTCATGAGGCTCCTGGTTCTGGGTGCATCGGGTGCGACCGGCCAGTGGGTGACCCGCCTGGCGGCAGGGCGGGGGCACGCCGTGACGGCAGCCGTGCGACCGGAGACACCCTACCGTGCCCCGGACGGCGTCGAGGTGGTGCGCGGCTCCGTGATGAAGCCGTCGTTTCTCGCACTGCTGTTGAGCGCTGCAGACGCGGTGATCTCGTGCTTGGGACTGCGCCGTCGCTCACTGCTTCCGTGGTCCACGCTCCTTTCTCCTCCGGACCTGGTGGAGCGGGTCACGCGCATCGTCGTCGACGCACCTCGCTCGAGGGAGCTGCAGCGGTTCGTGTGGATCAGCGCGGGCGGCGTCGGGGATAGCGTGGCGCAGACCAGCGCTCCCGTCCGGCTCCTGATCGGCGCCGGCCACGTCGGTACCGCCTACCGCGATCTGGAGGCAGCGGAACGCGTGCTGGCGAAGTCGTCCATACCGTCCCTGGCGGTGCGGCCCGTGACGTTGATGCATGGACGCCCGACGGGCGTTGTGGGCCCGGTGAGCCGCTATGGCCTCCTCTCCACGGTGCGGCGCAGCGACGTGGCCACATGGATGCTCGACGTGGCGGACGGCTCCTCGTCGTTCCCCGGGAGTCAGGTGCTGCTGGGGCGGCGCCGCTGAGCTGTGGGCGGAGCCAAGGCTCGGGACTCAATGCCACGACATGACCTGGATCTGCCAGCCCTCGGTGGGATGGCGTTTCCACACGGCGGCGTACGGGCCCTGTACCCGAGCCGTGTCGGCGCCTCGGAGGACGGCGTACTCGTATCGCGCGACCACGTAGGCCAGCGAATCGGCTCCCGAGACCTGCAGGTCGAGGTAGCGCACGTCCGCCGTCGTGACGTCTCCAGGGCTGGTCAGAAACGCCTGGATGCTGTCCCGACCACGGATGACTCGACCGCCCGGAGGGAGCAGGATCGCGTCTTCAGCATGCAGCATCCCCACCCCGTCCCAGTCCCTGGCGACGGCGGCGCGGACAAGCTGGGCCCTGCGTGCCAGGATGTCCTGCGAGTTGAACGCATGCAGCGGTGCGCCAGGTCCGGGGGCACAGGCGCTGGCCAGCAGGAGCAGTCCGCCAGCGAGCTGCGCCCCACCCCACCAGGGCGCCGACAGCGACCTTCTGCCGTCGCTGCGGGGCCTCGATCTCGAGTGACCGGATCTCACGAGGCGCTGCCACCGACTCCTGGCGAGTCCGCCGCACGGCGCGACGCGAAGTACCACTCCTGGCCTTCCGGGTCTCGCACGCCATACCGTCGATCGCCGTAGGGTTGATCTGCAGGCTCCTCAATGATCTCCGCGCCAGAGCTGCGGGCCCGCTCGCAGTGCGCATCGACGTCATCGATGTAGACGTAGAGGCTGCTGGTCGCGTGGCCAACGTGCCTTGGGTTCCTATAGTCGCCACCGGGAGACCCCAACATGATGGGGCTGTCCTCGAGCTCCATTTCGGCATGCTGCACCGCGCCGTCGGGGCCGGCCATTCGGCTGCGCTCCACCAGGCCGAAAGCGTCAGCCAGCCACTCCATCATTGCGCCGGTGTCTTGGTACCGGAGATAGGCGGTGATCCGCGGATAGCCCGCGGGAGGACTCAGGCGGGATTGCATGGTCGTTGCACCTCCTTCCGCACCGGAACGAAGCTGTTGAGGATGTGCCCGCCTCACCGCCACGAGGCAAGGAGAGCCCCCATCGCCGCTGCGTACATCAGTTGGTAGGCGGCATCGAGCAGGTAGGTGAGGATGGGCTTGTCGGAGAAGAGGAACGCGGTCAGGCCCATGGTGGCGAGGAACCCCAGCCAGAGCAGAAGGCCCAACAACGCGCCGCCGGACGCCGAGGAGAGGCCCAGGGTCGAGATGAGCCGGGAGAGCACCACCGCCATCACGAGGTAGCAGACAAAGGAAACCGCGACGGTCCGGGCTCCATGGCGGCCTATCTCGAGAAGCCTGTCCTCGGAGAACCCATGGGCCCGTGCCCAGACCTCTCCGAACATCAAGGGGGAGTACCAGAGCGCGCCGATCACGATCGGAACCATCGCGGCGACTACGACCGCGAGGTAGTTGGCTTCTGCACCCCTCATCACAATCCGCCAGTCGTCCATGGTTGGAGTATGACAGTTGTGTCTTACGAAAGCAACTACTAACGTACGGCATGAACGCGGGACAGATCGACGGGAGACTCTCGGCCCTGGCCGACCCCACCAGGCGAGCCCTCCTCCGGAGGACCTGGAGCCGGGAAGTGTCGGCGGGCGAGTTGAGCCAAGGCTTCGCCATGACCCGCTCGGCCGTCTCCCAGCATCTGCGGGTCCTCCACTCGGCGGGGCTGGTGCGCGTAAGGCGCCAGGGCACGAGTCGATTCTACCGCGCCGACCCGAGCGCCTTGGACGAGGTCAGGCTGTTCTTCGACCGGTTCTGGGACGCTGCCCTGTCCGACCTCAAGGTCGCCGCCGAAGCGGAACACCGGGGCAGGCGAGGTGAGAACACGTGACCCACCAACCCACGCACCTCGAGAAGTCGATTGTCATCGACGCGCCACCGGACGTCGTGTTTCCCTTCCTCACCGACCCTCTGCGGATGGTGCAGTGGTGCGGAGAGTCCGCCGAGCTCGAGCCTCGGCCCGGAGGTGTGTTCAAGCTCACCTTCGAGGGTGGCGTCGTCTCCGAGGGCCGCTACGAGATCGTGGACCCACCGCGTCGCGTCGTCTTCACTGTCGGAATGTCCGGCAGCATAGTTCCCGTAGGCGGCAGCCGGGTCGAGATCGAGCTGATCCCTGAAGGGCGAGGAACCCGACTCCTGCTTCGACACACCGGGTTCGATCCTTCCCATCCCGTGTCGGACGGGTGGGATCATCACCTGGGCCGACTGCAACAGGCCGTCGTAGGTCGTGCGCTCGGCGCCGACCGTTTCGTCGCCGACACCATCGGAGAGCAACACACCATGGACACCCGTGAGCGCAGTGCCGAACTGGCGGTGGGTTGGTTGGAGGCCTGGATGCGGTTCGACATGGACTGGCTGCGCACTCGGCTGGCCCCGGACTTCACACACACCAGTCCGTTCGGACGGTTCGAGGACCGGGAATCGTACCTGGCGGCCGTGGAGCCGATGGCCAGGAAGAGCGTCGTCGAGATCCAGATCAAGCACGTGATCTCCACGGGAGACCAGGCCGCAGTCTGGTTCACCAACGTGACGCCCCAGGGAGGGGTCGAGTCCTGCGATTGGGTTCGCATCGAGGGTGATGTGATCAAGGCCATCCAGTCCTTCTACGACACCGCCACCGTCCGAGCCGTCCTGTCTCCCTCGGAACAGCGCACGCTGGACGGGGCCGCCCAGCAGTGACGTCCCCGACCCTGCGCGGGTGCACGTGAGCAACACCGGGGACGCACGCAGCGGAGGCCACCTTCTCTACGGTGAGCTCGCTTCGTGGTGGCCGCTGCTCTCGGCCCCCGAAGACCACGCCCAGGCCGCGGCCCTCTACGGCACGATCCTGAAGCGGGAGGCCGATCCACCGGCCCGCTCACTCCTCGAGCTTGGCAGCGGCGGTGGGAACAATGCGTTTCATCTCATGCAGACCTTCGGTGAGGTCGTGCTGGTGGACCCCGCTGCAGACATGCTCTCCGTGAGCCACCGCTTGAACCCGGAGTGTGAACACGTGCTGGGCGACATGAGGTCGCTCCGCCTGGGCAGGGAGTTCGACTGTGTGCTGGTCCAGGACGCGATCGGCTACATGACCACGCTCGAAGACCTGCGCACGGCAGCCGACACGGTCTTCGTGCACCTCCGCGCTGGCGGCTCCTTTCTGATCGCTCCAGACTTCGTGCGCGAGTCGTTCCGCTTTGGAGCGGAACAGGGCGGTCATGATGGTCCGGAGCGCGCGCTCCGCTACCTGGAGTGGACTTGGGACCCAGACCCGAGCGACACGACGTATACCGTCGACCTCGCCTACCTTCTTAGGACCGTCGATGGCGCCGTGCAGGCCCACAGCGACCGCCACGTACTTGGCCTCTTCTCCGTAGCGCAGTGGCTGGCGACTTTGCAGGGCGCGGGCCTCGTCGCTACGACCGGCCGACACACGTTCCCGGGCGATACCACCGAGAGGCTGCTGTTCCATGGGACCAAGCCATAGCAATGCGCATGCGATGCCGCGCCGACTTACCGTGACCGCTGCCTGCATGGTCCTGGCGGGTACATTGACGGCGGCCACTTCCCACTCACGAGCTCGACCGGATCAAGAAGCGATGAGCCATACTGCCCGAGGCACCTTCGAAGTCACCTTGACGCCGCTCACAAGCGAGCTCGCCCCTCCGATGGGGGGCTTTTCCATCGATAAGACCTTCGCGGGTGACCTGGTCGGCACCAGCGTCGGTCAGATGCTTTCGGCCATGGGCGGCGTCGAGGGGTCGGCCGGCTATGTCGCCATTGAAGTGGTCACCGGAACTCTGGGTGGCCGCAAAGGCAGCTTCGTGCTCCAGCACAGCGCTACGATGGACCGCGGAC